>JBHELF010000044.1:0-4127 GCA_046263155.1 Actinomycetota bacterium
TCGTCCGTGGAACGATCTGCTCGGCGTACTCCGCGCCGGGATTCGATCTTCCGGGCGATGCGATCGGCATCGCGTCCGACGCCGTGGATCTGCTCTGAGGAGACCGAATAGAGGAACTTGAGACCGATGAAGTAGAGGCCGGGCTCCGACTCGACTATCCCGCGCTTGTGAAGGGGCTCTTGAGGACCGAGGACGGGGAGATCCATCCAGGAAAACCCGGGATGGAAGCCTGTGCACCACACGACGTTGGTGACGTCCAGAGTGCGGCCGTCCTCCAGTTGCGGCAATCCGTTCTCAACACCGGTGACACGGGCAACGCGTTCCACCCCAGCAGCCGCTAGATCCTTGGGCTTAACCCGGATCAGAGGTTCGCCGGTCGAGATCATCTTGGGACGAGCCTTCCTACCGACGGGCGTGCTGACCGTTAGTACCCGGTGAAAGATGATCCGACCGATGAACGGCATCAAGACCCGCGCGGCAACACTTTCGGGCCGGAAGGGGATCGCACCCGTGCTGGGCCCCGCAAGCAGCACTTTGTGAGTTCGCGCCACTTCGATGGCGACCTCGGCGCCGGAGTTGCCTGCACCGACGATGAGAACGTTTCCATCCTGGAGTTGCCCTGGATTTTTGTAGTCGGCAACGTGAAACTGGACGATGTTCCGATCGAGCTCCGACGCGCAATCGGGAACGCGAGGTTTCTGCCAGCTCGACATCGCGACCACCACGTTGTCCGCTTCGAAGCGACGGTCCCCCGAGGTGGCGACGAAATGATCCCCTTCGCGGGTCAATCCCTCCACTCTGATCCCGGTCTCGACCTGAAGGCCGAAGTTTCGAGCGTAGGACTCGAGGTAATCCGCCCACTCGTTCTTACTCGCGAACCCCCACTTGTACCCGGGGAAAGGCATCCCGGGAAGGCGATTGAGCCGATTGGGGGTGAACAGCCGGAAGGAGTCCCACCGGTTGCGCCACGCGTCCCCGACACGTGGGTTGGCGTCGATGATCTTGTACGTGAGATCTCGCCGCGAAAGCTGGTAGCCCATCGCCAGTCCCGCCTGGCCACCTCCAATGACCAGGGTCTCCACGTGCTCACGATCTACGGTCATATGGCCACCCCCGCGGCTCGGCAGGGGGCCCTCGGATCCCGACCCACCCTGCGTCTGCGTTCTATACTCCAAATTAGAGTAAATCTAATACTCGCGTTTGGAGTATGTCAAGAGGGACACGATGGCCGAGCAACTGACCACGACTTCGTACGCCGTGCTGGCCCAGGTGGCGGTGCACCCCTGGTCGCCGTACGAGCTGGCGCAGCAGCGCGTGCGCTATTTCAGATACGTGTGGCCGCGAGCCGAGAGCGCCATCTATCGAGAGGTGAAGCGCCTCTCTTCCATGGGGCTCCTCGATGGGAAGAAGGACTACACCGGGAAGCGGGCCCGGACCGTGTACTCCATCACGAACAAGGGGCGAGAGGCACTGCGGGAATGGCTCTCCACGCCGGTGTCTCCCTTCGCTATGGATTTCGAGGCCATGATCCGTCTCTTCGTGGCTCCCCTCGGCACCAAAGAACAGATCGTCACAACGCTCAACCAGGTCCAAGACGATGTCGGGGAAATGCTCCGCTTCGGAGGACGGATCAAACAAGAGTTCCTCGACGGCATCGCGGTCACCCAGGATCAGGTCTACATCCGCGCCCTGGCGGTGGACTTCTTCATCAGCCTCCTCAACACGGTAGACGCGTGGGCAGAGCGAACCCTCGAAGAGATCGAATCGTGGGACGACCTCAGCCCCGATGGAAAGAATGAGCGCGCGCTCGAGAGGATCAGAGAGCTACCGGTTGCCACGCCTGGAACGGTCGAGAGAACACCGCTATCACCTCATACGCAACTCCGGCGGCGACGACAGCGGAGACATGCTTGAAGATGCGAGATAACGCGCGCCCCTTTCGTTCGATTCCCCGCGGGGGCGCCTGCATCCACTTATTCGAACTCAGGCGCGAGAAGAGGAAGAGAGCAGGAAGAAGCCCGCAAACGCGTCCGCGCCGTGCCACCTCGCTACGTTTCGGCTTCGATTAGCTCCTTGATCTTTCCGGTGCTTTCTCTAATTGACCCTTCGAGCTGATCCTTCATCGACTCATTGATCGGCATGTCGACGACGAGCGTCAACCGCGTGCGGCTCTCGCTGATCTCCTTGAAAGTGGCTCTTCCGTCGATCTCCATGGGCCCATCTCGCGAGATCATCCCCATGGAGCGGTTGGGCTCCCACTCCACCACTTCCATCGTTCCCTGGACGGGAGCGCCCGAACGGCTATTGCGTCTTTGGATCACCGTTCCAGCGCCGATGGGGGCCTCGGAGTCAAGCCACAGCTCGATATAGGGATCCCAGCGCGGGTGGTTGCGAACGTGGTCTACGGCAAAGAACTTGAAGACGACGGGCACGGGACGTTCGATGTCCTCGGACACTTCAATCGCTAACGTCACTTGGTCTCCTTTTCGGGAACGGTGTGCAATCGAAATGGCGATTTAACAGAGCGCTACTGAGATCCTGCGCGAAGCGGATGCTGAAGGGCGACGCAGCCAGCTATCTCACGTTCGTTCGGGTGAACCCACCTTCGTGCACGGGCATCGTGATTGCCTCGACTCCCGGCTCGTCCCACTTTGACAGCTCCGCCGCGAGCGCATCGGAGATCGGCCCGTAGTACTGGTCGTTGAATGGCGTCTCTAAATAGTCGAATGCGGTCGCGAAGTGCTTTGCGTTGATCTGCTGATGGAACTCCATCGAGGCCGAGTCAGGGTGGAGCTGGATGACCGTCAGCTTGCTGCCCTCTTCGTTGAGGAAGCAGTGGAACGCGATCAGCCTTGGTTCGTTCGTCTCGACGAAGTCGACGAGTTCGGGCAGGCGTTTGCGCGCCTCCTCGAGCTTGCCGGGCTTGATCGAATAGGTACCCACGTAGATGAGCGGCCCTACCATCGCACTCTCCTTTCGTCGTATCTTCCCGACCTCTTGCGGGAAGCGTCTCCACTGACATACTGGACAAGGCCGCTAACGACTCGCTAACGCTGGGGGAGGACGGCGGGATATGGAGTCCTCGATGCCGCCCGGCCCGAGCCCCTGCAGGTGCACCACGCCAATGGTCGCTTAAGCCAAATCGTCTGGTTTGAATGAGGCAGCGGTCATACGCTGAGGCAATGTCCAACACCGAGCGTCTGCTCCATACGATTCGCGAGGCGATTATCGGAGATGACGAGGTAATCGTCGGTCCCTTCGGCCCTCGTCGCGTCACATATGCCGACTACACCGCGTCGGGACGCGCCCTTAGGTTCATCGAGGACTTCATTCGCGACGCGGTGCTGCCGCTTTACGCCAATACCCACACGGAGAGTTCCGGCACTGGGCTACAGACCACGCGTTTTCGCGAAGAAGCGCGGGAGATCATCCGTGAAGCGCTCGGAGCAACCGACGAGCACGCGGTGATCTTTTGCGGCTCCGGGTCAACCGGCGCGATTGACAAACTCATCAATATTCTCAACCTGAGGATTCCGAATGACCTCGATCGCCGGTATCGACTTCGAGAGGTAATCCCAGAAGACGAGCGACCGGTCGTATTCATCGGGCCGTACGAACACCATTCCAATGAACTTCCATGGCGCGAATCGATCTGCGACGTTGTCGTGATCGGCGAAGACGCCAACGGGATGATCGATCAGAACCACCTCTCCCGGGAACTACTGCGTTTCCAGAGTCGGCCCCTCAAGATCGGCAGTTTTTCCGCTGCGTCGAATGTCACAGGGATCGTCAGCGACACCAAGGGGATCGCGAGCCTCTTACATGAGCATGGCGCGCTGTCTTTGTGGGACTTTGCAGCCGCAGCGCCCTATGTGGCAATGGATATGGGAGCGCCTCAACGGGGATCCTGGTACAAGGACGCGATCTTCGTCTCTCCCCACAAGCTGATCGGAGGACCGGGCACACCGGGCGTACTCGTAGTGCGGAAGGACTTGCTCACGAATAGCGTGCCGGTCATACCGGGCGGGGGGACGGTGGCTTACGTAAATCCCAGCGAACATCGTTACCTCGATCAACCGGAGCACAGAGAAGAAGGCGGCACTCCCGCCATCGTGGAATCGATCCGC
>JBHELF010000045.1:0-44687 GCA_046263155.1 Actinomycetota bacterium
CGATCCTCAATTTCGCACCGACGGTCGTGACGGTCCCGCCGGACGTGACGGTTCGCAAGGTCGACCTTTCGACCGAGTTGCAGATCCTGTCGTTCTTCCAACAGCGGATACAGGCGATCGCGACGGCACGCGAGGCCAGTAAACGCTTGACCGCCGGGCGGTAGTTTGACCTCTATGTCGCTAGTCGTAGTGGGCGTCAGCCATAGTTCGGCTCCTGTCGATCTGCTTGAGCGTTTGGCCATCGCCGATGAATCGCTGCCCAAGGCGCTCCATCAATTGACGACGTACGAGCACGTGCTGGAAGGCGCGGTGTTGTCCACCTGCAACCGCGTCGAGATCTACGCGGCCGTCACGAAGTTCCACGGAGGGGCGCAAGACCTGCGCAATTTCCTCGCCGAGTTCTGCCACGTCGCGCCCGAGGTTTCCGGCACCGACGATCGCGACGTGCCAATCCTGGGTCAGCCCGAGCTCGCGCGTGATCTGGTAGAGCAGGTACTCGACGTCGTACCCGACGCCGCGGGTGCCGTAGGAGCCGAGATAGGAGAAGTCCTTTCGCACCTTGGCGGCGTTGACACCGGCAAGACGGGCGAGCTCCTCGGACGAGACCGTCGTCTCCCCGCGGCCCTCGGCCAGATCCAACAGGGCACGGAGGTAAACGGGGAGCCGAGCGACCGTGGCCTCGGGAATGGCGCGCGCTGGCATCGCCCCGATACTAGCGGTCTTTTGTGAGCGCAATCACAAGCTTGTAACCGCCCCGCGACCTGGGCTTTTGATCTTGTACGGGAGGCCCAATCGCTAGTGCGTGAACTTGTGCGCGGAGCAGCTCGAAAAGCATCGACATACTTGGCTCACCCAAAGCTAGCGGCATTCTTCGATAGCCTCCCTAACGCGGGAATCGGCCAGAAGGCTGGACTCGCCCTGCGCTTCGAGGTCGCGGTACTCCTCTTCGGACATGCGATCTTCTAGACCTTCCAGAATGCATGTGCAGGTCCCCGTCGCCCCTCCTGAAGTCTGTTCACAGGCGCCAATGAAGTTTGCTCGCAGTTGATCTGAAAATTGAGAGGAGCAGGCCACCAGCATCAAGGCAATGCCCACCGATGCGATCCGGACCTGTTGTTTCACTGCCCGGTGAGCTTACTGGGTGCAGAAGCGTTGACATACTTGGCTCTCCGAACGCTAGCGATTCTGGTCGGGCATCTCCACGGCGGGCTGCGAGCAGAAATATGGCTGCTTTTCCTCTAGGTCAGCTAGCTCCCTGGCCCCCACTCCCGTAGCGCCCGCGCCGTACACCATCAAAAGCTTGTGCTCAGCGGCCTTAACGTCATCCCGCCACCGGCTACAAGTCTGCTGGTTGTAGAACCACCACCCGCCGCGGCCAGTAATAGGACACCTAGCGCAGCGATGATCCAGACCTGTCGGTTCACAGGCGATAGAGCCTAGGAGAGTAGGGGTTCAGGGCCACCTCTACCAGTTCCAGATAGTTGCGGCTCAGTCGCCGCAGGTTCCTTGATCGAGCATCGACATACTTGGCTCAACCATTGTCGCCAGCGTCGCGGAATAGGCGAGCGATCTCCTCAGGCCTGAAAACTAGGTGGAATCGGTATTCTCCGTCACTGTAGTGGGTCTCGATTAGCTCTTCGGATAGGCCGTAGTGTCGGGAGGGGCAGGGTCACCGTCCTCAAACTCCCACCTGGCTACTTCCTCGCCATCGGGGCGAGTCCAGACGACTGAGAACCTACGCCACGGTTTCGGCATGACTCCAACAGTAGCGACCTCACCTCACAAGATAGAGCTTCGTGCCGGGGCCTCGTTGGGCGAAAGCGCGGCCACTTCTGCTAGGTGAGCCAAGTATGTCGATCCTGCTCGAAGCGGACGTAGCGAGTGCGCGCTCTAGGGAGCCTTCCGGGTGAACGTCAGTTTGACGGTGCCGGAGGTCGTGAAGCCGGTTGGACATGCGGGATCAGGGATGGCCCATGGAAAGATCGTGAAGGTGGTGGCTTCGGCCGGGATTCGCTGGGGCTCGTCGGTGGCACCACAGACACTGAAGAAGTGCTCTTCGCCGTTGGCCTCCCAATAGATATCCACGTAGCCGATAGGACTCCAGTCGTCGATCACCTCGACGCTGACAAAGCGTTCGCCCCGACGTGAGTGGGTCTCCGGGCAATCGAAGCAGGCCACGTACTGAACCGCCCCGCCTTCGTACGTGACGTCTACGGTCCGAGCTCGATCGCGCTGCGTCTCCGCACTCGCTGGGGCTCCCGCCCCCAATACGGTCACAGCAATCAAGGCGAGCAGTCGCTGTACCACTTGTTCCTCTCTCGCACGGGGTATGGGCTCTGCGGGGTTCTGTTTTTGCCCGGTGATACCTGCCCCCCCCAGATCAACCAATCAGAATGAGGTCCAGATGTCGAAGGAGTTGAGCAGCCAGTAGGAGATACGAGTGATCTGGCCCGAGAGGATGAGGACGCCGACCAGGACCAGCAGCGCCCCCGAGGCGAGATTGATGGCGCGCACACGCTTGCGGAGCCACGCCAGGGTGCCGGTCGCGTAGGAGATGCCGAGCCCCGCAAGGATGAAGGGCAATCCCAGCCCGAGGGAGTAAACGGCGAGCAGAAAGGCACCCTCGCCGGGGCCGCCGGTTAGGCCGCGGCCCGCAGCCATAGTCAGGACGACGCCCAGAGTGGCGCCGATACAGGGAGTCCAGCCAAACGCGAAAGCTGCGCCGAGGACGGCGCTTCCCCACAACCCCGCCCTCGGTGACGGATGGAAGCGGGCCTCGCGATAGAGGAACGGAATACGCAGCACCCCCATGAAGACCAGGCCCAGCAGGATGATCACCACTCCCCCCACGCGGGCGAACAGAACCTGGTTGTCCCTCAGAAAAGCCCCCAGCAAAGTGGCGGTCGCTCCCAGCGCCACGAGGACAATGCCGAATCCCGCTACGAAGGCACTCGCCATCGCCCCCGTCCGCCACGGGCTGACGCGAGCGCCCTCGCCGGCTCCGACTCCGCTCATGTACGAGAGGTATCCCGGGACCAGAGGCAGCACGCAGGGCGAGAGAAAAGAGACAAGGCCGGCAAAGAACGCGGTCGCGACGCTGGGATCGGGCACGGCGCCAATCCTCGCATCGCGAAAAGACAACCGGTGTCGGCCTTTACCTTCGGTCGTAGAGCAACTAACTTGGAGCTGAGGAGGGGCGGTCGGCTTTGCCTGCCGCCCCTGTGCGCGCCCTCGACAGGAAGGTCGTCCCCGACTGGAGGTGCGCATGGAACCTCGTGAATCCCGGCTGCTGGCGGCGTTATCGGAGCGCGCCCGCACGGAGTTGCTTCATAGCGCGGTGTCGCGCCGGTTGAGGCGCGGCTCGATCCTCTTTCTGGCCGGAGAGGAATCCAACCGTCTTTACGTCATGAAGTCGGGCGTGGTGAAGCTGTCGCATCGGCGGATCGATGGTCGCGAGCTGATGCTCGGCCTGGCAGTGCCGGGCGATCTCGTCGGCGAGATCGAAGCCTTCGAGTCGAGACCACACGAGCTCGATGCGATCGCGGGATGCCCCGGCGAAGCACTCGGTCTGGACGCGACCTGCTTCCGCCGCGCGGTGACCACCGAGCCCGCGGCATTGAGGACCCTCGTGAGCATTCTTGGGCGTCGCTGTCGCGCGCTGTCCGCCATGCTGCAAGAGAGAAACGCGACGGTCGTCCAGGCTCGCCTCGCCGGCAAGCTGCTTCACATGGCGCTGCTTTTGGGTCGCGAGGACTGCGGTGCACTCGAGTTCGAGCTTCCGTTGAGACAAGCCGACATAGCGAGCTTTGCCGGCACCAGTCGGGAGAGTGTTTCCAAGATCCTCAAGCGATTCGAGCGCGACGGTCTACTTCAGTGCCGGGGCCACAAACTCCGCATCGTGCACCCAGAGGCGCTCGAGCGCATCAGGTGCGCAGGGCGCGCTTGACCACCTTGCCGGTAGGAAGGAGGGGGAGCTCGGGCACGAGCTCAAATGTCTCCGGCCTCTTGAACCTGGCCAGGCGCTCCTGAGCAAAACTTTGGAGCTCGGCTTCGCTGAGTTTCTCGCCGCTCTTCGCGACGACGTATGCCTTCACGGCCTCGCCGGTGTAGGCATGGGGCACCCCCAGAACCGCGACATGTTCGACCTTCGGGTGTTGCAGGAGGACGGCTTCCACCTCGGAAGGGAAAACGTTGAAACCTGAGACGAGAATGAGCTCGCGTTTTCGATCGACGAGGTAGTAGTAGCCATCCTCGTCGCGCACCGCGACATCGCCCGTCTTGAACCAGTCGCCGGAGAACGTATTTTTCGTTTCCTCCTCGCGCCCCCAGTAGCCCGCGAATACGTTCGGTCCCCGCACAAGGATCTCTCCGGGATCGCCGACCTCGACGTCGCGACCGTCCTCATCAACCAGCCGGATCTCCACGTCGGGCAGCGGCTTTCCTATCGACCCCGCACGTGGCGCGCCACCCATCCGGTTGGAGGTCAGCGTCGGCGCCGTCTCTGTTAGACCGTAGCCCTCGTAGATCTCGACTCCAAAGGTGTTCTTGAACTCGTGAAAGATCTCCGGGCTGAGAGGTGCCGCTCCGGAGACGGCGAGACGGACGCTGGACAGGTCGTACTGCTCGCCTCCCGGTGTTCCGAGCCATGCGGAATACATCGTCGGGGCGCCGAACAACACCGTGACGCGGTGATCCTGAATGAGCTTGAGCGTCGCCACGGGCTCGAAGCGCTCGACGAGCACTCCCGTCGCTCCATTCAGAACGAGGAGCCCGAGCGCGACGTTTAACCCGAAAATGTGGAACAGCGGCAGCGCCAGAAACAGCACGTCGTCCTCGCTTGCGGCTCCCTCCGGTATCGCCATCTGCTGGTGCAGGTTGGCAAGCAGATTGCCGTGAGTGAGCATGGCCCCCTTGGGATCTCCCGTAGTACCGGAGGTGTAGACGAGCGCGGCCAGGTCATCCTCCGCGCGCGTGGCCGGTTCGAACGAGTCTGGGGAACCGAGCTCGTCCCAGTTTTCGACGGTCACGATGGTGTCTAGGGACGCGACTTTGGCGGCGGCCGCGGCGACAACCGGGGAAAAAGGCTCGGCCGTAAAGACGGCGCTCGCTCCCGCGTCGTTCAGGACACGGGTCAGCTCCTCCGCGGTCAGCATCACGTTGAGGGGAACGGCGACGCCTCCCGCGCGCAGCACGCCGAAATAGGCGTAGCAGAACTCGGGAATGTTGGGCATGCCGACGGCCACGCGGTCTCCCGGCGCGATCCCCAGTCGCCGCAGATGGGCCGCAACGCGGTCGGCCTGCGCCAGCCATTCGCCAAAGGAGACGGGGCCCTCGGACGTCACCAGGGCGGTCTTTTCAGGCTGGCGGGAGGCGGTTGCCGCCAGCAGATCGGGGATCGTCACCGCCCGATTCTCCGCTACCTGAGCGCGGACTGCAAACTCTTGCAAGCATTTGCTAACCCCAGTTTCGGCGGGCACCACCTGTGACGGTTCTCGAGGGGCGGTGGCCACCCCGGTCTGCCTGGCACCCAATGAGAACATCTCCCGATGACCGCCGCCCCTCAAGTGCAGTGCTCCACCGGCCCCTTCTGGGCCTTCGACCTGGAGCAGGCCATGGACGCCCTGGCCGCCGCGGGGTTCACCGATATCGAGCTCATGGTCACCCGGGACCCCCGCACCCAGGAGCCGGATCTGCCTCTCCGTCTGGCGCGTGAACGGGGACTCAATATCGCGTCGGTCCATGGACCCTTTCTGGTCGTGACGAAAGGAGTCTGGGGCACCGACCCGGTGATCAAAATCGAGCGCGGAGTAGAGATGTGCGAGGCGGTGGGGGCGAGCAGCCTGATCGTGCACCCGCCTTATCTGTGGGAGACGCGCTACGCGCACTGGATCACCACGGAACTCGCGGACTACTCCGCGGCGCACGGAGTCACGATCGCCGTGGAGACGATGTACCCGAAATGGGTGGCCGGCCGGCGACTGCGTCTCTATCGCTGGCTCGAGCCCGAGCAGTTGGTAGCAGCATGTCCCCACGTCGCCCTCGATACGAGCCATCTCACAGTGGGTCGCTTCGACCTTCTCCGCAGCTACAAGGTTCTTGCCCCGCGACTCGTGCACATCCACCTTTCGAACAACGCCGGTGACGGACGCGATGGGCACCTCCCACTCGAGCAAGGCATCCTCCAGATCGATCGCTTTCTCGACAACCTGCGCGTCGCGGATTACTCGGGGGCGGTCTCCTTGGAGCTCGCGGTCAGCAGCTTTGTGGAGAAGCCCCAGGAGCTCACAGCCATGCTGAAGAAAAACCGAGAGTTCATAGAGAAGCGGCTCGGCCGGCCGGCTCGCCGAGCAAAAGGACTACCGCGCGGCTAGATCCCGCAAACGGACGTCATGTAGACCGACGTACACCGCGTATAGAACGCGGCCGCGCGGACGAAGGGGCTCTTTAGGGAAGTCAACACCGCGGTGGCGGAATACGTGGCGCGTTCGATCGGAAAGTGCTCGACTTTCAACGCGATCTTGCAGCGTGGCCCATCCTGCCAACACGTGGCGCTGCGAGCAATCGCGCGGGCTCCGAGGGTGTCGTCATAGGTGAGCACGGCAACCAGCACAAAGTCCGGCTGCTCGGAAAGGTATGGCCCTTGGAAGCGGCGGGGAACCAACTCGCAGGCGGCGACATCGAACACAAACGTGACCTTCATGGTCTGCGGCGTGTAGTCATGCGTCATCGTTGGCTCACCACATTTGGCCGGCTTCTTCTTCTCCTCGGCCAGCGCCGGAGGCATGAGGGTCAGAAGGATCGCGATGACGAGGTGCCAGGTCGCAAGCTGGCGGCGGGAGATTCTCGAAGCCATGCGACCCTCCATTCGCTCAACGAGCCAAATATCCTGGTCTCGTGAGACGGAACACGATCCTGGCATTGGTCCTCCTGCTGATCGCGATCATGATCGCAGGCGCCCTCGGCGTCCTTAGATTCTGGAATCTCACCTGATCTCGGACCACCTCGATCAAGGATTTGGGCGGGCGGGTGGCCTCCAGGGCCAGCCATCGGAGAGTTAATCGGAAGTTAGAAGAAGGCGTTCCCGCGTAGCTTCAGGTTTCGGTAAAGCATTTGCTGGATCGTGTCGCGGACGCGGTCCGAAAGGTCGAAAACCAGCATGGGATCCTCGGCGGCGTCCTCCGGATAAGCATCCATCGGGATGGGATCGCCGAACTCGATCAGCCAGCGCGAGGGGAACGGTATCGCGCCCAGAGGACCCAGAAGGGGGAACGTCGGCGTAATCGGGAAGTAGGGGAATCCGAAGATGCGAGCCACCACTCTCAGGTTCGCGATCATGGGGTAAGCCTCTTCCGCCCCCACTATCGCGATCGGGATGATCGGGACCCGATTCCTCAAGGCCAGCTGGACGAAGCCGCCCCTTCCGAAACGTTGCAGCCTGTATCGCTCCGACCACCCCTTGCCCACACCTTTGAAGCCCTCGGGGAAGACACCGACGATCTCGCCCCGTCGCAGCAATTCCTGGGCGTCCTCGTCGTTGGCAAGCGCAGCACCGCCCTTGCGTGCGATGGGCCCGAAAAAAGGCGTTCGGAACGCGAGGTTCGCCGCGATCTGACGCAGAACGCGCCGTTGGGGATGCTCCGTTGCAACCGCGTATTGCAGTACCGCGCCGTCCAGAGGAATGGTGCCCGAATGGTTCGCGACCAGAAGCGCGGCCCCCTCTGCCGGGATGCGCTCGATCCCAACCGTTCGCACGCGGAAATATTTTTCGTAGAGCGGCTTCATGAGCGGCAACAGAAGGGTGCGGGAGAGCTCGGGGTCGTATCCGAAGTCGTCGACCGGGTAATCACCCGCCAGTCTTCTCCGGACGAACTCACCGAAACCGGATGGTTCTTCGGCGGCGGCCGCTTGGGCACCTGCGCCGCGCCCTTCGCCCGCCTGCGTCCCTGCGGCGCGCTCGCGCGTCTCGTGCACCCTGCAATAGCCGCTGGTGCTCACTGCATAGTTACGGCATTGGCGTCCGCTGCCCGTGACCGCGCGACAGCGGGTTCTAGTCACGCCCCCACGACCGCGCCGGGTTCTTCCGGAGAGCTGGATTATCTCGGCCTCGGCCATCACACTCTCTCTTTCGCACGGCTCGAACGCCGATTCAAGTAATCGAACAACTCGCGCTCCCAGCCCGGCCGACGGTTCGAGGGCTCGACCGTGTAGTCGTCGGTGCGATTCTCCTTGAAGTCTCTGATCGTCTGCTGTGTCGAGAACTTGGGAGCAAAACCAAATGCCTCTTTAGCCCGGCTTGTATCGACGACACGGCCGAACACGATGAGCTTGAGTTGATCCAGTGGGAAGTCGACGGTCTCGAAGCGTCGAAGCAATGATGCGGTCGTGGTCGCTAGAGGAAGCAGGATGGGCAGCTCGACGCGGCCAATAATTCGAATCGCCTGAGAGAGATAGACGACTCCGTCGGCCGCGATGTTGAAGATTCCCCGGCAGTTGCGAAAAATGCTCTGCCTCAGTGCATCCACCGCATCCCGTTCGTGGAGAAATTGCAGCCGAGGATCAAAGCCGAGAGCTGTAGGGATCACCGGAAGCGACAGGTAGTCCGTCATGCTCGTGCGAACCGTGGGACCCACGACGGGCTGGGTGCGGAGAATGACCAGATCTACATCGGGCCGGCGCCGGCCGAAATCCCGCGCGTACGTCTCGGCCTCGGCGCAGTCCTTTCCATAGCCGGAAAGGTCGACTTGGCTGGCGGCGTGATCTTCGGGCAGGAGCGAAGGCTCAGCCGGACCCGAGCCGTAGATAGCGCTCGAGGATCTCATGACCACCTTCTTCAAACGCGTGGCGCGCTGTGCTGCGGCCAGCAGTTGCATCGAGCCGATCACGTTGTTCTCTTTCATCTGCGAACGTCCGCCCAGGAACTGAGGGCTGGAGGAGATGTTTGTGTGAACGAGCGTGTCGACCTTCGTCGCCTCCAGCACGCGGGCTATCAAGGGGCTGCGGATGTCGGCCCGGACGAACTCCAGTCCGGGGATCGATATGGGCGGTTCATCGAGATCGATCCCGACGAGAGTGCCGACCTCATCGGACTCGGACAATGCCTGAGCGAGGCGCAGCCCCAGGAACCTCGAGACTCCGGTTATTGCAATTCGTCGCCGCGCCATCGGGATCAGCCTAGGCCGAGGGAGGCCCGACGATCGCGGTCGAACGCGCCTGTGCGCGGAGCCGCGCGGCTGCATCTCCCTTGTTCACGGCGAGTGAGAGGTATCCGTAGGAATCCTCGATCGCGATGAACTCTCCCGGCTCCGCGTCGGCGAACGTGGTGCCCAGCGGTACCTGCAGCCGGTGGCCTTCGATGCGGACCTCGAGGTGGGCACCGGGGTCGAGGCCCAGCTTCTCGACATGGGACCTTCCGAAGTTCAGCTGGAGATTCCCAAACCGATCGACCTGAAGGACCTCGGCATGAAGATGATCATCGTGGACCCAGGCCTCTGGAATCTCCAACGGCACCAGCTCTTGGATGTCGATCTCAGGACCGAGCTGTGCGGGTTCGACTCCGCTCGCGACATGCGCCGCTGCCGGCGCGAAGACATCGCGGCCTTGGAAGGTGCGGGATATCGGAGTCTGGAGATATTTCTCCTCACGGATCTCATGTGCGGCTACGACTCCCCCGGCAACATCGGCAGCAGGCATCAAAAGCCCGTTGTCCGGACCGATGAAGACCGCCTGAGGTGTCTCGACGCAGACCGAACGGCGATCGGATCCGACGCTGGGATCGACCACCGCCAGGTGGACGGCCGAGGGCATGTATCGAACCGCCTGCTGCAACACGATCGCGCCGTGACGTATGTCTTGGCGCAAGATGTTGTGATGGATGTCGACGATTCGAATGTGGGGCGCGATCTTCAGGATGACGCCATGGCAGACGCCAACGAATTCATCCTCGAGTCCGTAATCGGAAAGGAAGGTGATGACTTCGCTGGTGCGCACAATGCCATCCTAAGCAACGGGCCTACTTGCCCTGTTGCCGCCGCTGCCACCTTGTCTTCTTCAGCATCTTGCGATGCTTCTTCTTCCTCATCTTCTTTCGCCGCTTCTTGATGAGTGACGGCATTTAACTCCTGACTATTCGCTGCGGAAGAGTTGCGACAGGTTGACCACGCCGTTGAAGCGGCCCGCCGTGTCGATCTTCACGGAACCAAGACGGAGCCCGCGAACGCCTTCCGTAACCGGCGAAACCATCCGCAGGATCTCCTCGTCCGGGTCGTACTCTAGAGCACCAATCCCAACGCATTCTCCAGAGCCGTTTTCCATGCCGACCACCAGGCCCTCCAGAAGTGCCAATTCAAACTCCGACGGCAGAGTGGGCATGAAAACGGTGGGCTTCACTTTCCAGCGGGACGAGCCACGCGCGAAGTAAGCGGCGAGCTTCTTCTCACGATGAGCCATCCTCTCCTCGGCGGTCCGGACGCGCACCTGTGGAGGTGAATCGACTTCGAATACCTGCGCATTTGTGAACCGATGGGCGATTCCCACAACGGGATCAAGCTCTCCTCCTCGAGAGAGGGCCAGGACAAAGTCCGGCTGGACCAGATCCATCTTGTGGAACTTGAGCGTTTGGCCGTAGATGCCGGAGACGAGCCCCGTCGTGTCGAGAACAATGAGCCGCGCGCCGGCGGCTCGAGCCGCGTCCACCAGCTTGGCACTGTTGGCTACATGAGGCAGCAAGTGACCTCGCGGCGACAGCGCGCCGACGAAGCCGAGCCGGTCGGCCTCCGACAGCGGTGAGCCAAGCGAGGATTCGTCGGGGAGGAGCTTCAGCCCCACGGTAGTTGGGGGCCCAACGGTGGTTTGAGCGATATCGGCATCCACGAGCGCGCCGGAGATTCCCGCGCGGACTGCCGCCTGCAACAATTCGAAGCCGACGGTTGTCTTACCGCTGTCAATGTCGCCGAGCAAAAACACCACACCGGGACTTGCGAGCACGGTGTCGAGTGCCTGCTCCAGCTCGACCTTCATTCAATCCCCCCTGTTGATCCAATCCGGCCGGCGTCCCGATAACGGGCGGAGGTTACTTGTGCGGGCTCAGCCCGTGTCCCTATAGCGCTGCCGGAGATATCTCTCCACAGCGTTCGCGGGAACGCGGTACATGCGCCCGACCCGCGCGGCCTCCAAGCGGCCGGATTTGATCAGCCGATAGACGGTCATGGTCGAGACATGCAGGCGACGCGCGGCATCGCCAACCGTGAGAAAAGCGACCTCGTCGTTCTCGGGGGAGGATCCTGGGGGGACGGGCTCACGCATGCGGGCAGCGACTATATATGTGCCGTTCCCTGGGTCCGCCGTCGCTCACACGAAGGACCACCATGAGGGCCAAGCGTACGAACGTCATCGGCCACCGGACAGTATCTGCGCGATAAAACGCCACGCCGGCTCGTAAAAGCGGGGTGGCCGGTTGTCATCCATCGGGACGATCGTGACATCGCGGCCCTCCGTCCATGCGGCCGCCAGAGCGTGATCATTCACGTCCATGATCGCGACCGTCGGGATACCTCGCGCCACCGCGCTTCCCGCGAAGCCGTGATCGCCTAGAACGATGTCGGGTCCAGGAGTCTCCTCCAGCAGGACGTCCATGGCGTCGGCCGCGTGGGTGTGTTTGAGAGAGCCCCAATCGGCGAGACATCCGACTCCGCCTATGTAACGAACCTCATAGTGGCGCGACGGCTTGCGGATCGGAAGGCGCCTGCCCTCTGCCGGGCGAAGCAGTTTGCCACCCGCGTCCACATAGGCATCGATCACACGCATATAGAACTCAAGGAGTCCGGTGGGATGACCGGTAGCCACAACGAGGCCGGCTCCCGATTGTGCGAACGAAAGCAGCCGTAAGCCTGCTTGCTCGAGGCCGCCGATCGTCAGCTCGGGTTCGATCTGATCTTCACAGCTGAGATCCGCCGCATCGGGCGAGCAACCGGTGAGCTTCGCCATTGCTGCGAGCAGGTCTTCCGCCTTCCAGTTCTCGGATCCCGAGAGACCGAAAGTCGCCTCGGGATCGAGTCCGGAGATCAGGGCCCGCAACTTCTCGATGCTCTTCGCGCGGGCGTGGGAGACATGCGGCCCCGCCACACCACCGGCAACGAGCGCAGCCGCGACTTCGGCACGAACTGCGGCTGACATGCGACGATCCTATGAGTCCGGTCGGCTCGATCTACGCCGACCTCATGCCGCTAGGAGGATCGATGCACAAGCTTTTCTCCCTCGAAGGCAAGAACGCCATCGTGACCGGCGCTTCGCGCGGCATAGGGAGAGCGATCGCGCTGGGCTTCGCTGAGTCGGGCGCCGACGTTGCTCTGGCGGCGCGCAGCCTGGAGGATCTCGAGACCCTTGCCAAGGAGATCGATGCTCTGGGCCGCCGCGCTTTGGTGATCCCAACGGACGTCAGAGAACGCGATCAGATCGAGGCCTTGATCAACCGCGCCACCGAAGAGCTCGGAGGGCTCGACATTCTCGTCAATAACGCTGGTGGCAGTAACTTCATGTCCCCCATCGTGTCGCTCCGACCCGAGGGCTGGTACAAGATCCTCAAGCTCAATCTCGACTCCGTCTTTCACGGCACACAGCTGGGCGCACAGGCGATGCTCCAATCGGGCGGCGGGTCAATCATTCAGATCGCGTCGGTGGCCGGCATCCAGGGAGTGCAGGCGCTGTCCTTCTATTCCGCGGCGAAGGGCGGCGTGCGGTTGATGACGCAGGCCGTCGCCAAGGAACTAGCTCAGTCGAACATCCGCGTGAACACGATCGCCCCGGGCTGGATCGACACGCCGCTCAACGAATGGATGACGAGCGACCCCGACACCAAGCAGACGGCAGAGCGCATGGTTCCCATGGGTCGTCTCGGTCAGGCCGAAGAGATCGTGGGCCCCGCGATCTTCCTTGCCTCCGACGCGTCGTCGTTCGTCACCGGGACCACCCTTGTCGTGGACGGAGGCCAAACGGCCTAACAATGCCGTAGGTCGATCTGGTCGGCCACCCGCCCGCCCAGAAAACCGGCGATCTCGGGCCCTGCGGTTAGCGGGTGCAGTCTCCGGTTGAGACTTGGGAGGTGCGGCGGCTGCCGCGGTCGATCTCATCCGATACTTCGGCCCCCGTCAGCGCGTAGCCGGTGTCGGAATCGGTAGTGGACGCGGCAAAGACCACGCCGGCCACGAAGCCGTTGGGCAGAACGAAGGGTCCCCCCGAATCGCCTTGGCGCACCCGCGAGCGCAGCTCGTAAAGCTCTCGCTCGACCTCACCGTTGCCGTAGATGTCGCGACCGACCGCGTCGTACATCGCCTGAACGGCGGCGGCCTGAGGAACGAGGTCGCCGTCCTCGGCTCCGGGATAGCCGAGGGTCGCCCCCGGTGTGCCTCGTTCTTGGTCCACCGTCGTGAGTTCGAGCGCCGGCGCCGTGAGACCCTCGACGTGAACGATCGCGATGTCCGTTCGGGGATCGAACAGCACCACGGCCCCCGCGTGATCACCCGAGCCCTGCTCCTGAATCGTGATCTCCTCGCCGCCCGCGACGACGTGCGCGTTCGTAACCACCGTCGAGTCGGCGGCGATCCAACCGCTACCCAGTTGCGTCCCGCCACACGCCGGAACGACGACCCTGACGGTCGACTGATCGGCGGCCGCCACCGCGCGGCGAGCGGTGCGCTCCGAGGGAAGTCGAACGGGAGGCCCGATAGAACGCGGAAGGCCGGCAAAGACTTGTGGAAAACCGGATGTGTTCAGGTACTGCTGGAGCTGGCCCACGATGTCCGGGGGCCGCGGCAGTGCCCTGTTCACCGCGACCAGCAGATCGGATTGCTTGATCGCTCTCGCGATGCCGCGTGAGGGGCCGTGCACGAGAACGGAGCTCAGCAGCCACGCGCCGAGCAAGATGATCGTTATGCCGAAGAGCGCGCCCGTAGCGGAGTTCAGCAGTCCGAGACGGGCTCTCGTTACGACGAGGCCCAGTCGGTGTCCGACAATGTAGCCGGCCGTCTGCCCGAGGGACAGGGCCACAAAGAGAACGATGAGCGAGATGAGCGCGGCCGTGAGGCCGGCCCGGTCGGTGAATGCCGAGGCGATCTGGGGGCCTAACGCAAGTCCCACGATGAGCCCGAGAAAGCCGCCGCCGAGTTCGAAGGCCTGTCCCAGGAATCCGAGGCGCCAGCCGCGATAAGCAGAAGCGAGCGCCAACACGATGACGATCAGGTCGAGCCAATTCATCGGCGCGCGCTCGTCAGCCGATTCCGAAACCGGTCTGCAGGGCGCGGAAGGTCAGGCCAAAGTTCACCAGGCTCGCGGCGCCGAACGCCACCCAGGCCAGACCCTCGAGGCGACCCGCCCACCGGTGGGCCAAGACGAGGACTATCACCGGAAACAGTCCGCCGTAGGCATAATGCAGCCACTGCGGGCCCGGGGTCGCGGGACGCGCGCCCATAACGAACAGGATGGCTCCGACGAGAACCTGCAGGCCGAGGATCACCTGTACCGCGCCGAGCAGCGTCCAGAAGAACCGATGAGGCTCGCGCTTCCGTATCCACCCCGCGAGCGCCCACAGCGCGAGGACCGCAAAACCCACCGGGACCGAGTAAGCGACAAGTCGATGAACAAGTGTCATGACCGGCTGACGGTGAGCGCGTCAAGGCGCGGCAGCACGGCCTCCAGAACCTGCCCTACCGATCTCTCGACCTCCGGGCGATAGGACCGGGACACGGACTCAGGCGGGCGATCCTCGAGCCAGGAGGACGGAATTCTGTCGGCCACTCCGCACATCTCGGCAAAGTGGATCGTCCAGATCTTCGGAACCAAGGTCTCGAACTGATAGCCGCCTCCGCCGGTCGCAATCCAGCGATCGGAGCAAAAGCGCTGCGCGCAGGAATGAAGCTGCCGGGCCATGCGGGGGTAGGCAGTCATCGTCAAACCGAGGTTCGCCAGCGGATCGCCCCAGTGAGTATCGGCTCCCAACTGCGTTACTAGGACGTCGGGGTAGAACACCGGAGCGACGGCATCCAGGACGGTCTCGAGCGCCCACAGGTAATCATCTCCTCCCGAGAGAGGGAGCAATGGGATGTTGACGGCCGTGCCGCGTCCGGCCGCGGTTCCGATCTCGTCCTCAAAACCGGTCCCGGGATAGAGGTAGCGACCGGACTGATGCAGCGACACCGTAAGCACACGGGGTTCCTCGTAGTAGATCCACTGCACACCATCACCGTGATGTACATCTACGTCGACATAGAGGACACGCCACTCCGGGTTCATGGTGAGAACGCGCGCTATGGCTACGGCGGGATCGTTGTAGATGCAGAAGCCCGACGCCTCCCGGGCGCGGGCGTGATGCAGCCCACCGGCGGGATTGAACGCGTAATCCGTCTCGCCGGAGGCGACGAGCTCAGCCGCGACCACTGAGGCGCCGCAGACGGCGGCGGAGGCGAGATGCATGTTCTCGAAGAGTGGATCGTCCGGCGTACCGAGGCCAAATTCGAGCCCGCGCCGCTCGGGGATGGTGCCGTCGTCGATACCTTGCACGGTTGCCACGAACTCGGCATCGTGCACGGCGAGGATCTCTCCATCCGTGGCGGAGCGTGCGGCTACCTCGCGGACATGAGGTAGCTCGACCAACCCGAGCTCGCGAATGTGGTCGTACGCGAGGAGCACGCGCTCGGGTCGTAGGGGATGTGCGGAACCGAAGTTGTACGCGCGCGCGATATCCGCGACCTTGATCAGCGCGACCGAGTTCGTGCTGGCGCCCCGGCTAGGGATGGTGGCGAGGCACTAAACCTCGCCCATCTGGGCCCGCTGGAGCTTGCCCGAGAAGTCGATCCCGACGGTTTTCCACTCGGTGAACTCGTCGAAGGATTGAGGTCCCGCCTCGCGATGGCCGTTGCCCGTGTTCTTCATGCCGCCGAAAGGCACCTGAATCTCGGCGCCGATGGTGGGGGCGTTCACGTACACGACTCCGAACTCGAGCAGCTGGACCGCCTTGAAGACATACGTGATGTCGTGCGTATAGATCGAGCAGGACAGCCCGTACTCGGTTCCGTTCGCGATCTCGATGGCCTCTTCGACGGATTCCACCGTCATGATTCCGGTCACGGGTCCGAAGATCTCCTCCTTGGAGATCCGCATCTCGGGGGTCATGGCATCGAACACGGTGGGGGCCAGGAAATAGCCGTTCTCGTATTCCTTGCCTTTGAGCTCCTCGCCTCCGATCAATACCTTGGCGCCCTCTTGTTGGCCGAGGCTGACGTACTCGAGAACACGGTTCTTCTGGTTCTCGTTGATCACCGGCGCGAGCTCGACGTCGGGATCCAAGCCGTTGCCGACTTTCATGTCCGACACGCGATCGAGCAGCCTTTCGGTGAACTCCGGACGGACATCGTCGTGGACGATTAGTCGCGAGGTCGCCGTGCAGCGTTGGCCCGAGGTCGCAAACGCTCCCCAGGCCGAGGCCTCCACGGCAAGATCGAGCTGCGCATCGGGCATCACGATCAATGCGTTCTTGGAGCCGAGCTCGAGCGAGCAACGCTTCATTGCCCGTCCGCACTTCTCGTTGATCATCCGCCCGACTTCAAGAGATCCTGTGAACGAGATGGCTCGGACGTCGGGGTGATCGACGAGAGGGGCACCGCACTCCTCGCCGAAGCCGTTGACGAGGTTGAGCACGCCCGGCGGCAGCCCCACCTCGCGGAACATGTCCACGAGTAGAGCCGCACACAGCGGTGTGTCCTCTGCCGGCTTGAAGATCGCCGTGCACCCGGACACGAGGGCGGGCGCGATCTTCCAGAGCGGGATGGCGATGGGGAAGTTCCAGGGAGTAATAAGACCCACGACCCCGACCGGATGTCGTACGGTCATGTAGAACTTGTTGCGCAACTCGGCCGGAATGCTTTGACCGAAGAAGCGCCTGCCCTCGCCCGCCATGTAGTGCGCGAAGTCGATGCCTTCCTGCACATCGGCGCGCGACTCCTTTAGGGTCTTTCCCATCTCGCGCGTCATCACCTCGGAGAGGTCCTCTTTGCGTTCCTCGAGCAGGAGGGCCACTCTCAAGAGGTAGTCGGCGCGCGTGGGGGCCGGGGTTTGCATCCAGTCGGGGTACGCCTTGCGAGCGGCCTGCACCGCGCGATCGACGTCCTCGGCCGCCGAGCGCGCGAAACTACCGAGGATCTCATTGCGATCGGCAGGGTTCCGCGACTCGAAAGTCTGTCCGGACGCAGCATCGATCCACTCGCCGGCGATGAAGTTCCCAAAGTCAGTGCCCATATCAACCCCCACGCATCGTCTGCCGGAATCCTAGGAGCGGATCCCGGATCAACTTGGTCGCGAGCCTAGGCGTCGGACTCACCGTGAGCTAGCTCCTGAGAACGTTCCATGGCCGCCTGAATGGCGTTCAGGAATGCGGCGCGAACCCCCGACTGCTCCAGGACGCGAATCGCGCGAATGGTGGTGCCACCCGGCGACGTCACCATCTCTCGTAACTCGACCGGGTGCATCTTCTCGTCCCGCAATAACTTGGCCGAGCCGAACATCGTCTGAACCACAAGGTCGGTCGATATTTCGCGCGAGAGACCGAGCAGGATCCCCGCTTCGATCATCGCCTCAGCAAGAAGAGCGAAATAGGCGGGCCCCGAGCCTGAGATCGCCGTTACGGCGTCCAGATAACTCTCCTCTACGGTGACGACGCGGCCAACGTGAGTCAGCACCTCGGTGGCCAGAGCCAAGTGTTCCTCGCTTGCGTGCTTACCGGGGGCGATCCCGGCCATCCCCTCATGAACAGTCGACGGCGTATTTGGCATCGCCCGGACAACGGGCACCGACGCGCCCAGGCGGGACTCGATAAATGCAGTTGGTATGGCGGCCACGAAGGATAAGACCGTTTGCTCCGGCCGAAGATGTCCAGAGATCTGCTCGAGCAATTCATGAATGTCCTGAGGTTTGATGGCGAGGACGACGACCTGTGCATCGCGGACGGCTTCGGCGTTATCCATGGAGGTCACGACGTCGTAGCGATCGGCTAGCTCTGCAAGACGCTCTTTGCGCCGTCCCGTGACCACGATCTCCTCTGGCTTGCGCCAACCCGACGCAACCAGCCCTGCGACGAGCGCCTCGCCCATCTTGCCCCCGCCAAGCACTGCGAGCCTTGTGCTCATCCAATGCCTCCGTGCTCACGGCTCATGCGGCTGCCTATGATGGCAGGTGGCGGGTGTGGGGACATCTCGAAGGAGTCTTCTTGCTCGGTCGCGCGCTGCTCTGGGCCTCGGAAAAGCCCAAAGTCCGTTCGACGCTCACAAACGGACGCTTCACCCGACCCGTAGTTCGCCGATTCGTCGCGGGGGACACGCTCGACTCCGCCATTGAGGCGATCCGCGAATTGAACGCGCGCTCGATCGGCGGAATTCTCGATCTCCTCGGTGAAGGGGTCACCGATCCCAAGGGAGCCGAGGCCGCGGCAGAGGAGTACCTCAAATCCATCCAGGTAATTGCCGAGACGGGCATCGACACCACGGTGTCCGTCAAGCTCACTCAGCTTGGGCTGGCGTTCAACAAGGCCGACTCTCTCGACTATCTGACCCTATTGGCCGAAGAGGCGGCCGGAGTGCCCGCCGGCGTCGAGGTCGACATGGAGCAATCCGAGTATGTATCGGACACGCTCGACGTGTATCGCAACCTCCGGGCATCAGGACATGATGTGCGACTCGCCATTCAGGCGTACCTGCGGCGAACTGCCGCTGATCTGCAGGCGATTGCACATCTAAAGCCGAAGATCCGCCTGGTCAAGGGCGCCTATTCAGAGGCTCCCGAGATTGCGTTTGCCAAGCGCAGCGAAATCGACGCTCAATACGAGTGGCTTGTCGAGTGGCTCTTCGAGCACGCGCGCGATCCGGCCATCGCCTCTCACGATGGTCGCTTGATCAAGCATGCTCAGAGGGTCGCGGCGCGAGTCCCCGGCGGCAAACGAAGCTTTGAGATCCAGATGCTGTACGGGATCAGAAGAGATCTGCAGGAAGAGCTTTCTCGAGACGGCTACAGGGTCCGCGTCTACGTCCCTTATGGCTCGGACTGGTACCCGTATCTGATGCGTCGACTGGCTGAACGGCCGGCAAATCTCCGTTTTTTTGCTCGGGCGCTCGCAGGCCGTTGACCAAAATTAATAGGCCCCAAAAACCTCCGGCTTAAGTCGACCCTCGTGCACTTCCCCACACACGAGGCCCGTCAGACGCCATCGACTTCTGGGGCCCTGCTCGAACAGCGATGTGGTCGACCGAAGTCTTCCGCCGTCTCTGTTCGGGACTGCGAGAACATAGCCACGGGCGCAGACAGCGTCAAGAACGCGACGCCGCAGATGTGGCAACAAAAATGCTGGTCAGAGGCTCAAAAAAAAGAACCCACTTCGCGAAGAATTCTGTTCCGTTGGATTCGGAAGCTATAAGCAGACGCAACTCTCGGAATGCCGTTCCCTAACCAGACAGTCATAGAGCTCGATCAATGTGTGGGCAGTCGCGGACCAAGAGAAAGCGCGCGCGTTGCTGCTCGCGTTCGCCCCCAGTTCATCCCGCAAATCAGGCCGCGACAAGATGAGGCTCAGCCGCTGTGCGAACAGGTCCGGGTCGCGCGCGTCCAGCAAAAATCCAGAACGCCCGTCTTTCACCACATAGGAAAGGCCCCCGACCGCAGTACCCACAACCGGGGTCCCGCAAGTGTGAGCTTCGAGGGCCGCAAAGCCAAAGGATTCTGAGAAGGAACACACGACGACGACGTCGGCGGCGCGATAGAGGTCGGGCAGTTCTTCGTGGGGTCGCGGACCCAGCCACCGAACACGGTCGGCCACGCCGACGGCGGCGGCCAGACCTTTCAGTTCATCGATCTCGCGCTTGCCCGCGGGGCCGCTCGGCCCTCCAACGATCAAAAGCAGGGGCGCGGGGGTGCCCTCAGGCATCCGACCGAGCGCCTCGATGGCTAGGGACAGGCCTTTCAAGGGCTGAATTCGCCCGGCGTACAAGAGGATGCCGCTCTCGGGGTCGAGCCCCAGCCGAGCGCGTGCCCGCAGACGGTCGCCGGGAAAAAACCGCTTGTGATCCACGCCCGGATGGATGGTCTTTAAGGCGTCGTGTCGGGCGCCGTATAAACAGGCAAGCTCTTCCCACTCGTAGTCGGTAGAGGCCACCAGGACATCCGCAGCACCGACCACCTCGGCTTCGGCCAGATCCCGCCTCTCGGACTCGGGGAAATCGCCGGGGGGAAGTGATCCGTTCTTCACACGACCCAGGGTGTGACTCGAATGAACGAGCGGGACATCCCACGAACGCGCCATAGGAATCGCAGCCATGCCTGATTGCCAGTAATGCGAGTGCACTACGTCGTAACGAATCTTTTGCGCCAGCGAGAAGGACTGGACACCCTCGGCAAACTGATCAACAAAGCCGCCTGCCTCCTCTTTAGCGACCAGGGTGGGGGGTCCGGCCTCGATGCACACTGCGCGCACACCCGGTGCAAGGTGCCCGATCCGGGGCAGGTCACTTGTAGCCCTGGTGAAGACATCGGTGGCAACGCCGAGCTCCGCCAGCGCTGCCGCCACGCCTCTGACATAGATCGTCATCCCGCCGGCATCCCCACTTCCGGGCTGTAAGAGAGGGGACGAGTGATATGCGATCACAGCCACGCGCCTGACACCCATAGCCGAATCGTAAGTTCCCCGTACGAGCTAACGCGCCCGTGGATTAGCAATGCGGACGTTGTGCAACGGCACCGGCGTCGCGCCGAGCTCGAATTTGTAGCGTTCGGGCCCGCGTAGGAAGTCGAACTTCTTCACGCCGGCGTCGATTGCGTCCTGCACCAAATGTGCAACGAGTACCAAGCCCGGCGAGAGCCGAGCCAGGTCGGGTTCGTAAGCGGAGTTGTACAGATAGAAGGTGTCCTCGTATCTAAGGCCGAAGGTGGCCGCAACGGGACGTCCGGCCAGTTCCAAAAAGTCGAGACGGAGCCGCCCGTGGGGCATGAAGGCTTCCGCGACGCGGGTGAAAAAAGTTGCTATTTCCGGTCTCATGAAGTGCCCCTTATGACCCTCGGTGCCGCGGTGCATAGCAAAGAAGATCTTGAGGTCGTGCGCGAGAGAATCCTCGGTCGCTGATCTGAAAGCCGCGTCCGAGGCTTCTCTCTCCAAGCGTCGCAACTTACGTCGTAGCTCATGACGCTCTTTTCCCTCGAGCGCGGTCAGGTACGCGTCCCAGCTGGGAGGGAGCTCGAGGATCCCGGTGATCTCCTCCTGTTCGATGGAGAAGTTCAGACGTGATCGGTCGGCATGGTCGACAAGCTGATCGGCGAAGCCCAGTGGAACGGGGAGATTGTGAGCATCAAACGTGTCCCACTCTTCGTCGGTTGAGAGAAGCCAGTCGATCAGGCCCGCCGCGGCTTGATCGCGATCCTCAGGGGAACAGATTGGACCTAGATAATCGGTCAGCTCCAGACCACCGACGAATCTAAGTATCTGCCGGCCTGGGTCGTTCTTGCGGTAGAGAGGCGCTATGGCGAAAGACTCGCCGTCCCGTCGCAGTGTCAGAACAAGCAGATCTTTGTTCTTGGGAAACTCCTCCCACCAAGCTCGACTCCACTCCGGCGTGGCAAAGATGTGACGCTCGGGATCGCGGCCAAGAAGGTCTCTCCATTCGCCGAGATCGAAATAAGCAGCGTCCCGACCGATGTCCACGTCCAGGTTCACGGCCGCTCATAGTGCCCTAGACCCGGGAGGGCACCGGGCCGGATGGAGTGTTCGATCGTCAGATCTCGAACGCGCGAACGGGCCCGCAAGACAGCGAGCCCGTTCCTGATTGGCGATCTTTTTCCTGATTAGGAAGCCTGAGCGGCCTTGTCGACGGCGGACTTTGTAGCCTTGGCGTCCGCGCGGACGGCACGGCCAATGCTCGTTGCGGCGCCCTTCACCTGGGCACGCGCGGCCTTGGTCTGGGCCACCGCACGCTTGGTCGGCTGGGAAGAACCGATCTTCGTGTACAGCGTGCGACCGCGCTTCACGAGGTCCTTGTAGAACTTCTGAGTGGTCTTGCGGTCCGCCACCTTGCGGATACCCCTTACCTTCTCAACTGTGAAGTCGCCTGCTCCGACGACCGCGTAGAGGATCTCTCTGGCCTTTGTCATCTGCTCACCTCCTTTTTGAAACTCGAGGAAACGAAAAGATGACGGGAAGTCGGACGACCACCGAATGCACCTGTGCAGACACAACTGCATCCGGCGGCCAGTGGGGGGTGAAGAGGGTTCCGATTTCCCGTCAAACCAAAACTCATTCGTTGTCTCCGCTTACGTCCTGAACCGAAGCCGCCGGGGAATGCGGAGGAGCCGACTCCTCGACGAACTGCCGGTAGAGATCGATCAGAGTCTGCTTTTGACGCTCGCTGATGCGAGAGTCCTTCAAGATCTCGGAGACGAGGTCGGAGGGGGTGTCCTCTTCGAGGATTCCCGCCCGCACGTAGAGCGTCTCGGCCGATATCCGCAACCCTTTGGCGATCGCCTGGAGGATCTCGGCGGACGGCTTCCGCAGGCCTCGTTCGATCTGCGAGAGATACGGGTTCGATATGCCTGCCAGGTCGGACAACTTGCGCAACGACAGCCGGGCGGAGCGGCGCTGCTCGCGGATGAACGAGCCGAGCTCTCCGAGCTTCATCCTTCCTCGAGCCATTGCCATACCGACCCCTTCGGGCGCCTACTTGCTTGCTATTGCAAGCATCCTGGCACATTTGTATAACAGTTGCAAGCGCGGCCAGATTCCGGCTGGCGCGCCCCGAGACCCGTAACTACAGAGCGTGACCAAACCGACGCGAAGAGGGAGTAAACTGTGCTCATGGACTGGGGGGTCGGACGCAGACGAGCACGTTCCGCGCTGACACCGCTTGTCATGGTCGCCCTGGGTGCTCTACTGGGCGGAACCCTTGTGGCCGCGTCGATTGTGGCTCAACAGGTTGCGACCTCGCCCGTGAGCTCGCCGCAACTGGAGGTCGCTCAACCCGACAGCTCGGTGGCCAATGCGATCGTCCTGAGCGTGCCCGCGCCCAGCGGTCCCGTGTCCGGCACAGAATCTCCTCTGGCGCCGAGCATCCCAAGATCCCGAGTTTTCCGCAGCGAGCCCGCTGCGAACCTGAATCTATTGGAGTCCAACGGACTTGAACTGATCGCGGCGCCAATCAGCGCGGCGCGATCGACCCTTACCGCCGCCCTAGCCGGAGGAGTCGGTTCGGACGGGGCGTCGCTCGTGCGAAACCCGGCTACCTTGCGATCCGACCGTACGGCCGAGGTCACCGAGACGGACGGGGACAAGAAAGGCGGGCACCGGAAGGGGCATGTCGGTGGAGAGGAAAAGGGTGATCGGTCGAAACCGGCGCGGCCGCGGGATGGCAATGGCGACGATGACGGCGAATCGAGGGCCCACAACGACAAGCCTGGGAAAGCCAAAGGCGGAAAGGCCAAGGGCGGTAAAGCCGGCGCGGGACATGGCTCCAAGGCCCGGTCCAAGGGACGCAGCCGCGACGATGAAAACCACCGTGGACCGCGCCATCACACCAAAAACGAGGCTGCCAAGAGCGACGATCACCAAGGTGACGACGATGATGAGGATGACGGCGACGATGACGAGAACGGCAACGCCAAGGAAAACGACGACGCCAAAGAGAAGGACAACGACTAAGGCCGCTCCGGACTAAGCGAGCGCAGTCGCCGGATCTGCCTCCCCACTTGTGTAGCGCCTCACTATCTCCGACTGAATCCGGTCCATTACCTGGTGTACCGCGTGGCGGCGCTCGGAGAGCTCACGTTCGTGTCGAGCGAGCGACTCGATGATCGCCTTGATCTCGTCGGACGGGATCGAGGCCATCCGAGACAAGGTTTGCTCGCCCACAATCTCCTCCACCCGGCGCCGGGGGATGTCGGCGTTGCGAGGGATGGAGAAGTCCGGGGCCCGCTCGGGAAGTGGCCTTTCCCCCGACGGCAGCTCGTCGCCGGCCAGGATCTGGGGCAGCCTTGCGACTAGGTCATCCTCCTGTCGACCGTACCGACGGTCCAGTTCCGCCGACAGAATGTCGATGCGACCCTGGCACAGCCGTCGTTCGAACGAGATCTCGGTCTCGCCCTCGCGGCATTCGTCACGCATCTCACGAAGGTCGCGTAATTCCTTGTTTTCGAGCCCTTCAACGTAGTCGGGCTCGACGATGCGTTCGACCAGTCGTCGCTTTCCCTCAGACATCTAGACAGCGTACCCCGATGACTAGGCCAGCCCAAGAGCCGCGCGCGCCAGTGATGGGTCGGCGACCGGGCGGTTCGAGCGCTGCGCAATGGCGACCACGCGCTCGACGAGTTCGCGGTTCGACTTAACCAAGCGCCCCGGTTCGAAGTAGCGAACATCTTCGAGACCCGTGCGGACGTGTCCCCCGAGAGCGACCGTGTGCTCCGCAATCGGAAGGTGGCCGCGGCCGATGCCGGTAGCACTCCAGCTGGAGCCGGACGGTAGGCGATCGGACAGAAAATCCAAGGCGTCGGGCCATGCCGGCATTCCACCGGGAACGCCCAGCACGAAATCGAAATGCAGATGGTGATCGAAGGACGACTCTGCCCTAAGAGCGAGCGCGTTTGCGATCATCCCCGCCTCGAATATCTCGAACTCCGGAAGAACCCCGAGTTCCCGCATGCGCCCATATAGGCCGACGACCAGTGGTCTGGGGTTCCAGAAGACGTCGTCGCCCAAGTTCACCGAGCCGGTCGTGAGCGAAGCCATCTCGGGGCGGAGCTCCAGAGGCTCGATTCGCATCGTCTCGGAGTCTCCGATGGAGCCCCCCGTCGTGAACTGGACTATCAGGTCCGTGCGCGCAGCTATCGCGTCGCGCACCGTCCTGAATCTCTCGACGTCCATCGTGGGGAGGCCCGCTTCATCGCGCACGTGGAGGTGATAGATCGAGGCGCCCGCCGCCGCGCATTCCTCGGCGTCGCGGGCGACCTCCTCGGGAGTGATCGGCAGGTTGGGTTGCTGGTCTCGGGTCAGCTCCGCGCCGACGGCGGCAACCGTGATGATCAGCGGTTCCATACCCGCCTATGGCCTCGTACTGCGGAATTTCGGATCTATCTCAGCACAGAGATGCGGCCAGCGGGTAGGGATTCACCGCCGCGCCTCCGCCCGGGTGATACTCCCAATGGAGGTGCGGCGTGCCCGCTGCATTCCCCGTATCCCCCACGGTCGCGATCTGTTGTCCCGCCGAAACGCGTCCGCCTGTGACCAAATTCTCCTGGTTGTGCATGTACCAGTAAGCGTTGCCGTCGTCCCCCGAGAGAAAAATCATGTTTCCGCCGCTCCCGTCGTAAGCCGCGTACGTGATGGTTCCGGAGGTCACGGCTACGACGGGGGTCCCGTAGGCGGCCATGATGTCCACGCCTTGATGTGTGTGACCGGACCGCGGCGCACCCCAGCTGTCGATGAATGAGTGCGGGCCTGCCACCGGGCAATACATCCCGCGCGTCGATTGAAGGACGGGCGCAACGGCCGCAACGCTGGTGTTTGATCCGCCCCCGAGGGATGCCTGGAGGTCCGCCCACTCGTCTTCGACCGCCTCCAATTCATCCTGCAGGGCCGCGCTCTCGGCGGCCAACGCATCCTCGGTGGCCGCCAGCGCACTGTTCCTCTCGACCAGCTCGGAGTCCAAGCGCGCGAGCTCCTCGCGGTTACGAAGCAGCCGAATGAAGACGCCGGTGTCCTGCAGCGAAACCTGCGACAAGAGCTCGGCGCGGTCTTGAAGCTCGCCGAAGTTGTCCGACGTGAAAAGGACCTCGACCATTCCTATAGCGCCCGCCCTGTATAGGGCATCCGCGCGTTCGATGGCCGCGGCGCTCAGCCTTGTGCTGCTGCGGCGAAGCCGCTCTCGCTCGTCGTCGATCTCGACGAGGCGGTGTTCGATCTCCTCGCGTTCGGTTCGCAATTCCTCGATACGCGCCGTCTTCTCGTCAAGGCGCGCCCGGAGACCCTGCATCTGTTCGCGCAGGGTGGCCGTCTCATCGCCGGCGGCAGGGCCCATGAGGGCAGCAACTGCACTGAGGGCAAGGACGGCGGCGGCACAAACTCGGGCCGCCCGAGAAGTTCGTCCTTCGGGCACGGAGCAGCAGGCTAGCACGCCGTCGCGGCCCGGGCCGGGCCGCCTATCCTGCACGTATGCGCGGCGTCGAGGACTACCTCGAGGAGATAAAGCGGCTCGAGGAGGACGGAGAGCGCATCACGGCCACCGTCCTCGCCCAGACGCTAGATGTCTCCCTTCCTTCGGCGTCCGAAATGCTCAAACGGCTCGCCGGAGAGGGCTATCTGCTGCGCCAGCCGGGCGGTGCCATTGTGCTGACGGGCGAGGGCCGGCGCCTGGCACACACGATCCTGCGGCGGCATCGCCTCGTCGAGTGCCTTCTCGTGGACAAGCTCGGGATGGGCTGGTACGAGGTCCACGGCGAGGCTCACAAACTGGAGCACGCGATCTCCGCTCGCGTAGAGGAGGCCATGGCCCGCTCCCTGGACTATCCCGACTACTGCCCCCACGGACATCCAATCTGTCCGGTCGACATGCGCGTCCTTACTCGTCTGACGGACCTCGAGGCGGGAGGACAGGGCACCGTCGCACAGATCTCGGAGCTGAAAGAAGACGTGCTCCCCTACCTGGACCAGATCGGTATCCGTCCAGGAGCCGAACTCGCCATCAAAGACATCGCGCCCCTCGAAGGCCCGATCACGGTAGAGACGCCGGAGGGCGCGACCTCACTCGGTCGCGAGCTCGCTCGGATAGTCCGCGTCAGCACTGCTGAAACTGAGTGAAAGACAACCAAGCCCCGAACCCGGACGTGGCCATGAATGAAACCGATCCGGCAAAAGAGGTCACGAAACTGATCTGGAGTCTCGGCAACTACGAGGAGGTCGCTCGAACAACCCTTCCGGCAGCGAACGAACTCGTGGCCACTGTTGGAGTCGACGATGGCGACGAGGTTCTCGACGTCGCGACGGGCAGCGGCAATGTCGCGCTGCTCGCCGCCCAGCGCGGGGCGCGGGTGAGTGCTTGTGATCTCACTCCCGCAATGCTCGAGCTCGCGCGTCGGCGGGCAAGTAGCGATGGACAAAGCATCGAGCTATCGGAGGGGGACGCGGAATCACTTCCCTATGTCGACAATCGCTTCGACCATGTCTTATCAACCTTCGGAGCGATGTTTGCTCCGCGTCCCGAAGTCGCGGCGGCGGAGTTGTTTCGGGTCGCCAAGCCGGGCGGAACGATCGGCATGGCTAATTGGACGCCCGACGGGCTCCTCGGCCGCCAGGGGCAGATCATGCAGGCCTACGCTCCCGGCGAGCAGCCCGAGGTCGACCCCATGTCATGGGGCATCGAGGAAGCGGTCGCCCAGCGGCTCGGCCCCCATGCCGAGAGCGTGGAAACCTCTCGCCTCTACATACGCGAGGAGTACGAATCCTGGGACGAATTCGTGTCGTACTACGAAACGGATCTGGGTCCCGCCATTGCCCTCAAGCAGGTGCTCGAGCCGCACCGATACGCCGAGATGATGGAGCGTTTGCGAGAGCTTTACGAATCCTTCAACCAATCTGAAGGCGGCCGCATCGTGGCCGACTCCGAATACCTACAGGTGATCGCCCGTAAGCCGCGAGATTCATAGCCCGAGAGTACGTCCGATGATCTCGCGCATGATTTGAGACGTACCTCCGCCGATCGGTCCCAGCCGAGCGTCGCGCAGTGCACGTTGAGCCGGGAACTCCATCATGTATCCGTAGCCACCGTGCACCTGGACACATTCATCGGCGACCTTGGCCGCGAGCTCGGTGGCATACAGCTTCGCCATAGCCGCCTCTCCGATGGAACTCTCGCCCGCGACGAACGAACGCAGCGCTGCATAGGTGAGCGCACGGGCCGCCTCGATGCGAGTTATCAAGTCGGCGAACCGGTGACGCCAGATCTGGAACTTTCCGACCGGTCGACCAAAGGCCTCGCGGTCTAGGGCATAACTCTTGGCCAGCTCGTAGGTCCGTTGCGCCCCGGAGACCGCCCCCAGGGCCATTACGAGTCGTTCCCACACGAAGTTATGCATGATGGCGGCGAAACCGGACCCTTCATCACCGAGGCGACAAGAATCATCAACCCGCACGTCGGATAGGAAGAGCTCCCCCGTCTGACCCGTCCTCCAGCCCAGCATCCGCATGCGACGCGCGGAAAAGCCGGGGGTTTCCTTGTCGACGACGAAGAGGGTGATTCCCGAATACGGGGGCTCCGCATTCGCATCGGTCTTGGCGACGACCACGACGAAATCGGCCCACGCCCCGTTCGTGATGAACATCTTGGATCCGTTCAGAACCCACGAGTTGCCGTCTCGGCGGGCCACACACTTGATCCCCGCGACATCGGAGCCCGCATCCGGCTCCGTAACTGCAAGCGCTCCGATCGACTTTCCTTCAAGGGCGGGAGCCAGCCATCGTCGATGCTGCTCGGAGTTGCCGAAGTTCCCGACGTACAGGCACGCGAGGTCTTTGTGGGCGCCGATACAGGCGGCAACGCCCCCCGATCCGCAGCGCGCCAGCTCCTCGGTGACGACGGCATCCGCGAGGTAGTCGGGCCCCGAGCCACCAACCTCGGCGGCGAACTTCATTCCGAGGAAGCCCAGGTCCCCCATTCGCTCGAAGACATCTCGAGGAAAGGATTCGGCGCGCTCCCATTTTTCCGCGTGAGGTACAAGCTCGCGCTCTACATAGGTGCGCACAGCGGCGCGGAGCTCTTCGTGTTCCGGAGCGAACAGCTCGCGGGGGGAAAGCGTCTTCACAATCCCTCCATCCGACCGATCACCTCGCGCATGATCTCGTCGGTGCCGCCGCCGATACGTATAAGACGCGTGTCTCTCCAGGCACGCTGGATGGGGAATTCCATCGAATATCCGTAGCCTCCGAAGACCTGAAGCGCCGTATCCGCCGTCTTCCAGGCAACTTCCCCTGTGAGCAGTTTGGCCATCGAGATCTCCCGCACGGGATATTCACCGGCACTTACCTTCCAGGCCGCGCGGTAGACCAGCTGTTGAGCTGCCTCAACCTCCGTCGCTATGTCCGCGAGTAAATGACGGATGACTTGATGCTTGCTCAGGGGTTTTCCGAAGGTCTCTCGCTGAAGCGCGTACGCCACCGCGGCCTCCAGCATGCGCCGCGCTCCCGCGATGGCGCCTGCCGCTCCGATTAAACGCTCGCCCTGCAGCTCCCATGAGATGTTGTAAAAACCTTCACCCTCTTTCCCCAGTAGGGCGTCTTCGGGCAGCAACATGTCCGTGAAGACGATCTCCGCGGTATCGGATGTATGCATCCCCAGCTTGTCGAGAGTGCGCGCTACCTCGAACCCTTCGGTGTCTGTGTCGGCCACAAAGAGCGAGATGCCCTGGTGTCCGGCGCCACTATCAGTCTTCGCCACGAACGTGATCGCATCGGCCCGGCGACCGTTGGTGATGAAGGTTTTGCGGCCGTTGACGACCCAGCCGCCGTCCACTTTCCGCGCCGTCGTAGAGATCGACGCCACGTCGGAACCCGCATCGGGCTCACTGATGCCCAGGCAGAAGATCTTCTCTCCCTTGATGGCGGGAACGAGATGGCGTTGCTTCTGCTCCTCAGTGCCGAATTTGAAAATTGGCGGCACCGCCATGTCCGTCTGGACGGCCACGGCCATTGCAACTCCGCCCGAGTTGCAACGGGTGATCTCCTCGGCGAGGACAATGTTGCAGAGATAGTCGCCGCCTCCGCCGCCGTATCGCTCGGGATAAGCCAGGCCGAGGAAGCCGAGATCGCCCATCCGCTTGAACACCCAATCTGGGAAGTCGCTGCCGGCTTCCCACTCCTCGGCGTGCGGCGCCAGCTCGGACTCGACGAATGTCCGGACGCTATGGCGAAGTTCTTCGTGTTCAGCCGCGAACGGCCACCGTGGCATGGCGCAAGCGTAGTCGTGGCCCTATCTTTCGAGACGGCGGCGGGGGACGGCCGTCTAGTCGCCCAGCAGCTCTCGGGCGATGATCATCTTCTGGATCTCGGAGGTTCCACCGCCGATCGAGATCAGTTTCGAATCGCGGATCGCTCTCTCGACCGGGTACTCCTTGATGTATCCGTAGCCGCCAAAGACCTGTGTCGCCTCCAACGCGTTGTGCATCGCGGCCTCGGCGACGAAGAACTTGGCAACGCTCGCCTCGACCTGGTGAGGCAACCCTTCCTGCTTGAGCCATGCCGCCCGATAGAGGACGAGGCGAGCCGCGTCGAGATAGACCTTCATCTCCGCGAGCTTGTGGCGAATCTCTTGGTGGCGGGCGAGAGGCTTACCGAAAGCCGAACGCTCCTTGGCGTAGGCGATGGTCTCGTTAAGGGTGGCCTTCATTCCGCCTATCGACGAAGCGATCATCACGGTGCGCTCCCAGTCAAAGCACTCGAAGGCGATCTGCCAAAGCGCCGCTCCGGGCTCCCCCAACAAGGCATCGCCGGAGACGCGACACTCGTCGAAATGCAGAAGAGAGAGCGGCGACGAACGCGTCCCCATCTTGTCGAGATCGCGGCCCACCGAAAAGCCGGGCGTGCCGCGCTCGATAATGAAGGCGCTTATCCCGCGTCCGGAACCGGCGTCGGGATCGGTGACGGCTATCACGATGACGGTGTCGGCGATGGAACCGTTCGTAATGAAGATCTTCGATCCGTTGATCACCCAGTCATCGGCATCGCGCCGCGCGGAGCATTTGATTGCGGCCGCGTCCGATCCCGCCTCCGGCTCTGTGATCGCCATGGCACCGATGAACTCACCCGAGCAGAGCCGCGGCAGATAGCGGCGCTTCTGCTCTTCCGTTCCGTGCAAGTAGATCGGCACGGTGCCGATCGTGATGTGGGCGCCGACGGACAGTCCCAGGCCGGCATCGTGGCCCCCCTCGGCGAGAGCCTCGAGAGCGAGACAGGTCGTGATTATGTCGGCGCCGGAGCCGCCGAAGTCCTCCGAAATTGGAAGACCCAGAAGTCCGAAGTCTCCGAGCTGGTCCCAGACCGCTCGATCGAAACGTCCCTCGACGTCTCGGTCATGGGCTCCGGGCTCCACTATGCGGGCCGCGAAGTCTCTGACGGACTTGTAGAAAGCGAGCTGCTCCTCAGAATGGTTGAAGTCCACCAGGTGAGCCTAGTGGGCGCGGATTTCCACACTGTGGAACAATCCGGACCACCCCCAACCAGAGAGCACATGCGCGAAACAACCACGTCCTCGCAAGAGGAAAGCAATCGGTCGAGGCTCGAGGCTCTTGCCTTTGGGCGGGCCGGCGGATCACTAGGCAAACTCGTCAGCTTCCTGTTTTTCGCCGGAGGCGCGCATGTCTTTCTGACCTCCTGGTTATTGCCGGCCACGACGCGTGGCCTGATCGCTTACATCGGCGTGATCGGAATCTTCTCGGGCATCGTCTTCCGCTTCCTTCCATGGGACAGATGGTCGCCCTGGACGTTCTTGTTCCCAGTGCTCGTAAGTTTTGTATTGCTCGGTGTTGCCAACTCTCAGTTCGCCGGTCCCTATAACCCCTACCTTCCGATCTATGTGCTGACGTTTGCCGCGGTCGGCCTCACTCAACCTCCGGGAACCTCGCTCCTGATCGCACCGTTCGCGCTGGCGTCGTATCTCGTCCCCGAGATGGGCCCAGGTTTCCGCACCGCGCTGGTCGGTGCGGCCGTGGCGGGGCCGGTGTGGATCCTGGTCGGGGAGGTACTCGCCGGTAACACGACGCGGTTGGTCCGTGCGCGCAAATCGGCTAAGTCCTTGCTGGAGGCGAGCACGACCCTCGTACGCGCCATCGATGAGGAGGACGTGGCCGCGATTACGGCCGAGCTCGCGATCCAGTTGCTGCGCGCCGATTCGGCAGTCTTCCTCGTTAAGAGGGAGGACACGCCGGCTCTGGTGAATCGAGGCCAGAAGAACTTTTCGATTCGAGTTGGGGAATTTGAGCTAAATCCCTCCGCCGAACACTGGCCACCCGATCGGAGCCTGAGAAGCGCCCGCCCCGTGCTTCTGCCCGACGTCGATAAGGTGACGAACTTTCCACGCGACCTACGGCAACAACTCCATGTCACATCTCTGCTCTACGTTCCAGTTCTGGCAGAGCGTGGGGAGCTACTCGGCCTCCTCATCACCGGCTGGTCCCGACGCAGGACCCGGCTCGAGAGCTTCTCCGGGAAGGTCGCGGACCTTCTCTCAACCGAGGCGGGCCGCGCTCTTGCTCGACTCCAGGCAACCCGTCGGCTCGCGCGCGCTGCGGAGACGGACCCCCTCACGGGGCTCACGAATCGACGCGGGTTCGAACCCGTGCTCCAGGAGATGCAGCCCGGCGATGCCTTGGCGCTCATCGACCTGGACCATTTCAAATCAGTCAACGACATCTATGGGCATCCGGCGGGAGACGAAACCCTGCGCCAGTTCTCCAAGGCGCTTCGGTCGATCGCTCGCCATGCCGACGTGGTGGCGCGCTATGGGGGTGAGGAATTTGCGGTGCTACTCGCGGAGGCCGACCGGGTGGGGGCACTCGCCGCTATGCAGAGGCTGAAACAGGGATGGGCGGATGGCGATCCTCTGGCAACATTCTCGGCCGGCGTCGCGGTGCACTTGGAAGGCGATGAGCCTTCGATCACAACCGTCCGGGCCGACCATGCGCTTTATCGCGCAAAGGCCAACGGACGTAATCGAATCGAATTCTCGGATCCGGCAAACGGTGCCGACCGAGAGGCTGCTGCCGAGACGGGCGCCGAAGGGAAAGCGGACGTAGAGGGCCGCGGGGAGGTCCCCGTTTCCAGGATGAGGGCGTGACGGGAGCGACCGATCAGCGTGTGGCGCGCGTTGAGCTTTACCACTTCTCAGCTCCGCTACCTGCTCCCTTTCATCCCAGCTGGATCCCCGGATTTCCCCAAACGGAAAACCGCTGCACGCTGATTCGCGTCATCACCGATCAGGGCGTCGAGGGTTGGAGTGCCGGCGCCGCCTTCGGTAAGGAGCGCGCGGGGTTGGGCGGGATTATCGGTCCCTATCTGCTCGGTGAGAGCGCGACCGACATCATGCTGATCCAGCAACGGCTGCGGGAGCTTTCCTATCTCGGCTGGCGCAACTGGTGGATCGAGCCCGCGTTCTGGGACATCAAGGGGAAGATCGCGGGCCAGCCAGTGTGGAAATTGCTCGGCGGACGGCATCAGAAGGTGGCCGTTTACGCATCGACCGGCGAGGTGCGTTCCCCTCACGACCGGGTCGCGGAAGCGGAGGCCCGCCTCGAAGAAGGGTTTCGCACGATAAAGCTTCGCGTGCACGAGGACGAGGAGGCGGACATCCAGCAGGTAAAGGAAACGACGGCCGCGCTGGGAGATCGCATGGCGATCGCGGTCGACGCGAACCAGGCTTGGCGTGTCGCAGCCGTTGCGAACGCGCCACTGTGGGACCTGAAGCGAGCTAAGCGGTTTGCCAGCATGTGCGCGGACCAGGGCGTGGCCTGGCTAGAGGAACCGCTTCCAATGGACGCGTACGACGATCTCGCGGCTCTCACCAAATACTCAAAGGTGCCGATTGCGGGAGGCGAGCTTCACACGGGGGGCTATCCCGAGCTGGCAATGATGGTCAAGCGGCGTTGCTACTCCGTGTTTCAGCCGGATGCGACGTTCACCGGTGGCATCGAGCAAACATTTCGACTGATCCAGTTGTGCCGCCAAAAGGGACTCGAATACACGCCCCACACCTGGACGAATGGAGTCGGCTTCGCCATAAACCTCCAGCTCATGCTGGCATCGGGGTTCGCCGGCAAGAGGGCGCTCGAATATCCATACGACCCTCCCGGATGGGTGCCCGAGGCCCGGGACGCGATGCTGGAGCAACCTTTCCTCCAGAGCCGCGGCACTCTCGCACCTCCCCAGTCACCGGGTCTCGGCTTCGAGATCGATCGTCGGGCTCTTCGCAAATACGGGAAACGCTTCTTCGTCATGGATCGCAAGCGCCTCATCTATTTCGCGCTGCGCGACCGCGGAGTGAAGGCGGCGCGCGAGATCGACAGTGCGCGCCGCAAGCGCTGGAGCGAAGAAAGCCTGCCTTAGGGCGTTTGCTGCTCCGGAGCCTCTCGCGGCGGGGTGAAGAACTGTGAATCGGCGACCTCGAAAACCCGAAGGGTCAACGAGGCCTTGCCACCGGTATGCAAAACGACCGGGTAACTCGGAACCGACTGAATGTGATCCGAGTCGCCGTAGGTGCCCTGACTCACGACGAGGACCAATCGCTCGCCTGCGGGAATCACCACATCCAAGGGCTCCAGAGCTAGCTCAACCCGCAACGGCTCTCCGGGCACGGGGTAGATCGCCTTCCCACCACCGCGGGCGAAGCGCAGATCGATCTGACCCCAACCGACACGCTTGGCACTTCCGGACTGGACCGAGTAAAGCCAGGCACTCAAGTGACCACCGGGTCCCGTCGGCGTGACGGTGACGTCGAGCTTGGATATCCCCCCAAAGCGAAGCTCGTCTTTTGCCTCCCCGAACTCGAAGATGGCACATACCGGGCACCGGGACGGATCGGTTCGCGAGAGATCGGTGCTCCCGAAGGGTCGCGTGGGATCCGGCGTGAGCAACTTGGTGCCGCTGTCGCGGGACGGCTTCGCGGAGAGCCGGCCATCGGGGGTGAGGAAAAGCTTCTCTTCGCGGGCCTGTGGGGGAGGCCATCCGGATTCGTTGCGCCACAGCCCTATCGAGTCCTGGATCTGGGCGCGCGGGCCGAGATCCACGCTCCTGTCACCCTTCAACCAGTAATCCCACCAATCGAGAAGAACATCCGCCCAATCCCATCGCACCGCCTGAATACCGTTGTAAGTGATGTTCGAGTCGGGCCAGGCGTGTGTCCACTGACCCAACATGTACTTCACGTATAAACCGCTCCGCTCGAGCTCGAAGACCCAGGGAAAGTCATGAGCGGGATTGACGTTCCAGTCCTGCAGACCGCGCGCAATGAAGATGCTGCCTCGATAGTTTCTCTCTACTCCCGGTCGCGAGTTCCGCTCCGCCCAGTAGCCCAACAGGTCTCGCTCTCCTGTCAGCGTCGAATGAACGGACGCGGTCAAGCCCTTCCAGGCTTCAGGACACACGATGTCGCCGACGGTGTGCTCCATACTCCGACCGGACGTGGGGTACTGCTGACCGTTCGCGATCACCGGTGCGTAGTTATAGAGGTAGTACAGCGCATTTAGAACAAGTGGTCCCCGCAGCTCGGTCGTGCCGTCGTGGAACATCAGGTGATAGACATCGCTTACACCCGAGATCGGCACGATCGTCTTCAGATATCTGTTGCCGAGGGACGCAACTTCCCAAGGGGTGGACCCGTCGTAAGAAACGCCGATCATCCCCACACGCCCGTTGCTCCAGCTTTGACTGCCAAACCAGTTGACGGCCTGGTTGAGATCCGCCCGCTCGGCGTCGCCCATTAAGTCGGAGCAACCTCCGCTATCCGCGGTGCCGCGCACGGCAACGAAACCAATCGTGTAGCCCTGAGGCACGAAATTCTCGACGAGACGGATGGCGCATTTCGCCATGTCGCCGACTTCGAGATTGTGGTCGAGATACGGGGAGGCGAACACGATCACCGGTGTCTTCACCCCCGACGGAACCTTCGGTCGCACGACGGCCATCTGGATCGCGGCCCCGTCGAACTCGCTCTCGAGTTCGACGACTTGGCCCGGCAAGACCTTGTATTTAGGAGGCCGGGTGACTCTCGATATCGGCCGGGTAGAAGGGTCGTGACAAAGCCGGGGGTCGCCCTCTGTGCTCTGATCCGAAGCCGCCCCGGACGAGCCACTCGCGGCGGGACCAGTTAGACCGACGCCGAGCACGGCAACGAGGATTACCGGGAGGAATGTGGGTTTGTGGATGAGCCTCATGAGCTTCCCCTCTCACCTGGAAGACGACTCCAGGGAATCTCTACCCCGTGCGGTCGGCTAATCCACAGCGGGTGCGATACGGATCCCGACGGCGGCCGCGGCTCCGGCGCTCGCCAGCGTGGCGAGAATCCGCCAGTGCGGGAATTCGTCCCACTCACGGAGCGAGGTGAGGACATCGGCGATGTCGACGGCAGCTCCGGCCTCCACCCAGCCTCGAACCGGTGTGCCTCGTTCCATCGCGATCAATAGTCCGGCGCCGAGAACCAGGTCGCGCGCGCCGAGGCTTCGCATGGCGAGGTGCGCCGAGGGATCCAAATGTCGGTCACCCAGCCACAACCGGGAAAAAGTCCTCGGCGCTAGAAATAGAGCGGAGCCGAGACCGACGCGCAGCCAGCCAAGCGTCTTCGCCATGTCTCGTTCATCCATCGGCCAGCGCCTTTCTCACCAGCTCCCGATCGTGTTGCCAGGCGAAATCGAGAGACTCGAGCTCCGATTCGCTTACCCATTCGATTGCGTCGACGTCGTCTGATGGTTCCGGCTCCCCACGCACAATGGTGCCCTTAAACCCGATCGCGAGGGTCCAGTCTCCGTCGGGGCCGTAGCGATGCGGCTCAATCTGGAGGCAGTCGGCCATCGAGGTCGAGATCTCTATTTTGAGCTCCTCTTTGATCTCGCGCTTCAGTCCCTCGATCGCCTCCTCGCCGGGCTCGAGGAAGCCACCCGGAACGTCGAAGCGGCCTTTGAACGGCTCGCTGCCGCGGCGACTGATCAGAGCGCGGCCGTCGCGCAGCAACACACACCCGACGGTCGGCGCGGGGTTCCGGTACCAGGTCTCACCGCAATTAGTGCACGTCGTCTCGGGATCCGACCCGCTTGTATCCAGAGACGAGCCACAAGAGGGACAGAAGCGAAACGGCCTCATCGTTCGCGCGACGGAGGGGCGTATCGCCCGCGCTCCGCTTCCTCGTAACGAGCCAGCACGAAAAGGAGATCGGATACCCGGTTGAGATAGCGCAGCACCTCCGGATCCAGCAATAGGTCGTTGCGTTGCAAGGCGACCGCCTTTCTCTCGGCACGCCGCACTGTGGAACGCGCGAGGTCCAAACCTGCCGACGACAGCGTCTCGCCGGGAAGGACGAATTCCTGGGGAAGCGGATGCTCGGCAGTGAGACGATCGATATCCGCCTCCAATTGTTCCGTCATCGCCCCGGTGACGCGCGAGACTTCGTCCTTCAGCTTCGCCTGATTCTCGTCATCGGTCGCCAACTGTGCCCCCACGACGAACATCTCTCGCTGCAGACGCACCACTATCTCTTCAACCGCGCCGACGAGACCCGCAGCGCGAGCGAGTCCCAGAGATGAGACGACCTCGTCGATGGTGCCGTATACGTCGGTGCGGCCGTCGTCCTTGGCCACGCGGCCCCCGTAGAGCAGACCGGTCGTCCCGTCGTCGCCCTTCTTCGTGTAGATCCTCACGGCGTTGTGCCGCCCCCTCCGCTACGCGGTCGCGGCCGGGGGTTGCATCAGCAACGGAAGCTTGATCCGCTTGGCAGGTCGCGGACGAGGAGGGATGAGGTTCACGATCTCCTTGGCGGCGAGCTCGAACGTCCGAGCCACCTCCGTGTCCGGCGCGTCGAGAACGGCCGGCGCTCCTCGGTCGGCGAGCTCGCGCAACACCGGATCGAGTGGGATCTCGGCCAGCAATGGGACGTGCAACTTTTCCGCCAAGATGCGTCCGCCACCGCTCCCGAAGATGGGATACGCCGTGCCGTCGTCCCCCCGGAAGTAGGACATGTTCTCCATGACCCCGAGCACCTTCAGTCCGGTCTTCTCGGCCATGAAACCGGCACGCTGAGCGACCTTCTCGGCGGCGGCTTGCGGCGTCGTGACGACGATCATGTGAGCCCCGGGGAGGAATTGCGCGATCGAGATCGAGACATCCCCCGTCCCTGGAGGTAGATCAACGAGCAAATAGTCCGGGTCATCCCAGTGGACATCCGTCAAAAACTGCTGCAGGGCCTTGTGCAGCATGGGGCCCCGCCACACCACTGGGTTGTCCTCTCCCGTGAACAGACCGATGGAGACGATCTTCACCCCGAACATCTCGGGGGGCATGATCATGTCCTCGACCACCGTCGGTCGATCGTGGACACCCATCATTCGTGGAATCGAGAAGCCCCACACGTCGGCATCGAGCAAGCCGACGCTGTGGCCGAGTTTGGCGAGAGAAGCCGCGAGGTTCACGGTAGTGGTGGACTTGCCCACGCCCCCCTTGCCCGAGCCCACGGCGATGACCTGAGTCGAGCTCTCGCCGTCCGCGAAGGGGGTCGGCGTCTCCTTCCGCAGTCCCCCGACCAGAGACTGTCGCTCCTCCTCGGTCATCGAGGTGAGCTCGACGACGACGTCGGCTATCCCCGGGTATCGCTCCTTGAGCTTCGCCGGGATCACCGTGTGGAAATAATCCTTCAGCGGGCAGCCGGGGATAGTGAGGGCGATCAAGACGCGGACGCGGTCGCCTTCGATCGCGATGTTACGAACCATGTTGAGCTCGTTGAGGCCGCGATGAAGTTCGGGGTCTTGAATCTCCCCCAGCACCTCGGAGATCTGCTCGGTAGTTGGAAAGGCCATCGACTCCCACTTCCGCTCGGCTAAAGCCCAAGGGTAAGCGACCCGACATTCTCCTAATTGCATCGAGCGATGGTGGGTTTTGCCCACGCGCGTTGGTGAAATCGGCCGGAAATCCGCCTTCTCGTGCCATTCCGCCCATACCCTTTGGCGAAATGGAATCTGCATCCGTGCGCGCCATCGAGTCGGCCGCCGCGCTGAAGGACGACGTCAGCCGCTCGATCTACGGCTTTGTCCGTCGAGAGCGTCGCTCCGTCTCCCGGGCCGAGGCCGCCATCTATGCGGGCGTCTCGCGCAAGCTGGCGGCCTGGCATCTGGAGAAACTCGTAGCGAAGGGTCTTCTCGAAGTGGTCCGAACTAATGGACACGGTCCTCGCTCCGTGGGCCGACCCGCCAAGCTCTACTCCGCGGCGGCGGATCCCATCGAGCTCTCCTTCCCGCGCAAACGGCACGACCTCCTCGCGGACGTCCTCGCTCAGGCGGTGGAATCGGCATCGGCTGCGGAGTCCGCTCGAGAGGCGGCCCTCAGGCTGGCGAAGGCGCGCGGCGCAACCCTGGGCCAGGGGTTGCGCTCACAGCTCAACCTTCGCGCGCCCGCGCCTGCGCGAGTGGTCAAACTGGCACAGGCCGTCCTCGAAAAGCACGGGTTCGAGCCGGTTTCCGAGGGAGCCAACCGCGTCGCCCTTGGGAACTGTCCCTTCGACCCGATCGCCCGGCAGAACGCCAGCCTGGTTTGCCGCATGACACAGGCATTCGTCGACGGACTCGCCAAGGGTCTTGGGGCCCAGAGCGTTGAGGCGAGACTCGATCCTGCACCGGGACGATGCTGCGTTGTCCTCCAATTCGAAACTGAGGCTCCCGAGCGCGAGGCTTGACGCTCCACCTCTGGAGAGGAGACGGGTATGGCGCGCTGGTTCTCATGGGGACCGCCGATCATTTTCAAGGGCCGCAAGTTCAAGGGCCTTCGTGGATTTGCCGGGAAGCCATTCCATCCGCCACTCACCGACTTTCCGATAGCGGCCTACATCATGGCGGCGACGTTCGACCTCATCTCCTATCTCTCGTATGAGGGAATGATTTTGAGCGCCAACGAGGCGCGCGCCACCGACTTCTTTCGCACCTCCACCTTCGTGCTCATCTACGGCGCCATCGTTTCCTTGGGAACGTCCTTGACCGGCTTCTGGGATTGGCTCAAATCGACGCCGAAGCACTCGCAGGTATGGCGCACTGCCAACAGCCACATGTTGATCATGGGTACGGTGACCGCGGTCGTCGCGGTCGACATCGTGCTCCGCCTTTCGTACTGGTCGGAGAATTACACCGAGCTCTCCGTGCTCGTGCTTTCGCTGATCGCGGCGACACTTGTGTCCTGGGGCAGCTTCTACGGTGGCTCGCTCGTGTTCGACTATGGGTTCAACGTCGAGAACGCCACGGATCTCCCCGAGTACCACCCCTCGGAGCGCGACCGCACACCCACGGAGAAGGCCCACATAGAGAGCTAGCCGACGGTGATCGAGCGCGCAAGCTCGCGGGCCTGCGCGGCAAGGTACGCGCTTTCTTTGAGCTCGTAATGACGAGCGGCGTCCTCGGCGGCTTGTTGCGCTTCCTCACCGCGTCCTGCTGCTGCCAGGACTTGCGCCAGGTTCAATAGGGCATTGGCGTGAAGGAGAACGAAATCCGACTTCTTGATCGAGTCGAAGGCCTCGCGCGCGACCCTCTCCGCCTCCTCGAACTCTCCGCGCGCCGCGAGCAGTCTCGCCTCGGTCGACTGGGCGAGCTGTAACGCGTCGACGTCGTCGGGAGCTGCGGCCGCGCGGGTCTCTGATAGGAATCGCTCCGCCTCCGCGTGCTTCCCTTGGGCGAAGAGGGCCCGGGCAAGTTCCGCCGCGAGAGTGGCCATGTACCCCATCTGTCCCTGCTGCCGCAGCGAGTCGCAACCTTGGCGGAAATAGGCAACGGCCTCATCGAATCGCCCGGCGAGGAACTCGATGAATCCTCCGTATTCACAGGCCATCCGGGCGATCAACGAAGTGAGGCCCAGCTCCTCAAAGATCGCCCAGGCCTCCTGTAAATGCGGCCGGGCTGAGTCGAAGTCCCCACGCAGAGCCTCGAAACCCGCCAAGCGACATAGCGTGGTAGCGCGCACTCGTGTGCTACCTGCCGTCTGTTCCAGAACCTGATGACACGATTGGATTCCTCGCGAGACGGGCGTCGGACCCCACGGCGAAGGCGCCAGCTCTCCGAGGATCCTTACCTCGTCGTGCCTGCTGCCGGCGCGACGCGCGTAGCCGAGCGAGCGCTCCAGGCATCTCGCATGCTCTTCCTCGTGAAGCTGTATCCAGTGGACGAAAGACCTGACGTACCAGGCTCGGGAGATGGCGAGATCGTCACCGGCCCGCTCCGCTCTCGCCGCTAGGTCCGACAACTGTTTTTCCGCAAGGTCGGTCTGGAGTCCACGGCTCTCCAGTTCCAACTCGAGCAATAGGAGCCCCGAATGCAAGCCGGCTTTTTCCTCACCGAGCCTCTCGGCCCTCGCTAGGCCTTCTTCGAGAAGCATCTCGGCGCGGTCGACCTCGCCCAGTTGCTTGCAGGCATAGGCCAGGTCCGGCAGGAGCTTCAGGCGCGCGGGGTCTTCGGCCGAGAAAAAGTCGAGCGCGCGATCCAACAACGCGGCGGCACCCGCCATGTCCCAGGCATCAAACGCCTTCCGGCCGGCCGCGGCGAGCCACCGCCCGGCACGATCGGCCAATTCGCGAAGCTCTGTCTCGGGAGATTCCTCTCGCCGGTAGCGATACGCCTGTTGCAGGTGGTAAGCGATCGCTTCGTCGCTTTCACGTGATTCCTCGGTTAGCGATTTTTCAAGCCACGCCGCATGGCCCTCATGGAGTTGCGCCCGCTCCGTCCTGACGATTCCGGCGTAGGTCGCATCTCGCAGAAGTGACTGAATGAAGCGGAACGTGCCCGGGGGATCGATGTTCAGTGTTCCCGTGGCGATAAGGCCCTTGCGCAGAAGGTCCTGCAAGATCGCGTCCAGGTCCCGAAACCCGGGAGGAAGCAGAGCCGCGACCGCGTCTCGATGGAACACCTTCCCGACCACGCTGGCGCATTCCAGAACTGCGCGCTGCTCCCCCGGGAGGTGATCCAGTCGCGCGGCCAGCACGGCATGAATGGCGGGCGGAATCTGCAGCCTCGACAGATCGCTCGAGGCAACCCAGCGGCCGTCCTCGGATTCGAGAAGACCGTCGTCGATCAACATCTCGAGGGTTTCCTCGATGAACAGGGGGTTCCCACCCGCGCCTTCGAGGATCCTCGTCTGAGCCGCCCCAGGAAGGCTGTTCCTGCCGATCAGACTCTCGATAAGAAGCTCGCTGTCGGCCTGATCCAGAGGTCCGAGCGACGCCGACCACGTGTTGGCTCGGCCGCCTCCCCAGGCCGGCCGCAACTCCAGGAATTCGGGCCGCGCCAAGCACAGCAGCATCACGGGCGCGGCGGTGAACCCGTCGGTCAAGTACTCCAAGAGATCCAACAACGTGGGCTCGGCCCACTGCAGATCATCGATCACCAGTACCACCGGTCGCTCGTCCGCGACTTGGGCAAGCAGCTGGCGCAAAGCCCAGAAGGCCTCCTCGAGCGGGCCCTCGCCCGGCGCGAGTCCGATCAGTTGAGCGACGCGTTCGGCAACCGAGGCGGCTCCCGGTCCGTGACGCGTCGCGGTTAGATCGGCGAGCCGACGCACGGTCGCCGCCGCGTTCTGATCCCCGCGGATCCCGGCCATCTGCTTAACGGCCTCGCCGATCGGGTGGAACGTGGCTCCGGCTCCATACGAAAGACACCGGCCACGCAATACTTCTACGCCGCTTCCCCTGGCGGCGAGCAATTCCTTGGCGAGCCGGGATTTGCCGCTGCCCGCAGGACCGATCAGCGTGAACAGATGCCACTGCCGGTCTGCGACTGCACGGTCGAGCACGCCGGCCAGAAGCTCGAGCTCACGACGTCTATTCACGAGAGGCGCCTGACCTAGGTGTGGAGCCGTGCGGGGCGCCTCAATCAATCTATTGAGACGAAATCTGCCGGGGGACAAAGTTTCTGCCTCGACCCTGTTCTGAACGAGCCGATGGGTTTCCGCGTCCAGCAAGATCTCCTCCGGCGGCGCGGCCTGCATCAAACCGCGCGCGAACAGAAGCGCCTTGCCCGTGCCCGCGGGGGCACTCCCGGCTCGAGGAATAACCGTCTCGCCGGTTACCACGGCGAAGCTTGGTCGTAGCTTCGCTCCAAGTTCCTGTTGCCAGGTACTTGCGAGTTCCGAGACATGAGCACGTGCCTGAGCCGCGGCGCGCAGCGCGCGCATCGCATCGTCTTCGTGGGCCTGCGGCAGACCCCAAATCCCCGTGACTTCATGTGGGGGACCCGGCTCGATTATGGCGCCGTGTGATTCGAAGACGCGTTGAAGCTCCGCCCGCGCCCGGACCAGCAGCCGTCCCTCGACTTCAGGATCCGGCGCGCCCGTGCCCTCGGAAATCGTTATGAGTTCGCAGAAAAGAGCCGACAGCGGTTTGCGCACGTCGCCCGAACGCGGAGGCGCAAGCGCCACGCCGCAACCGCTGCAGAAACGGTCATCGAGACCGGCAATGCGCCCGCATTGGGCACACGCGCTTTGTTGGTTCGAACCCGGCCCGGGTTCGTTGGCCTTCATTACCTCTCCAGATTCCCCGACCCGGCGCAAGGGAATCGTTCCATTTCTTCCGATGCGGCTACAGAATCCCCCGGTCCTCAAACGCGGTCCGGACCTGATGAGCGACCCCGCGGTTGTAGAGCCGCTCGGCCGTAGCTACGGTCCCCTCCGCCGCCGCGGGCATCGTGGTGTCGGGCGCGAAATCGAATTGCGCCTCGAGAATGATCGTGTCGGCGGTAGTTGCACCGAGGGCCTGGCGGATGTCCCAGAGGGCGCGCGACCAGATTTGGCCTCTACGGTGGATGCTGGCCGCCAGATCACCCGGATATTGCACGTCGAGATCGGTGCGACGCAAACAATGTGGTGTCGTCGACGTGTAGGACACCGAATCCCAATCCGCCACACAGGGAGCATCGGGCGTCGGGGCCACGACATTGCTCACGGTCACGGCCCAGTAGTCGCCGAATCCCTCGCCGATCGCCCCCGCGTCACCTGTGCCAGCCAAGCCGGAGATCTGTGAATCGTGCATCGCGTGGCCGTACTCGTGCAGGATGACCTCTGCGTCCTCGGCATCATCAACTCCCCCTTTGCCGAAGCGCAGCACGTCGTGCTTGTCCCAGGAATAGGAGTTGTCGACACCCCACTGATTTATGCGCACGTCCTGCGATTCCATATTTATCGGCCGGCGGCTCGAGCCAAACCCCAAGCTTTGGATGTATCTCTGAGACTCGGTGACCCAGTAATAAGCCATGACCTGCTCGAAGCGATCGTCGCTGCGGCCGAAAAGAAAGCTGCCACTCGAAGAATAGGCCGGATCGCCCGTCTCGCTCACGACGTTCGCCCACTTGCCGACAAGGTAGCCGCTCCCGTCGAGATCCGTGAGGGTCACCTCGTGATACGCGGGCTGAAGGGCCGCGTAATCGGCGTCCTTCTGATCTGTCAGTGTCTGATCTTGGAGGTCGGCCACCGGGTTCGGCAAGAAAACCCGGCCGGTGGCGGAGGTGCCCCCGCCCGGCCGCTTCCGGGCACCTGCGGTTCCGGTCAGGGCCGAGGCCATAAGCAAAGCAATCAGTAAGCCAAAAAGTGGACGCGAAATGGTTTTCGACACCTGGTACTCCCCGCCTAGTTGGAAAATTCCGCCAGTTGGATTCTAGAGAACGAACCCTGGCGCGCCTAGCCCCTCCCGTGTTCGCAGTAGGGACAGTGGTTATGGGGCTTCCCGGTCCACGCGTCAGCCAGCGGCGAAGGCTAGAGGCGGGGGCCCCAGTCCATTCCTCCCTGAGGGGAGATCGCGATATCCACGAGAGAGGTGATCTCAGAACCGTCTGGCCTCATTCGAAGCAGCTCGTAGCCGGTGGTTCCTCGGCCGCGGGCAAAGGCGATGTAGCGGCCATCCGGCGACCACGCCGGACTG
>JBHELF010000046.1:0-4489 GCA_046263155.1 Actinomycetota bacterium
CGAACAGGGCAAGAAGGTCATCGTCGGAGTCAACCGCTTCACCGTCTCGGTGCAGACGCCGCCGGAGATGCTGGTCATCGGCCCCGATATCGAGGAGCGCCAGAACAAATCCGTGGCGGAGGTCAGGGCGAATCGTGATGATCGTGCGGCCGAAGACGCGATTCAAAGTCTCAAGGAGATGGCGCACGACAAATCGCAGAATTCGATTCCGGTTCTGGTCGCCGCTGCGGAGGCTTACGTGACGCTGGGCGAGATGGTTGAAACCCTGAAGGGGGAGTGGGGCGTGTACACCGAGCCCCCGATGTTCTAGGAGCTCTCTCGTTGCTGTTGGGGTAATGAATAGTTCATTGCCAGAGCAACGGCTTGTTCGGACTGATTAGTTCGGAAATTTCCCGAGGTGGCCGTTCGGCACCGGATCGGACGAATAACTCGCGACCCCGCCGACGTTCTGGACCCAGGCGGAGGTGGCGAACCAACCGAAGGAGCGCGGCCCCTCGAGGTACTCCCATGGCAGAGTGAACGTCATCGTGTTTGCGGCGATCTCAAAAGTGCCGGGAAACTCGTCGGCCTCCTGCTTGCTGCCGGCATAGGTCTCCCAGCCCTGTGTGGTCGCCCGAGCGCCGAAGCCAAAGCCGTTGCGCTCCCTCCGGCCGGTGACGCTCCATCCCACCATCATGTAGGTCGAGTCATCGGTCATTCGGTCGGGAAGGTTGCCGTCAAAGGTCACCTGGAAGGAGATGTCCTCGCCGAGCCCTTCGATCTCGACCGCAAGGATCTCCGCGTAGCTGGGGGCCACACCCTGCTTGTAGGCATCGGGCTTCGGCTCTTCCACGCGCGCGGATTCGAACCGGAAACGGTCGCCCATCTTCGACGGGACACGAGTCTTGGTGGCGCTTCCGGCGGTACCGCCCGCCGCGACGTCCACAGCGCCTCCGGGCGCGGGAGTCAAGACCGCGCCTGCTCGCTCTGATTTCTTGTTCGGCCCCCGACCGCCTTTCTGCGAGCCGGCCTGGTCCTGTCGCTTGGCCTGCGAGCGTGCAGTGCCTTGATCCGGTGGCGCCGGCGGGCTGCAGGCGCCGAGTACCAGGGCACCCAGAACAACAACGGCGAAAGCGCGCGTCGCCCTCACAGGCCTCGGCCCCCCCGCAGAATGCGATAGCCCAGCACCCCGGCGATCACGGCGAGCACGATCGCAACGATCGCTCCGGCATTCGTTAACGGATCCGTTGGTGGAGCCTGCAGTGTGCTTACGGGAGCAGGCGTTGCACTTTGAGCCGTCCATACGCTACCCGTCACGCCTCCTGTCATTGCCGTCCCGTCGCCTCGAGGGGCCACGCGGTCCACGATGTCGTGTCGCCCGGCATCACCGCCAACCCGAGATCCGCGAGGATCGTGAGAAACGTCCGCAGTAGACGCGCGGTTAGGCCCCAGATCACTTTGTCCTGCCAGATCCAGGCCTCGGTGGGGTAAGTGCGATCCAGGTGGGAGAAACCCGGCTCCGACCGGATTCCTTCGTTGAGCTCCGAGATCGGGACGACGAGCACCTCCGCGACTTCCGCCGGGTTGGGCCTCAGCTCAGGCAGCCGATCCATGACACCGACTACGGGCGTAACGACGAAACCGCTGACGAACGTCGGAGTTGCATCCAGCTCTCCGATCACCCGGACGACGTCGGGATCGAGTCCGATCTCCTCCTCAGCCTCGCGCAACGCGCCGGCCACGACGGATTCATCCGGCCCGAGGGAGCCACCCGGGAACGAGATCTGTCCTTTGTGACTGGGCAAGTGCTCCGTGCGGGCGGTGAAGATCAAGGAGGGGTCGGGACTCAGGACGATCGGCACGAGAACGGCCGCATCGCGAGCACCTTTAACACGCGCGCGGGCCGGACTGCGCGTCGCCAGCGCATCGGCAAGTAATTGTTCAAAGCTGTCCGGCATCTTCGTCATCGTAGCCTTGGGGGATCACTCCAGATGAACGAGGAGGACTCGTGGGCGAATTCGTAAATCTCGAATTATCTGAAGACGGAGTAGGCACGATCCGGCTCGATCGACCCAAGGTAAACGCCCTCAATGCTCAAGTAGCCGGCGAGATCGGAGACGCCGTCGACGCGGCCGCATTGGACGAGAAGGTCAAGGCGGTCGTGGTTTGGGGAGGCGAGAAGGTTTTCGCCGCGGGCGCCGACATCAAGGAGATGGCGGAACGCGATGCCGTCACCATGTATCGCTACATCGGGCATTTTCAGGACGTATTCACGCGCCTGCAAAGGCTTCCGCAGGTCACGATCGCAGCGATCAATGGTTACGCGCTGGGGGGAGGATGCGAGCTAGCCTTGGCGTGCGACTTTCGTATCTGTGCATCGGATTCCAATCTCGGCCAACCGGAGATCCTGCTCGGGGTCATCCCTGGAGCCGGCGGCACGCAGAGGCTTCCTCGCCTGATAGGTGTGGCGCGCGCGAAGGACATAATCTACTCCGGACGCTTCGTCGCTGCGGACGAGGCGCTGCGCATCGGACTAGTCGACGAGGTCGTCGAACCCGAGCGGGTTTACGAGCGCGCAGTCGAGATCGCCCGCCGGTATGTCGCCGGGCCGACGGTGGCGCTCGCCGCCGCGAAGCAGGCCATCGCCAACGGGCTCGAGACGAGTCTCGAGAACGGCTTGCTCATCGAACGCCAGGCCTTCTCGGCGCTGTTTGCCACAGAGGACCAGCAGATCGGCATGACCACGTTCGCGGAACAAGGGCCCGGAAAGGCGCAGTTCGTAGGTCGCTAAGGGCCTGCGCAGGGACAAAGGCGGCGGATGTGGAATCACTTCGCAGAAAACCCGCGTGATTGGAGGACGAATGCGCAAGTTGGTGGTGGCCCTAGCCGTTTTTGCTCTCGTGTTCGCCGCGGCCGCTCCCGCGGCCGCCGACCACACCGATCCTCGTTCCCCGCTTTCTTCGACACAGCAGGTTCCCGCCCCGCTGAATCCCATTATCGGCGGTGAGGGTACGTGGGAGTACATCACGGGATTCCCTCCCAATCCCGGCTCGGATCTCAAGTTCTTCAAGCTCGGAGGTCGCGTGTTTGTCTCCTCCGGCACGCTCGGTCAAGGTCCCGAGCAAAACGTGGGTCAGCGAATGCTCCAGCTCCTGAACGAGAAGGGCGAGGTGGACATCCAGTGGGTTGCCGACCACGGCTCCGCCGCGTGCGCTCCGAACAATCCACAGGGTACGACGGGATTGCAGCACGACGCTGCGATCGCGCAGTACCGAGGCGTTACCTTGCTGATCGATACCACGGACGCCACGGGACGCTGCCATGACACGGGCGGCGGCGGACTCGAGTTGGTCGATGTCAGCGGCCTGCACCAAGAGGATTTCGAGCCGCGCGAGATCCATATGACACGTCATCAGGGAACCTCTCACACGGTGACCGTGGACGCGACTCGGCCGTGGGTTGTCTATAACTCCAGCTCGACGTTCAGCAATACCGCGGCGGCACAGATCGATGTACTCGACATTCGCTCCTGCATGGTTCCGAACCAAAAGCTCGAAGCACGGCGCATCGCGTGCCGGCCTAAGGTCTTCCGGATCCAGTTCCAGCCCGGCTGGACCACGCAACTCACCACCGAAGGAGAGCCCCTCGAGGGACTCGACTCATCTTGTCATGACATAACGGCGCGTCCGGGGAAGATCTACTGTGCCGCGCTCAGCGGGACGGTGGTCTTTGACGTCAGGAATCTCACCCATCCGAAGACCGGCGCCGTACGCGGTACTCCACTCAGCTGCGGGCTGATCGACGGGACGGCAACGACGGCAAAGGTGACGGACTGCGGAGGGGCCTTTACGCCGGGAAAAGGCGAGGTGATCCCGCAAGCCAGGGGCTGGAAGTACCTGGGGAGTATCAACCACGCGGGGCGCGATTGCGGAGCAGGTCCTCCGCCTGCGCCGGTCAACTGCAACAGCAATATGAAGGTCCCCTCGGATGAGGAGATCTCGGTCGCGCACGAAGCGGAACCCACATGGGACGGTAAGTACGTCTTCGTCACCGATGAGCGCGGCGGGGGACTCCTGCCTCCGGGATCGTCTTGCGCTCCGACCGTCCCGAACGAATACAACAACGGCGGGATCCACATGTATGACATCAGCAATCCCAGAAAGATCGAGCATGCCTTAACGCCCGATGGCGAGTTGGCCTTTTACCGAGGTCAGGTGATGTATCCACAGGCGACGGGGTGCACGTCGCACGTGATGGAGCATGTGCCCGGGGAGCAACGGTTCTTCGTGTCGTGGTACAGCCAAGGGACGAAAGTCGTCGATTACTTCTTCGATGAGAAGGGCCGCGTTGTGTTCCGCGAGACGGCGTCGTTCATTCCGGCACCCAACGCGCTCCAATGGGTCGCGCAACCATTCAAGATCGTGAAGAACAAGGACGGCACGCTGACCTACCACCTGATGGCCTCGGACATCGGCCGGGGGATCGACATCTTTACGTGGACCGGCCCGCC
>JBHELF010000047.1:0-5869 GCA_046263155.1 Actinomycetota bacterium
AGCACCATCCGGGGACCACACCGGCATCATTTCGAAGCCCGGTCCTGACGTTAGCGGCCTAACGTCGCTCCCGTCGGCGTTCATGATGAAGAGGTCGCCTTCAAAGAAATCGAAAAGTGGCCTGGTCACCACCTCTGGGGCCGCGCGGTCGCTTCGGAAGACGATCTTGCTGCCATCGGGCGACCAGGAAGGCTCCCAATCGCGGTACTGCGGCGTCTGTGTCAGATTTACGGGCGAGCCACCGTCTGCATCAACGACATAGATGTCGTACTCAAATAGGGAATTCGCGTCTGCTCGTGCGAAGGCAAGCTTGCGCCCGTCCGGGGACCACGTTGGGAACCCGTCGACGAAGTCGCCCTGAGTGACTTGCTGAACACCCGATCCACCCGGGGCAATCGTGAAGATGTCGTAATCGCGAACTTGCCCGTACCCCGGAAACGTGCCTACTGGATCCACGTAAACACCCGCCGAGAATGCGATCCGGCCGCTGCGCCCTGGAAACGCAGCCTCCGCCACGCCGGAATCGCCTAGCGGGAGGAGAGCAAAAGCAATGCAAACAGCCCCGACGAGAACGCCTTTCGATCTACAGGAGGGGCGAATCGCGCCTCTGATTGCAATGGCGAAAGTCATGGGCGCGGCCCCCAATCGGGCTCGGCCGGAGTCTCCAGCTGTAGATCTATAACTCGTCGCGGTTTGGACCCATCTGAGCCCAACGTATAAAGCCGGAAGCCCTCACCCACGAGGCGAGAAACGGCGAGCCTGCGCCCATCTGGCGACCAGTCAACTTCCCAGTAGTCAGACTCACGGGTGAGACGCCGCAACCCGGTTCCGTCGACATTTACAGTCCAGATGTTGCCCGGCTCCTCACCTGACGACGGAATGAGGGCGATCGTGTTTCCAGTAGGGGACCAACTGGGACTGAAAATGCCTGCCCCTCCGAGTTGTTCAGACCTAACGATGCTGTGACGGCGGGATCCGTCGGGAGCGATAAGCGCGAGGCCGGAGGGATTACCCCCATTAAAATCATAAAAAGAAAACGCGATCCAGGAGCCGTCGGGGGACCACGCGGGCTGATAAGTGTCCTCATCAGATGTGCCTCGAATGCCGCCCTCGGAAGTGAGTCGGACGAGGCCACCTCCGTCGGCGTTGATTACGCAAACGTCTACGACGAAGATCTGGCCGGGACCGTCGGCACAGTTGAAAGCGATTTGCGTTCCATCAGGGGACCACGACGGGTGGCGATCCTGGCTACCCGGCGAACGCGTCAAGTTGAACTGATCACTGCCATCAGGATCCATGAGATAGATGTCGCCGGGGACTGCGCGGCGCGCTGAGCGCGTGAATGCGATCCGACTGCCATCGGGAGACCAGGCTGGTGAGTAGTCGGCATAGGGACCTTCCGTGAGACGCGTAAGACCCTGTCCGCTGGGTGCAACGGAAAAGAGATCAAAATCGCCGGTGTAGTAGGGATAGGCAGCGTCGCTGACGTCTACCTCGAACACGATGCGCCCGTTGCGTCCGGGAAACGCAGCGTGAGCTCGCCTCGAATCGCCCACCGGCAAGATCCCGACCGACAAGGCGAGGCAGAGGACGGCAGCCAGCACTCCTCGAGATCGCCGAGAGAGGGGAAAAGCGCCCCCGTTTGCAACTTCGAGATTCATGGGCGCGGCCCCCAATCGGGAGTCGTATCCGCATACAGTTCGATATCGGTCAGCTTGACGACACGCGAGCCGTTGCTGGCCATCCGGAAGAGTTTGAATGGACCCTCCCGATTGCTGACGAAAGCGATGTACCTGCCATCGGGCGACCACACGGGCGCCGTATTTTCCGCGTTGCTTCGTTCGGTCAGATTCGTTTGCTGAGTGCCCTCAGATGTCGCCACCCAGATGTCGCCGTCGCCGGTTGAGTACACGATCTTCTGGCCATCGGGCGACCAGGCAACCGAATGCACCGGCCCCGCGCCACGCCCCGGCGAAAGAACCTTTCGACCGCTGCCATCTGGATGAATGAGCCCGACCCGCTGAAGCTCCGTATCGATAAAGGCGATCCAGCGGCCATCCGGGGACCATGAGGGAGAGATCTCTCCTCCGGGCCCGCTCGTGAGCTGTACCACGTTGGTGCCGTTGGCCTCCATGACGAAGAGGTCTCCTTGGGGCTCGACGCGAAGAACCCAAGCGATCAGCTCGGGGTTTTCTTGATCGCTGTTGAACGCGATGTAGCGCCCATCTGGAGACCAAGCCGCACCGAAGTCAACGGTGCCTGGACTTTTCGTGAGGTTCTTCGGAGCGCCGCCCGGGTGCTTCATGACATAGATGTCGGCTCCCCCCTGCAGAGGGCTTCCCCTGGTGAAGGCGATGCGGCGTCCGTCGGGTGCCCAAGCGGGCTGAACGTCGAAATCCAGGCTGCCCTGCGTGACTTGCCTGAGCGGGGCTCCATCTGATGGCACCACGAACAGGTCGTAGTCCAGTGGGGGGTCGACCGTTCCGCCGAGGCATGGACATTGCCTGACAGCGAACGCGATGAAGCCGTTGCGCCCGGGAAACGCAGCCTCGGCCCTGCGAATCGTCGGCGCAATAGCGGTCAATGCAATGACCAGCCCAATTACCAGCGCGACAAAGAGTTCTTTTGAGCGCGAACCAGGTTTATCAGTGCTGAGTCCCAAGAGAAGCCTCACACGCGCGGCCCCCAGTCAAGCGGGGAGTCGGATGGCAGCTCCAGATCGACCAGACTCTGAACATGGCTGCCATCGACATTCATCCGGTAGAGCCCATAGCTACCGTCGCGGTTGCTTACAAAGCTGATGTATCTGCCATCCGGCGACCAGTTGGGCCACCGGTCAACGGCTGAATCGTTCGTCAGTTTGTTCAGCCGACCTGTTTTGACATTGATGACCCACACATCGACATGGCGGGCCCCCCTCCTGAAGAATGCGAGGCTGCTTGAGTCGGGAGACCAATCAGGCGCGGCCGCTCGGTACGTATCCGTGGACAGCACGTGTCTATCGGAACCATCGGGACGGATAAGGCTTATCGCGTCGGCTGCTGGATCGTAGAAAGCAATCCAACGTCCATCGGGGGACCAGGTTGCACTGGCTTGGCACCCCGGGCCCTCGGTGATCTGAACTACGTCGCTCCCATCCGCGTTCATAACGAAGAGGTCACAGTCGAAAAAATCCCAGGCGACTCTGCCAATGACTTGAGGCATGGCGCGGTCGCTCTGAAAAAGGATCTTGCTGCCGTCGGGTGACCAACTTGGTTCCCACTCTCGATAGAGCGGCGTTTGGGAGAGATTGATAAGCGAGCTGCCATAGGCGTCCATAACGAGGATGTCAAACTCGAATTGCGTATCTTGGCCTGCTCGAATGAAAGCGATCTTCCGACCATCCGCTGACCAGGCCGGCATTCCATCGATAGCTGATCCCTGCGTCAGCTGCTGCAAGCCTGAGCCATCAGAGGCGATCGAGAAAATGTCGTAATCACGAACTTGCGCATAGCCAGGCGGTGTCCGGCCACCTGACGGATCCACATATCTGCCAGCTGAGAAAACGATTCGACCGTTGCGGCCAGGAAACGCGGCCTCGGCAGTCGGAGTTGCAGTCGGGACCAAACTCCAAGCGAGCGCCAGAGCGGCTATCGCCGCGACACCCACTTCTTTGGTGCGAGAAGCAGGTTTATCCGGACTGAGAGCCCAAAGAAGCTTCACGGGCGCGGCCCCCAGTCAAGGGTGGCTGTGTTTGCATCGAGCTCGATATCAATGAGCCTGGTGACATCCGTGCCGTCGGCTCGCATTCGGTAAATCCTGTAGCCGCCGTCGCGATCGCTGACGAAGGCAATGTACTTGCCGTCCGGCGACCAGGCCGGGTAACGATTCTGAGACTGACTAGCAGAGGTCAGATTTCGTAGGTGACTTCCGTCGCGTCGAACCGTCCATATGTCTGCTTGGTTGAACCACACCAAGGTCTCACCGTCAGGGGACCATTGGGGCGATTCCGCACCCAAGTCTGTCAATAGTGTGCGACCGCGGCCGTCGGGTCGGATGACTCCCAGATAGCCTGTTCGCCAGTCTTGGAAAGCGATCAGCTGACCGTCAGGGGACCACGCCGGCGCTAGTTCTCCGTCCGGACCCGAGGTGATTTGCTCGATGTTTGATCCATCCGAATTCATCACAAAGAGATCAAACTCACCGACAGACCGATAAGGATTCACCATTCGCGTGAAGACGATCTTCTGTGCGTCGGGAGACCACGCAGGTGAGAACTCGAACAGGTCTGGGGTATCCGTCAGCCTCGTCTCGCCCGTCCCGTCCGACTTGATCAGGTACATATCGGCCTGGAGGTACGGGGGAAGCTCGCGTTCGAAGACGATGTAGCGCCCGTCGGGGGACCAGTTCGGATGAAGGTCAACTCCGGGACCCTCGGTTAGACGACGCACCGCCCCCCAAGGGGTGACGCTGAAGAGGTCGTAGTCGAGATATACCGCCGCGCCTGGGGTCCTTGGCGTCTGGGTGATCGAGAACGCGAGCGAACCATTGTGGCCCGGAAAGCCCGCCTGCGCGCTAGGAATTAACTCATCGCTTGGGAAAAGGCCCAGCGCGATGGTCAGTAAGGCCGCGGCCATAATGGCGGAGCGCGTTGCTCCTTTTCGGCGCGATCTCCCCGACTCCTCAAGCAGAGCGGGCTCGAACGCGCGTTGGGCCGTCCTCATGGGCGCGGCCCCCAATCCGGCCTCGTGTATATCTCCCCCGCCAAATCAATGTCGAGGAGCGTTTGGACGTCGCTTCCATCGATGTCCATCTTGTAGAGACGCCAAGCCCCGGAGCGATCGCTGATGAAAGCAATGTGCTTACCGTCGGGTGACCACACGGGGTTTTGCTCCCCGACGAAACTGTCGCTCGTTAGGTTCTTGAGGCCGCTGCCATCCGGTCGCACGACCCAAATGTCGTAGTCGCCGTCGAGGGTCGCAAAGACGATGTGATCTCCGTCCGGCGACCAGCGAGCGCTGAACGGCGCCACATCGCCGAACTTCCCCGGACTAGTGAGATATCGCGAACGCGATCCATCCGTACGGATAAGTTTGATTGCCCTCGACGGGGCATCGGTGTAAGCGATCCACGAGCCATCGGGCGAATACGCCGGCATGTGCTGAGATCCGGGCTCCTGAAGCAGCGGCTCCCGATTGGATCCGTCGGCATCCATGATGTAGAGGTCTTCCTGGTTCGGACCGAAGACGACTCTGCCGGCGGACTGAGGTATCGGAAAGTAAGTCGGACTGTTCGCGTAACTGGTGAAGACGATCTTGTTGCCGTCCGGCGACCAAGCCGGTGAGTTGTCGATGTCTTGAGGCGAGTTCGTCAGATTTGCAAACCCACTCCCGTCTGCATTGATGACACATATGTCGGCGACGACCCCGCCGGGGAACTGCCGAGCGAACACGATCCTGCGACCGTCTGGTGACCACGCCGGACTGAAATCCACATCGATCCCCGTCGTGAGCCGCTGCAGCGAGTCGCCGTCGGGGCCCACCGTGAATAGGTCATAGTCATCGACCAGCGGCGACGCCGCGCCACCGTTAGTCGCCTGATCGGTGCGGATATCGAAAACCAATCGACCGTTGCGAAGCGGAGGCGCGGCCCCGGCGGCGTCTGCCGGGAATACGAGCGCTGCGAAGCAGGCGCTGAGCGCCAAGGATCGGATCGATAGCTTTTCGAATCCAAAACCGGCCGCGTGCGCACGGCGGCGCAAACGCCCATTAATGAATTGGGTCCCCTCAAACACTGATGATCAGTCCTCTCAAACCGCCCTTCACTGAATTCTGAACTGCAGAGCCCCCTAAAACCAGTGTCAAATAAGTGACGTGAAGTTGGTTTCACG
>JBHELF010000048.1:0-8185 GCA_046263155.1 Actinomycetota bacterium
GAGCGAGAGAGTCGCCGATCTTAATAATGCGCGCTGGTACTCGAGCGGCGTGCTGCTTCCGGATGGGAACGTGGTCGCTCTGTCGGGAGCCAATCGTGATGAGGTTTTGGTTCCTGGAAGCGAAACCCCCGTCACCCAGGCGGAGCTGTTCGATGGAGAAAAATGGACGCCACTCGCATCGGCGGCCCGTGTCCGCACCTACCACAACTCGGCCATGTTGCTACCCGATGGAAGCATCCTTGTCGGTGGTCATTCACCCATCAACACGGGCTACGGCCCGACGGGGGACAACAGCGCGCAGGCTGTGACCGGCACCAACAATCTGAAGGATCCGTCCTTCGAGATCTTCAAGCCCCCTTATCTCTTCCGCGGCCCGCGTCCGCGCATCACGCGCGTTGATTCGGGAATTGCTTGGGGTGGCAAGTTCGAAATCTCCAGCCCCGATGCCGGACGTGTCGAGAAAGTCGTCCTGATGCGCCTTCCTGCCGTGACTCACATCACGGACGCGGATCAAAGGGCGGTCGAGCTTGATTCGAGGAGCCATCGCCCCGGCTCCGTGACCGTGGAGGCCCCACCGAATGGCAAGGTCGCTCCTCCCGGCTATTACTACGTATTCATTCTCACGAACGCGGGCCAGGGCCTGACCCCCTCGAATGCGCGCATCGTCCGCGTTGGTCCGCGTCCAGACGCTCGTCCCGCTCCTGCGCCGATGGGCATGTGACGGATTGGTGAGGCTCGCACGCCGGGCGGCGATCGGCACGATCGCCGCCCTCTTCGCACTCGTCCCCGGTCTCTTGATTGGTTCGCGCGCCGCCGCGCACGAGGAGCAAGGTCTCGGCGCGCTCGCCGTCTTGGACCGGATCACGCCCGAATTGCCCGACGTGGAGGTTTTCATCACGCATCCCTCGGTTCCGATAATCACGATTCGAAACGCCTCCGAGCGTTTGCTCGCCATCGAAGGGGCGGAGGGGGAACCTTTCCTGCGCATCGGTCGGTCGGTTCAGCTCAACGCGAGCTCCTCGACCGCCTACCGGTCGCTGGATCCAAGCAGTGCGCGAGCTCTGCCACCCGGAGTCGAGGCCGGAAAGACCCCGCGGTGGATCACGGTTGCGCGCCGCTCGACCTGGTCGTGGCTCGATCCGAGGATCACCTTCCTCCAGGGCCAGAGTCTCGAGGCGACCTGGCGGATCCCCGCGCGCTGGGGTCAAACCCCGGTTTCGATTGAGGGGGGCTGGGAGGCGCTCGATGGCCACGGTCACTTCACGACGGCCATCGACATAACGGACCATCCCGAAGGCCTGGATATCCAGTTCCTGTTCGGAAACGTGCCCGGGGTCTACGTCAGGAATTCGACCGATCGAGTACTCGAGGTGCCGGGTCTGCAGGATGAGGCATTTCTGAGGATCGGACCCCGAGGGGTATTCGCGAACCTGCTTTCCCCGACCTATCACTTCGCCGGGCGACACAAGCCGGGGAGGGTTCCCGGAAGCACCGATCCTTCGGCCGATCCCAAATGGCAGCGCGTCTCTAAGAAACCCATCTGGGCGTGGCTCGAGCTGCGGGCGCGATTGCCCGCCCGGGCTCAGTTCCGCTCCGTCTTGGGACCGGAGCGTCGCACGGTGCTGAGCTGGACCACTCCCATGTTCCTCGGCGACGAGCGCATCGAGCTGACGGGGGATCTGGACTGGATACCCGCGGAGCCGGCCGCGGCCGCGGAGACGGAAGACGGAGGGATCAATCCGCTGTGGGTGGTTGTGGCCGCGGCATGGGTCGGTGTGGGCGCGCTCGCGGTGCAGCGGCTGAGGGCCAGGCGGAACCTCGGTCCGTCCGAGGCGGTCCGGGCGCGCAGCTAGAGAGTGAGCGGCGGTCTCGGAAGGGGCACAGAGAAGAGAACCGGCGCGCTCGCAGCGATCCTGATACACAGTCTCGATGCGGCGGGCGCTCGTGTTTGGAGACCGGATGCTCGACGTCGAGCTCCCCGACCGCACTCAGCCGGTCTCGCCCGGCGTCTCCCTTCCCCTGGACGCGACGCCCGATCTGGAGGCCACGGTCATCTCGGCGCTCGAGGAGCCACTCGATGGTCCTCCCCTAAGCCGACGGGCTCGTGACGCGAAACGAGTCACGATCGCTTTCGACGACGCCACCGTGCCCTGTTTCGCTCCGGTTTGGGCTACCGCGCTGCCCATCATCATCGGGACGTTGGAGGCTTCCGGGGTCGAGCGCGATCGGATCGGGCTGGTCTGCGCGAATTCGCTGCACCGCCAGTTCACGCACGATGAGTTGGGCAGGCTGATCGGTGACGAGATCGTCCGCGTCCACGGCGATCGCCTCAGCTGTCACGATGCGGAGGATCCAGATGCTCTCGAGTACTTGGGCCCGACGGCATCCGGTTATGACGTCGAGCTCAACCGCTGTGTGACGGAATCGGATCTGACCATCTATCTGAATTGCTCTACCACTCGCGGTTTCTCCGGTGGGTGGAAGTCGGTGTGCGTGGGTCTATCCAGCTACCGATCCATCCATCATCACCACACGCCGGATGTGATGAGCATGTCGCTCGATCGCAACAGGATGCACGAGATCCTCGACGAGATGGGCGGCCTTGTCGATGACACCTTGGGGCCGCAGCGGATCTTCAAGCTTGAGACGGTGCTTGCGAATCCTCTGCAGGTACACACCATCTACGGCGGCAGCGTCGCGGCAACACGCCGCAAGGTAGTGGAGAAGCTGGCCGCGCACCAACCTCCGCGCCGCGAACTCCTCGAAGAACCCGCCGATGTGGTGATTTACGGCGTGCCCGACTGGAGCCCCTACGCCGCGTTTTCGCACGGCAATCCGATCCTCGACATCATCTCGACGGGCCTCGGCTATCTCGGAGGAGTGATCCAAGCCCTGGGCAAGGAGGGATGTACGGCGATTTTGGCGACGCCGGCTCCATGGCGCTGGGACGACGCGCGTCACCCCTCTTATCGGGAGGTGTGGGAGGAGGTCCTAGCCGTGACGCTCAACCCCGACGAGGCTCGGGCACGATACGAGCCCGTCCTGGCGGCGCGGCCCGATTACATAGACGCGTACAGAACGAAATTCGGTTTTCACCCCGTTCACGGGATCATGGCGCTCTACCCGCTGAAACGGCTCCGTCACGCCGGCAAAGTGATCGTCGCGGGGGCCGAGGATCCGGACATCCCTCGACACTGTGGCTGCGAGGCCACGCAGTCGGTCGAGGAAGCGATCGCTCTGGCGGAGGACATTCACGGAACCGACTGCAAGATCGCGTTGGTCGACTATCCGCTGGCCGTCAATCGGAGCTGATCGACTACCACCAACCCTGACGACGCGCGTAGCGCAGCATTCCCACGGTAATGAGCAGCATGAAGAACAGGACTCCGAGGATGTGAAGTGGGTCGGTTGCCTCCGGGACGATGATGTTCATCCCGTAGATCCCGGCCACCGCGCTGACCGGTAGGGCGACCGCCGCGATCAAGGCCAATCGCTCCATCGCGACGTTGATCTTCGTGGTCACGCGCGACTGGTAATAGTCGAGAACGCCTTGCAGGAACTCCTTCTCTCCTTCGCAGATGCTCGCCACCCGGTGGAATTGGTCGTGGAGGTCGTGGACGTATTCGTGGGATTCGGTCGGCAGAAACTTGACGAGCGTAGTGATCCGACCGTAGATCTCCGAGCTCTGCGACGACATCGTTCGGACCGTTAACAATTCGTGACGCACGCGGAACATGTCCTCGAGTAGGTCTTCGGGATCTCCGCCGTCCTCCGCGACGATGCGACGCTCCAAGGAAGCGATCTTGCTGGCGATGTTGGAGACGAACGTCTCCTGGCGGCGGGCTATTGCCGAACCCAATGCGTAGGAGAGCTCCGCGGTCGAGGTCGGGCGCAACCGCCCCTGCTCGATCTTCTGCCGGATTGCGCGCGTCTCGGTCAGCGCGGCCTCGAGGGGTACGCCGTGACCCAGGGGGCCGTGAACTGAGATAAAGAAATTCGGGCCGACGACGACGTCCAGCTCGAGCAGATGGACGTGGCCGGACTCTCCCTGCTCGGGGGCGTGCAGGATCATGAATAGATACCCCGGATACGCATGCAGCTTGGGCACATGGCTGCGCTTGCGACAGTCCTCGATCGCGAGCGGGTGAAGCTGGAAGACGTCCGCAAGAAGCTCGGCAGCCGGCTCATCTACCTCGGGCATGTCGACCCACATGAATCCGCCGGATTCCGCCAGCAGGGCGGGGACATCGGTCAACTCGCGGGGCTTGATGACCCCGTCCTCGATCCACATGACCTCGGTCACTTGGCCCCCCATTCCCGCGCTCGGTCAGCTAATGGAAAGGGCCTCGGAGTCGCGAGTCAAGGCGGTTTGACTTCGCATACTTTTACCTGTAGAAAGCGTAGTTTCTGTTTGACCAGGGTTATTAGGACAAATTATAGGAGGTGGCTTGGTCCAGGCACCGGGGCGGGTCCGCGGCGAGGGCCAATGGGCCCTCGGCTACAGCGAGCCGCTCAACAAGGCCGAGCGCATAAAGCGCGACGACGACGGCCTGAACGTGCGCGCCCGAATCGAGGAGATCTACGCGCATCAGGGGTTCCGCTCGATCTGGCCGGACGATCTTCGCAGCCGTTTCAGATGGTGGGGTCTCTACACGCAGCGCCGCCAGGGCATCGCCGGGGGCCAGACCGCGGCGGTCGAGCCCCACGAGCTCGAGGACGAGTTCTTCATGCTCCGCATCCGCATCGCCGGCGGACTGCTTACGGTCGATCAATTGAGAGCGATCGCGTGGGTGTCGGAGCGTTTCGGAAGGGACATCGCCGACGTAACCGACCGTCAGAACATCCAGCTCCACTGGATCAGGATCGAGGACGTCCCCCGTATCTTCGCCGCCATCGAGGCAGTCGGGCTGACGACCGCGGAAGCCTGCGGAGACACGCCGCGCAACATGCTCGGTTGCCCGTTGGCCGGGGTGGACCGCCACGAGATCCTGGATGCCACTCCCTATCTCCTGAGGACCCACGCGCGCTTCGTCGGTGATCCGTCGTTCTCCAACCTGCCGCGCAAATACAAGACCTCGATCTCCGGTTGCGCCAGGCAGTGCGCGCAGCACGAGATCAACGACGTCGGCTTCGTAGGCACGAGGGGTGACTCGGACGAGGTCGGTTTCGACGTCTGGGTGGGCGGAGGCTTGGGACCGAATCCCAAGTTCGCTCAGCGGCTGGGCGTCTTCGTGCAGCCCGACGCGGTTCCCGACGTTTGGGCGGGCATCACGTCGGTCTTCCGTGATTACGGGTATCGGCGAGCGCGCAACCACGCTCGGCTGAAGTTCTTGATTGCTGACTGGGGCGTCGAACGCTTCCGGGAAGTACTGGAGAAGGAATATCTCGAGGCGGCGCTGCCCGATGCGGGCGATCCTCCTTCTCCCATCGAAGGGAACCGAGATCACGTCGGCGTAGGCGAGCAAAAGGACGGTCGGCTGTACGTCGGCTTTGCTCCGCGGGCGGGCCGCATATTCGGACATCAGCTGAGGGAGGTCGCGGAGCTGGCTGCCACCCATGGTTCCGGTCGGATCGCGGCCACGACGGAACAAAAGATGGTCATTCGCGACGTCCCGACCGAGCGTGTTGATGACCTCGTCGCCGCCCTTGAGGATCACGACCTCAGAGTGCGTCCCAGCGTCTTCCGACGCGGCACGATGGCCTGCACTGGGATCGAGTTCTGCAAACTCGCGATAGTCGAGACAAAGCAGCGGGCCGACTGGCTATATCGAGAGCTCGAGGAGCGGCTACCGGATTTCGACGAACCGATCAGGATCAATCTCAACGGTTGCCCCAACTCCTGTGCTCGCTTCCAGGTTGCCGACATCGGACTGATGGGATCGCTGATCTCTCGCCCCGACGGCACGAAGGTGGATGGCTATCAGGTTCACCTCGGAGGCCACCTTGGAGTCGATCATGCCCTCGCTCGGAAACTGAGGGGGTTCAAAGTGCCGGCCGCCGAGCTGGCCGACTACGTAGAGCGCCTGTTGCGCCGATACATCTCGTCCAGGAATGCCAAGGAGCCTTTTCACGAGTGGGCCGTTCGAGCCGAGGAGGGGCAACTGAGATGAGCGTCCTCAAACAACTGTCGGTCGGCGTGAAGCGGCTTCTCCCGAGTCAGCCGCAGTCGCAGCCGCCGATTCACAGCGTGCACTACAACTGCGTGTGCGACGAGGACGTCTCGCTGAGATGCGCGAACGACAGCTGCGCGCGTCAAATCGACCCCGGTTCCAACATGATGGTCGCGCCGGACGGAAGCGTTCTCTGCTCGGAGAGTTGCGCGGCATCGTTCGCCGCGGCGATCGGATGAGCACCTCCGGGGCCACGCCGCGCGCGCAGCCGTTTTACTGCCCCTATTGCGGCGAGGAGGACTTCGTCCCCGCTGGGGAGGAGCACGGTGAGTTCCACTGTCGCTCGTGCGACCGGCGTTTCGTTGTCCGATTCCTGGGCTTGGGAGCACCTATCTCGCTGGGTCCGAGCTGATGGCGTTCGCGTATCCCGTTTCACTCGAATTAGAGGGGCGCGCCTGCGCGGTCTTCGGCGGCGGAGAGGTGGCCGAACTGAAGGCGCGCGGCCTCCTCGAGGCTGGGGCCAAGGTCGTGCTTGTCGCTCCGACTTTCACCCCCGGCATCGAAGCTGTGGCGCAGCGCGGAGAAATCGAACTGCGCCGTCGGCCTTACCGAGCGGGTGATCTCGAAGGGACTTTCCTGGCCATCGCGGCCACCGATGATCCCGACGTCAATCGCCGCATCTTCCGCGAGGCGGAGTCGAAGGGGGTGCTCCTGAATTCGGTGGACGACGTAGCGAACTGCCATTTCGCGGTGCCGTCCGTGGTGCGTCGAGGAGATTTCATGCTCGCTATCTCCACCGGGGGCAAGGCGCCTGCGCTCGCTAAGCGACTTCGCCGTCGACTCGCGATTCGGTTCGGCGCCGAGTACGGAACGCTGGTCGACCTTCTGGGGGCCGCGCGCGCCGAGGCGCTGCCGCGCCGCAAGGTCGACTTCGACACCTGGGCGAGCCGGTGGCAGGCGGCACTCGATCAAGACCTCCTCGAGCTGATCCGCGCGGGCGAACTCGAGCGGGCCAAGGCCTCAGTCACTCGGATTCTCGACGGCGACGACATCCCTCCCATGCCAAGTCGAAAACGCGTCCGACCAGCGCGTGCCGCCGCCTCTCGTTCGGGCCGCGTCGCCATCGTGGGTGCGGGCCCCGGTGATCCGAAGCTGATAACCGTGCGCGGCCAGGAGCTTCTCGCGCAGGCCGATGTCGTCGTCTACGACCGCCTTGTCCATCCGAGCCTCGTGGCCGGTAAATCGGCTGTTTTCGTCGGCAAGCGCCGAGGGGGCAGACACGCGAGTCAACAACAGATCAACTCGTTGCTGGTCGGTCTCGCGCGCCGGGGCAACCTCGTCGTCCGGCTCAAGGGTGGAGACCCGTTCGTGTTCGGCCGGGGTTCGGAGGAGGCCGAGGCTCTCTCGGAGGCGGGGATCGAGTTTGAGGTTGTGCCCGCGCCGACCTCGGCGATCGCCGCCCTCGCCTATGCCGGGATCCCCGTGACCGATCGGAGGTGCGCCTCCTCGGTGGCATTCGTGACGGGGCAGTCGGCTGGAGACCGCACCGATTGGGAGCGCCTCGCCACCGCGACCGACACGGTCGTCGTGTTGATGGGTCTCGAGGGCATAGATGACATTGCCGCGCGGCTGATCCGAGCCGGGCGAGATCCTCTGACTCCTGCGGCGGTGATCGAAAACGGGACGCTCGAGGGGCAGAGGGTAGTGACGGCAGAGTTGCAAGCAATCGCGTCTCGTGCAAATGAAATAGAGAGTCCCGCCATCATCGTCGTCGGTGAAGTCGTCAAGCTGCGAGAACGTATCTCCTGGTTCGAACCCTCGACATCCACGACGCAAGTGGAATCGGAGAATCGCCTGGCCGTGTAAACCGAGGACGCGCGAGAGAGCCTCAGTCCGCGCGGCTAGATTGAGCCGGTGAGAGCATTCGTGACCGGCGCCACAGGTTTTATCGGTTCCTATCTCGCCACGAAGTTACGCGACCGAAATGACCACGTAGTCGCGCTCGTTCGCAGCCCCGACAAGGCGGATCGGCTTCAAGAATTGGGTTGTGAGCTGGTGCAGGGCGACCTTACCGA
>JBHELF010000049.1:0-5345 GCA_046263155.1 Actinomycetota bacterium
CCTCAAAGGGCGGCGTATCGGGATGTCCAGCAGCCCGTCTGTCCCCATTCGGCTTCGAGATGCTCACCGACGCACCGGCTGGTGTTGATAGAATCTCATCGAGGTTCGACCGCTCCCGGTCACCGGTCGCCCGGAGGATAGCGACGGCTGGCGGGCGGGATCTCTTCACGCTGGATCCGGGAGGGGTGGCATGAAGGGGCGCGGGGCCCTCGCGGAACCTTACCTGCCGCCTAACGCGCGGTAGATCTTCTGGCCGGCGCGGCCGGTCGGCGGCATGCCGAAGCGTATCTCGGCATCGGCGATGGCCGCACGGCTGACCGGGCCGATCTTCCCGTCCGCCTCGCCGATGTGATAGCCCTTCGCCAGTAACAGCTGCTGCAGATGTCGGCGCTCGGCGCGCGTCAGGCCGGGATCGTCGGTCGGCCAGAGAGTGCGAAGCGGCGGGTGGCCGGCAAGGCGGTCGGCGAGGTGGGAGATGGCGAGCGCGTAGGATTCGGCCGGATTGTAGGAATAGATCGCGTCGAAGTTGCGGAACACGAGAAAGCCCGGCCCCTGCGGCCCGGCCGGCAGCAGGAGGCCGGCCTCCTTATATACCCCAGGGGCGCCGGCTGACAGCTGCGCCCCATCGGCACGCAGGACGTTGCGCTCTGCCCAGCTCGACAGGGAGGATTTGTTCCCGCGGCCCATCGGCCCGTCATAGCCACGCGGTACCGTGACCTCGATCATCCAGGACGCGCCCGGCTGCCAGCCGGAGCGCTTTAGATAATTCGCCGTCGAGCCGAGCGCGTCTGCGACCGAGCGGACGAGGTCGCGCCGCCCGTCGCCGTCGAAATCGACGGCCAGGCGCTGATAGGTGGAGGGGATGAACTGCGTCTGCCCGAAGGCGCCGGCCCAGGAGCCGTAGAGCTCGTCGAGCCGGAGATCACCGTCGTCGCCGAGTTTCAAGGCGGCGATCAGCTCGCCGCGCCAGAGATTCGTGCGCCGGCCGCCCTCGCAGACGAGCGTGGCGAGCGCATGGGGCAGGTAGTGGTCGCCCGCCTCGCGCCTGTAGTCGAGATTTCATTTGTAGATTCTCACATTTTCGTTCATGGAGTAAAGCTGTGCAACATTATCATGCAGCTTTAAGTAGTTGAATGACCTTATCAATAGAGTCATCGACCTTGTGCAAAGCGGCTTCGATGGGGCTCTTCGGTTGAAACGTCGGATGCGGGCGATGATGGAATAGGCTGTTCGCGAGAGGGCCGCATAGACGCTGATGGAAGAGCACGAAGAGGAGCGCGACTTTCACCCCCTTGGGAGTGAGGCGGTAGGCGTATCGTGTGCCATCGCGTTCGAGGAGCCCGTGGGCCCTCATCTTACGCAGGTCATAGCGCAGCTGGTTGAGTCCGTAGCGTTCGGTGGATAGGCCGAAGCTGACAAGCAGTGCCTCGTGGAGTTGGTTGGCACGCCAACCCCCGACGATCGTGCCTGCGTGCAACAGCACCTCCATGAGCCGGATCATCCGGGTATCGTGGATCTTGATGCCCGGATACTGGGTGGTCCCGACGGTGATCGGGAGGGCGAGCCGCTGTAACAAAGGGAAGCCGCCGTGGACATTCAGGCATTGCGTCTGGAAGGCGGCGAAGCGGTCGGTGATGTCGAGGAACTTCTCGCGCACGGCGGCCAGGTGGTCGAGGCCTTTCCTGAGCCCGAAGTCGGTGAGATTGTTGGAGCAGATCTCATTGCGCAGGAAGGTCGAGAACTTCTCGTACTGCTTGACGAACCCATGCTTCCAATAGGCGCGGAAGGTGTGATGTCCGTGCTCGAGTTGTTCGAGGGTGGTATGGAGCTTACCCTTGAGTTTCTTCGTCAACCGACTGCCGAAGATCTCCGAGATCTTGTGGGCTGTCATCCGCCAGAGACCCAGATCGCAACTGCGCTCGAAGATCTTGTGGATCCGGAAGTGGCGTTTGAAGAGGAAGTTGCGGCAGTACTCGATTTGGGCGATGGCGTAGAAGCGGCGCAGGTTCATCTGCTGACGCTCCCTGAGGGAGAACTTCGGCCCCAGGATCAGCGTCCAGTAGTCGAGTCGTTGGCGAATGACCTCGGGGCTGAGGCGATCGGCCGCGGCCTGCAAGGCCTTCACATCGTCGACCGCCAGGAAGGCGTTGTCGTTCTTGCGGAAGCCCACCTGGGCTCGGTTCAGTTCCTGTTCCATGAAGGAGTGGCCGTTCAGCCAATAGGTCGTCTGGAAGGGGAAGAAGGAGCCCACCCGCATCACGATGGGACCCAAGACCTCATCCCGAATATAGAAGTAGTAGTGCGTGAATCGGCTGCGCTGCGGCGCGAGGATGCGGTGATTCGGGTCCTTCGTCCGATACTTCGGGACCGTACACCGAAACGTCGGTCCTTGCTCCATGCTCTTGAAGATGAAGTACACACCAAAGCGGCCCTGCCGCTCCATCGACCGCTGCCAGCGCCGAACATACGCTTCCTTGCGCACCCCCTTCTCAGCCCACTCGATCGGCACCTCGTGATTGCGGGCGAAGGACTCCACCCAGCCCTGATAATCGCCGGTCCGCTGCGAGAGCACCTCCTTGGTGACCGCCGACACCCCGACCACCTGCCGGAAGAAGAACACCACTTGCTCGGGTCGCGACAACCCGCTAAGGTAGCCGTTGATAACGATCCGGTCGAAGCAGTGATATACGAATACCAGCAGCCTGCCGAACAACTTGGCAAAGATCTCCATCGGTCGTCTCCCGCTATGATCCCCTCTGACAGCAGGATCATCGCGCAGACGACCGATGGAATCAAAATTTCAAATATGTTTGGTTAGTCTTGGAGTGGCCTGACGTGCCCCTCCATACCAATGGGAGCGAGCGGGATATTCGCGAGTACGTCAAGAAGAGAAAGATCAGTGGTGGGACCCGCAGCGATCTCGGACGACGCTGTCGTGACACCTTTGTCAGCCTGAAGAAGACCTGCCGAAAGCTAGGCATTTCCTTCTGGAAATATCTGGTAGATCGTCTCTCGGGGGGGGACCGATCATAATCACAGTATCTAGCTTTACACGGGCGTGCGAAACTGCCCTTCCTGGGTTTCAGGAACGAATCGCTTTTCGATTGATAAATGCGTTGAGCCTTTGGGTTTAATGAAGCGTGGCCGAGGGCGGGAAGCCGAGAAGCGTCAACCAATCTCCCACGATTTCGCCGGTGAGGCACTGATGCGCTGAGGTGCCTTTAAGACGTCCCCAGCGGCGGGTTCTCAGATTGTAGTAAGCGCGGAAGAGATCCAGGAACCCCTGGGTGACACCCTTGTGCACATAGAGGAAAGGCCGCAAGGCTGCATTGAATCCTTCGATGGCGCTGGAGGCTCGATGGCGCTGGTCTAGAAGGGCCTTGACGGCATCCAAGAGCGCCTCGTGTCGGAAGCCCACCAGGTGCCTCAAGCGTGCAAAGACCCCGAGGAGTTGCCGATGCTGTTCGGTACGTTGCCAGGGACGACGGTCGTTTTGTAGATCGAACGCCAACCGCCAGATCATGCACGAAAGCACCACTGCGCCGAGAGAATAAGTCGCGGCCAACTCCTGAAGGCGCGTGTTCAACTCTCCCGTGGCCAGCGATAATCCAGCGGCGCGATTGCGTAGGTACCGTGCCACTTTGTGACAAACCGGGTCAAGGGCTTGCAAGGTATCCGCTGCGTGCTTGACTATCGCTTCGACCTCCTCAGCCGTGCGCAGATGGCCCTCTTTGAGGTCCACGCACTCTATCGCCTCTTGGACCTCCCCCATGGCAACCTCGAACCTATCATAGCGCTCGACAGCTTCCTGACAGTGTGAACGTGCCCGTCCGATCCGATGCCGTTGGCGGGTACGTTTTTTCGGATCGCCAGCGGGGATCTTGGCCAGTTGGTGGCGGGCTTCCTCTTGCGCGGCAATCGCACCGTAGGCCCGCTGCTCGAGCCGTCGGCGCACCTTGTTGAGCTCGTAGAGCGCATGAAAACAATCATCACGTTGCTCCGCCTGCGGGAACACCTCGGCGACACCGGAGGCGATCCCTTTCGCCGCGTCCTTCACCGCGATCTCAAGGTTCAACCCTTGCTCCTTACCCTGCTGGAGTACCTCCGCCCAATCTTCCCCACTACGGGTCTCACGCAACGACAAACCGAACAGATATCCGTAGCCGAGATCAACCCCCGCCAACACCGGGTCCCCCTGACTGAACATCTCATCCAGGGCCCCCGCATGCACCCCCGACAAATCGGCATTGACGTTGAACGCTGCCGCCTGCTTCTCGGCCTCCGCAGCAATGCGCTGGATCAGCCCGTAGGACAGCTGTACACCGGGATAGAGGATCGGGAGTAAGTCCTCAATCGGACGCAACGCATTTGGTGACACCACACGCAACGCCACGACCGCACGTCGCAATTGCGCTTCGTCCACCTCGACACACACCCTATCCGATCCTACCGCCTCGAAGTGTTCTCTCAGCACCTCTGAAGCAACGTCCTTAGCGGCATATATCGTCGGCCGAGAAACCCCAAACTCTCGGCTGAGCGCCGCGATCCCACCCGATGCCTCTTGTCCTGCCAGCGCTTTTGCGACACACTCGATCTTGCGGGGCGTCGTGAGCGGCGTTCGGTGTAAGCCTGTCATGGGCTGCTCCTCAGTGATGAATAGGTCGGTCAACCATATCATCGCATATCGCTAACCTCCCGGCGCCCCGCTTGGCCCTTCCTCGCCACCACCCAACCTTCCCTAGGCCAGGCAGTCGGCATGATGTGTAAAGCAGAATGACCAGTCCCCAGCTCAGCAAGCGTGGCATCCGGGTGAGCGGCACTCAAGCTGGCTAATGTCTGGGCATGGGTCTCCGTCAGCTTGGGTTTGGCGCCTCCGCCATGTGGAAGCGGTGCGATGTTGCCACGCTCACATCTTTGACGGAGCAGTTTATAGATAAAGGATTCGTGAATACCGAATATCTCGGCGATTTCGCGCTTGCTGTAGATATTTTGTTCAACCGCGTCAATGATTCGTTGTCGAAGGTCTAGTGTGTATGCTATCATGGTTTCAGTATATGCTATCTTGCCTACTCAGTCAAGTGCAAACCTCTGTAATTCGCCCTCCGTATGGATGCGCGCGTCCCCCGCCGGTGTCGTCGTACCCGGCACGGGATCCCGGCATTGCGGTAATAGTTCACACGCCGCCTGTGAGAAAAATCACGGGGCGGGGACCGGAGAGCGAGTACCTTACGCCTCGACACCAACCCGACACGCACAGAAGAGATCGGAAATGACGACTCGACTATCCGGTACGGCGGCGAACGCACGACCGTGAATCCATCGCCATCCTCGGCATAGGGTGCAGC
>JBHELF010000050.1:0-3426 GCA_046263155.1 Actinomycetota bacterium
GGACGGATCGGGGGCCGGCGCCGGTCGCTCGCTCTGAGCCTTCGCGACCGCGGCCACTACCTCCTTGGTCGTGGCCTCGTCGCCGGTGCCCGCGGAGATCAGCAACTGAAACAGTACCGAGCGCTCGAATTCCTCCATCGAGGAGGCGACCTTGTGGCGGGCCGCGCCCTGCGAATCCCACTCCGCGACGATCCTCTCGGCGTGCGGAACGCTGACGCGTAGGGACGTGCTGCCGATGCGGCCCTCCCACACGACATCCTTGGGATCGACTTCGAGACTCTCGCGAGGCACGCTAGTCCTTTCGGTTGGTTAAGTAGCCGGCTTCAAGCGGATGCACGGCTTCAAAGCCGGTCGAGCCGGTGCAACCAGAAGGACACTATAGGGGTGACGGCGGCCGCTGGAGCTACGGGGCCTGCGGTTTAGAGGGGTCGGAACGAAACCCTGCAGCCAGAATCCAGAATGGCCTGGCGAACCGAGTCTGGGACCAAGAAAGAGATAAGCCCGTGTCCAGGTGGCGGAAGGATGCGGAAGCTGGACAGTTTCCCCTCCTGCGCATATTGACGCAATGTGCCCCAGTCGAGATCCTCCAATCCCGGCAGGTCAGTGGCAGGGTGTCTCAACAGGTTAAGCACCCAGTAATCATGTATCTCTCCCGCAGGACCCCGGACCTTCGCTGGCAGCCACTCCAACGGATCGGCAGGTCCCTTCATGTTCTCGATCACATTGCGAAGGCGATCAGAACAAAGGCGGTAACCGCGTAGCTCGCGGGGAAAATCGCCAAAGCCACCGCCCTCCAGCTCAAACTCCTCAACTTCCCAGTGTTCGATGGGCTCGCCATCCAGCATCTGGTGGCTGTGTGCCAAATCTCTCTCTCTATCCCTCCTAAGTGGCATTGCGAAACCCACATCATCCAGCCCATCCTCGTCCACCGGCACGACGAACCAAAAGCGAGCGGGGGCCTTCATCAGCAATCCCAGTATTCCCGTCGGGCTAGCAACGGATCATTACGGACAACGTCCTTCACCCACAAATTCCATCGACGAAGGAATTCATTCCAGTCTTCGTTCGATTGGCGTAATGCCCGCCTCATATTCTGGTAGACCCAAAAGTGGTAACCAAATGGGTGGGAATCTCTGTGCTTCATTTTCTCGATGATGTTCCAACCCTCGTTAAGAGTGCGCTCCGGAAAGTATTTCGCTAATAGCTCTTCGAACTGCTTAGTCCACTGTGGCGTCCTGATTGAGTTCTGGTTCGTGGCGAGGTGGTGGTCCTGTTCAGGGAGCGAGTCGAGCAAGGCTTGGCGCACTGCGGGATCGGTGATGCAATTCGGCGGCGGCGCAATGCCAGCCCCCGCGGCTTCGGGTGCTGGCTCCGGCTGTGGGTCAGGGGCCGGCGTGTCCATCCGTCCAAGCGCCCCCGTGTCAGATCTACCGTCAGCCCACTTGTGAATGGCGATCGAGATGCCAATGCCTCCCATCACACTGGCAACTGCCACAACCGCTTTCTTGAGAGAACTCGCTCCGGCGCAGGCTTTCCAGACAGGAGTTGGGCTGTCCGGATCGATGTCTGAGACAGCTTTCCTCACCTCGGCGTCCAGCACGATGCAGAACTCGTCCTGGCTGACTTCTTGTGCCGCGAGAACACCGACCAACACAGCTAGGTCGTAATTACCGACGACGAGGCTGCTTATAGGAATCCAGCGTTCGAATGTGTCGTAGCCAGAGTACGAGGGAGAAACTCGGGCCCTGAGGTGCGTGACGCTTCGAACTGGATTGAAACTGCCGGTGACGTCAGCGCCGAAATTCCAGGCTCCCGTCGCGTAGCCACTTTGCAGCCGAGAGACGAGCATGTCGCTTCCGCCGCTCCGGTCGTAGGCCTCCACGTACCACTTACATGTGGATTCGCACGGTCCTTGTCTTCGAGAGGCAGCCCAAGCTTCCAAGCTCAGGTCGTACGTAACAGACCCGTTCTCATTGTCCCAATTGAAGACATTGAGATCGACGCCCCCCACGGCTCGAGTAGCGACCTGGACCCAGTCACTGGTCCAGGAACCGCTGTACGTCGATTTGAGCGTGGCGCGAACGTGAGTGATCTCTCGATAATGAGTGCCCTCGGAGGGGGTAACCAGCCGCTCGGAGAAACTTTCGGCACCACTCGCATACCCGCTACCAAGAAGTGCTACGTAGGACTCCGCACTGGCGTCGATGTAATACGCCTCGACTCGCCATTTGCACGTTGAGCTACAGGGTGCTCCCCAGACATTGGCTCCTGAGGCACTCACCGTCATGTCGTACGTCACATAAGCGTTCTGCAGGTTTCGGCTCCATTGGGAAACTGTGAGCGTCAACGAGCCCGCAAAAGCCGGTGGCGCAGCCACAACCAGAAGCGTGCACATGACTGCTATACCGACGAAACAGCTGAAGGCGCGCTGCCACACGCCCTTACCAATACGGTTCATGCGATCCCCCCACCCAGCGGCCGATACTCCTGTCCTGATCGGTCTCAGCCCCGACGTTCTTGAGAAAACAATTCAGACTTTTCTGATGAATGACTTAAGAGGGGGAGGCTTGGCGCTGTCTCCCGAGTTGAGGCCTCTTGTGAGCGCCGATCAGAATCCTGGGGGCAACTTGAAGCTTGCATTGCTCGCGTCAGGCGCTGCACCTCACCCGCGATGAGATCGCGACTCGTGACCCTCGTGGGCGGTAGAGCCCTTATCGGCCGGGACCTGACCCTTCTTGCGGAGGCCGTGCTAGTCGTCGAGGACCATCGCATCGCGGCTGTCGGTCGCGGTGCCGAGGTCCGTGTACCGGAGGGCGCGGAGGTTGTCGACGTGGCCGGTTTCACCCTGATTCCGGGCTTTATTGATTCGCACGTCCACATCGGCTTCTACGAGCCGCGGGAGGTGCTGGCCGGCGGCGTGACCACCGTCCGCGATCTCGGCTGGCCTCCGGATGAGATCTTCGAACTGGTTCGGCGGTCGGAAACCGATCTCGACATGCCGCGCGTATTGGCGGCGGGTGCGATGCTGACCGCGCCGGGTGGCTATCCAACGCGTGCCGCCTGGGCTCCGCCGGGTACCGGGCTGGAGATCGCCTCGCCCGACGAAGCGCGAGCTGCGGTCGATGACCTCGCGCAGCGAGGCAGCGCGGTCATAAAAATCGCGCTGTACCCCGAGGTCGGTCCGACACTCGACCTCGAGACGGTGAGCGCAATCGTCGCGGCCGCCCACGACCGCGGCCTGAAAGTGACCGGGCATATCTCGGGACTCGCCGAGCTCGACAAGGCGATCGCAGCAGGAGTCGATGAGTTGGCACACATGTTGATGAGCGCCGAGCGCATCCCGGACGACACCCTTGCAGACATGGTCGCTGCCGGCATGGTCGTCGTTCCGACGCTGTCGATCCGCACCGGGTCCGACCGCCGCCT
>JBHELF010000051.1:0-10530 GCA_046263155.1 Actinomycetota bacterium
GACCGCCACCGGCAACAGCCACGCGGAGACCATGGCGAGCTGCAGCACCGTCTTCGCCTTCGCCACGGAATACGCCGGAAGACGACCGCCTGCCTTCACTATGCGCGCGCGCAGGATCTGCACGGCCACCTCGCGCAGCGCAATCAAAAGAGCCGCCCACAGAGGAAAGCCGCGAGTGTCGACGAGAACCCAGAGCGCGGCCCCCACGAGGAGCTTGTCGGCCAAAGGGTCGAGCCACTCACCGGCGCGCGAGACCGTGCCTTGTTTGCGGGCCAGGTAGCCGTCGAGAAGATCCGACACGGACGCGACGAAGAAAACGAGAAAGGACATGACGGCGGCGGCCCGTGTATTTGCATAGGCGAGCACGAGGAAGAGCGGCACCAGAGCTATGCGGGCCACCGTGATGACGTTGGGGAGATGTTTGTTGAACGCCACGGCCGATTCCATCGCCGTGCAGAGTAAGCCGCCCAAGGGATGGCCGAGTGGCCGCGCGACTATCCTGCTCGCTGGTCTCTATCGGAGGGCGTGGCCGTGGAGAGAACGATCGTCTTGTGGCACGACCGCCGCACATCGAGCGGGGAGCTGTGCGTCTTCGAGTCGGGCGGCACCCCTCGGCTCACCGGCACGGTCGTCGCCGCCATCGATCGGGTTCCTCACGAGATCCGTTACGAACTGGTGGCCGACCGCGACTGGCACACCCGTCGCGCCGAAATCATTGTGCGGTCGCCCGAGATGACCCGTGTCCTCAGTCTGGTCGCCGATGGCCGGGGGGCCTGGCTGCGAGAAGGACGTCCGATGCATGAGCTCTCGGGCTGCCTCGACATCGACCTCGGAATCACGCCGTCCACGAACACACTGGCGATCCGACGACTCAATCTGCAGCGGGGCCAGGCGAAGGACGTCTACGCTGCCTGGGTTCGCTTCCCCGATCTGTCGCTCGAGAAGCTGGAGCAGCGCTACGAGAAGGTGGACGAGACCCTGTATCGCTACAGCTCCGAAGGTTTTTCCGCGCTGCTGTCGGTCGACGAGGATGGCGTCGTTCTGGACTACGAAGGCTTTTGGCAGGCCGTCGCCACGACGCGCATCTGAACCTAGACAAGGCGACGACGTCGGGCGGATAATCGATCACAGTGAAGGTACGTTTCTGGCCCCCGCTCGCCCTCCTGCTCCTTACTTTTGGCCTCTCCCTTGCACCGGCGACGCCACGCACCCCGCGGGGAGCACCGACCCTCCTGCCCTATGGACTGCGCGTCCCCACATCAACCGACGCGGATGCACCGGACCTCGCTCAGACCGACAGCGATCCCATGGGTCAGGAAGGCTCGGGAGGACGTGCGGTAGCGCATTACGCGGGTGGAGAGATCATTCGCTCGCGCGCGATCACCAAGAAAGCGCCGGACGCTCGGCTCTACCGAGCCGGATTCACCACCCATGAGCCAACGATGGGCATCACCGAGAGCGGCGCCATCTTCTTCGTCGGCCAACAGGACTTAAACCCCAACAGCCGGATCATTCGCTCCCTCGACGGGGGGGCAACCTGGGAGCTCATCTTCACCCACCCAATCACGGCCGACCCCTATTTCTACGTCGATCCGGACACATCCCGAATCTTCACGGTCGACTTGCAGACAACGTCCTGCCATCTGCTTTCCTACAGCGACGATGACGGCGAGAACTGGACCACGTCGCCTCCAATCGGTTGTGGGTTCAACCATGATCACCAGACCTTGTTCTCGGGACCTCCGCCAGAAAATGGCCCGAAACCGACCGGCTATCCCAAAGTGGTCTACCTATGCTCTGCGGGGTTTGCCGCAACGGCTTTTGCCGCGGTGGAGTCCGTCTGTTCGAAGTCGCTCGACGGCGGCGACACCTTTCTTCCAACACGCTCGCCCTCGTTTATCGATGATCCGAGCTATAACGGAGAAAATGGCCTGCCGGGCTTATGCGGTGGGCTTCACGGGCACGGCTTCGTCGGACCGGACGGCAGAGTCTTCATCCCTAAGGGATGGTGCGGGCAGCCGTGGCTGGCCTTCAGCGACGACGAGGGAGACAGCTGGTCGCGCGTCCAGGTCGCCGAGAACGGCATGCCTTGTTGCGGGAGCTTCTTCGGTGTGGACCAGCTCTTCACCCACGAGGCGGCCGTCGTGTCAGATGCGGACGGCAATGTCTATTACTCGTGGGTCGCGGCCGACCGGCTTCTTTACCTCGCGATCTCGCGCGACGGAGGCGACACTTGGGACAAGCCCCTCATGATCGGCTCGCCCGGCGTGAATGAGGCTTTACTCCCCTCCATGGCGATAGGCGACGAGGGCAGGATCGCGGTGCACTACATGGGCACGTCGACGTCGCCCTGGAACGGCACCGAGGCCGACGGCAGCTACGACGAGACCTCGTGGAACTCTTACGTCACGATCACCACGAACGCGCTCGCGAAGAAGCCGGTTTTCTACTCCGCAACCATCAATGACCCCAAAGAACCGCTGTGGGTGGGTGCCTGCGGTCCCGACCCCGAGCGCTGCAACTGGGGTGATTTCTTCGACGTCATCGTGGATCGTGACGGAACGCCTTGGAGCGTCGCCGTAGATCTATGTGTCGACGAGTGCCGCGGAGATCTGCTCGGCGAAGCAATTATCGGGCGGTTAGTGGGGGGAGCGCCTCTCCGCTAGCGCGGCGACCGTGCTTGTTCCTGCAAATCTCAAACTGATTTGCCGATCAGGTCGACGCCATAGGTCTCGGTGACGGTTACGGGAAGGTAGTCGCCCACCCTTAGTTCCGCGTCGCTGGTGAAGCGGATCTCCCCATCGACCTCGGGGGCCTCGCGGTGAGAGCGCCCGGACCAGACTCCCGTCTTGGGGTCTCGCCGCTCGGCGAGCACCTCGAGTTCTTCACCGACCAGCGAGCGCGCCCGGCGCTCCATCGCGAGCTCGGCCTCGCCGGCGACGCGATCAGCGCGCTCGCGGGCGACGGCGTCGTCGACTTGTTCCGGCAGATCGTGCGAGCGCGTGCCCTTCTCGCGCGAGTAAGTGAAGACACCGACCCAGTCCAGATCCGAGTCGCGCACGAAGGATCCGACCTCGGCCGTGTCCTCATCGCTCTCGCCCGGGAAGCCGAGGATGAAGGTGGCTCGCACCCCCGCCAGGGGATCGAAGGTCCGAATGCGCTCGATCATTCGCTCGAACCGCGGCCGCGATCCCCAACGACCCATGCCGCGTAGAACGGAGGGCGAGACGTGCTGCAGCGAGAGATCGAAATAGGAGACGACGACGTCCGAGGCGCAGATCGCCTCGATTAGTTCGTCGGTCACTCCTTGCGGATGCAGGTACATGAGGCGAATCCGACGGACGCCGTCGATGCCTTCGAGCCGTCCGATCAGAGAGGCCAGGTTGCCGGCGCCGATGTCGCGCCCCCACATGACCGAGTCCTGACTGACGAGCGACAGTTCGGAAACGCCCTGCGAGACGAGGTGACGCGCCTCCGTTTCAATCACTGCCGGGGTGCGGGATACGAATTTGCCGCGCATCAACGGGATGGCGCAGAAGGTGCAACCGCGGTCACAGCCCTCGGCGATCTTTAGGTAGGACCACGGCGCCCGTCCGAAGCGGACGCGGGGCCCCGCCTGCATGGAGGCGTCCCACCAGGCGGGATCGAAGCGCGTGCCCGGAGTCCCGAAGATGCGCTCCTCGAGCGACCCGGTGGCCGCCGCTCCCACGATCTCCCCGATGCGCGGATAGGCGGCGAAGTCCACCAGGGCATCGACCTCCGGAAGCGAGGAGGCCAGCTCGGTTGCCGACCGGGCCACAAGGCAGCCGGACAGGACCAGAGCCTTCATTCGGCCCTCGTTTTTGAGCTCGGCGAGCTGAAGCACCTCGTCCACAGTCTCCCGGCGCGCCGGATCGATGAAGCCGCAGGTGTTGACCACGACGACGTCCGCGGCGTCGACCGCTTCGGTCATCTCGTGCCCGGCGCGCGCGATGAGCCCGGCAAGGTTCTCGGAGTCCACCGAGTTCTTGGGGCAGCCGAGTGTGACTATCGCGACTTCCGACATGCGACCAACCTAAAGGATCGGTCCGATTCGCCGGACCGAGTCGAATCGGGTCTACAAAAGGGCGTTGATCTGGTTGGGAAGCTTGATGGTTGCAACTTCACCGCGGCCCCCAACCGGCCCTACGCGCCGACCGTTGATTATCAGATCCACTCCGTACGCGTTTCCGAGCACGATATCCATTGCCTCGCGCGCGGTGAAAGGCCCGATGCGTTCACCGATCTCGAGACCGCTTCCGGGACTCGTGTAGACGTTGGTGCCGTCCGCGGTGACATCGACCCAGCAGACGTCGCGCACGCCGACGATCGTCACCTCGATGCCTTCCGCAAGTGAGATCTCTTGGGATTCATCGTGTGGACCCGCCTCCGGCGCGATGCCGGTGGTCTGAGTGGAAGACGGCAGAGGAGATTGCAGCGACGCGACGTCGGGCCTCTGGGGCCGCCCGGCCCCCGAGACCAATCCGATCAGAGCGAGCAGCAGCAGTGCCGCCCCGGTGCCGGCCACCCACCGATACCACCGGCCGTTGAGTCGGCGGGGCTCGGGACGCATCTTCTTGCTTCGCTTCTCCAGCTCCGCTATCTGGCGAGGATCGGTTTGGACCCGTCCGAAGCGCCGGTCGAACTCGGCGATCACCGGTTCGACCGGGATGTCCAGGAACCGCGCATAGGCGCGCAGGAACCCACGGACGTAAGCCGGCGCCAGGAAGTCGAACTCGTCCGACTCGATCCGCATCAGGTAATCGCTGCGAATTCGAGTCTCCTCCGAGACGCGTCCGAGACTCAGGCGCCGGTGAAGACGGGCGGCTCTGAGATACCCGCCCAGTGTGGTGGGTTCGTCCACTGCGCTCCAGTCGGACCGGCTCGTGTAAAAGCGAGACGCGAATTATAGGAGCGTCGTGCGAAAACGAACCCGGTGAGGGTTGGTTCAGTCCTCTTCGTCGGTGGACGCGGTCTCCAACTCCTCCACCGTCATCAAGACGTCTCGGGGTTTCGACCCCTGTGAGGGCCCTACGACGCCGCGACGTTCGAGGAGGTCCATCAACCTCCCGGCACGCGCGAAGCCGACCTGGAGCTTCCGCTGCAACATCGAGGTCGACCCCAACTGCGAGCGCACGACGAGATCCAGCGCCTCCTCGAGAAGCTCGTCATCGGCGCCATGCGGCGCGTCCGGACCCAGGACATTCGGCTCCTCGGTCGTCACGCCCTCGACGTAGTCGGGCTGCTGCTGACGGCGCGCGTGGCCCACGATCGCGGCGATCTCCTTCTCCGTGACCCAGCCGCCCTGGATGCGACGCGGCTTGGAGGCATTCGCGTGCAGAAAAAGCATGTCGCCATGTCCGATCAACTTGTCCGCGCCGCCCTGGTCGAGGATGACGCGACTGTCCTGCTGCGAGGCGACGCTGAACGCGAGACGCGACGGGATGTTCGCCTTGATGACCCCGGTCACGACATCGACCGATGGACGCTGGGTGGCGACCACAAGATGGATGCCCACGGCGCGCGCCATCTGAGCGATACGGCAGATGGCGTTCTCGACGTCTCGCGGTGCGACCATCATCAGATCGGACAACTCGTCCACGACGACGAGGATGTAGGGAAGAGGCTCGGGAACGGAATCGTCGTCCTCGCGATTGATGACCGCGCCGCGCGATACCGCCTCGTTATAGAAGTCGAGATTGCGCATTCCAGAGTGCGCCAGGATTTCGTAACGTAGCTCCATCTCGCGCACGACCCAGTTGAGGGCCGAGGCCGCTTTCTTTGGAATCGTCACAACTGGGGTCAGTAGGTGAGGCACACCGGCAAAGTGACTCAGCTCGACGCGCTTGGGATCGATGAGGATCATTCGCACCTGGTTCGGTCGCGCGCGCATCAAGATCGAGCTCACCATCGCGTTGATGCACGACGATTTCCCCGAGTTCGTCGCGCCCGCGATCAGCAGATGCGGCATCTCGGTCAGATTGGCCATCACGGTCTCCCCCGAGATGTCGCGGCCGAGCGCGACCGAGAGGGGATGCCGATCGGCCCGGGCCTCGTTCGAGCGCAGGATGTCGCCCAGCGTCACGAGCTGACGCATCCGGTTTGGCACCTCCACTCCGATAGCGGAGCGCCCCGGGATGGGGGCCAGGAAGCGCAGCTCGCCCGAGGCGAGGGCGTATTTGATCTCGTTCGTCAGCGACAGCACTCGATTGACCTTCACGCCCGGGCCCAGCTCGATTTCGAAGCGAGTCACGGTCGGGCCGGCCGTGAAGCCGGTGACGGTGGCATCCACGCTGAATTGCTCGAGGGTGGCCTCCAGGACGCGGGTCGTCTCCTCTATCGACCTGGTCGAGACCTCCCGCTTGGGGCCTGGAGTCAGAAGGTCGACCGGCGGCAGGCGGTAGGCGCGGCCGGGGCCGGTGGCGAGCGCCAGCTGCTGGGCCGTTCTGGGTGACGCCTCTTCGCCCGACTCGAGATCCTCTGGCCCGACAGGAGCGGCGGAGTCGGCCTCGACCTCTTCTTCGTAATCCTCAGCCCCGTCGTCGAGCTCATCCTCGGCCTCTTCTTCCTCTTCCTCTTCGTCATCCTCGAGAGTGCCGGTGACGAGGTCGCGCACGAAGCCGCCCGCGGCCACCGCTCCCACGCGAGACCAACCCCAGACCCGGCTGACGGGAGTGCGCGTCACCACCATCAGTCCCACTCCCATCAGCACCAGAAGCAGGAGCCACATCCCCCAGACACCGACCGCTCCAGAGAGAGGCTGAGCGATCAGAGCTCCGACGATTCCCCCGATGGTCTGGAGGCGCTCAAGGGGGGCCGACACAGAACGGTTGCCGCGTGCCAGATGGACCATCCCCGCCAGAGCGAAGGTAAAGAGCGTGGCTCCGATCACGACGCGCAGCGCGTCATCGCGCCAGCGCGCCAGGAGCATCAGTACGCCGCCGGCCGCGACTACCAACGGGAGGAAGATCGCCACGCGGCCCACCAGAAGCGTGCCGACATAGGCGAACCCCGCTCCAATCGGTCCGGCCCCGCCCACATAGGTACCGACTCCGGCCACACCGGCCAGGGCCAGTACAAGAAGACCCCAGATCTCGGTCGGCGCCGTGCGGACGTGATACGCGGTCCAGCGCATCGCGGAGAGCGCCGGGTTCTGAGCGCGACGCGCGGAGCGACGGCGGGATCGAGGCCGGTGGGCGGCGGCGCGCCGTGGTCGACCGCGCGGCGTGGGCCGTCGGCCGGTCCTTCTACGAGGCGCGGTGCGCGTTTCCAGAGACCCCTCCTGGTTAGAGCTGGGCCCAGCCCACAAACTCTAACAATAGGCCTCAATAATCACAGTATTTACCAACCGCGACTCAGGGCCTCTTCTTATAGCCGACCCATTGGGAGCGGCGAGGCGTCGGCGCTTGGCCAAGGCCAGGACCTCGGCCTACCCTCCGTCCCGCGATCTGAGGTAGTTCGCCAAGTTTGCCGCTGCGATTACCAAGCACACGACAACAACCGAAGTCTTAATCAGCATCATGCCTTCGCCTTGTCGTCCGATAAGCAAGTAGACGCCCGCAAGAATCGGTGGAGCCAGGACACCGACAAGCCTCCGCAATTGCTCCCGCGATTTCGTGATCACGGACCGCTCCTCCGCGACCTCCGCGCCCGAGCGATAAGAGCGCATCATCTGGTTGAGTTCTTCAATCGTCTCGTCGGGCCGCGCTCTGGATGAGCGGCTAAGACGGTTCATCGATTGGATGGCGACAAGGCTGATGGTCGTGTCGCGCGCTTCGAGATAAGCCTGTTCTTCCCGTCTCCAGAACTCCCCCTCGCCTTTCCTGAACCGCACGACCTGATCCCACGGCACCCAGTGGGTCTTGACCGGATTAACCACCTGAACGCCGGCTTGACTGGTGACGACCTTGACCCGCCCAAGACGCCAAGCCACCAATAGGGCTATTGCGAGGAAGGGGACGACGCCTGACCAGGAGGCGTTATCGCTCAGGAGAGGTCCGAGCAAGACGATTGCGGTGATTCCAATGGCAAAGAGCCAGGCCATTCGCCTGACTTCGTCGTTACGGAAAGTGCGGCTGGCGCGGGCCATCGTCAGCAGTGCCTACCTGCGGACGCCTTCGGTGCGCTCTAGCCCACATTCACATGCCTCGTTCATCTGCGATCTAAGCGTGTCACACAGGCAGTGGCTCGCGCGTGCCACCTTCGAGGCTGCGCAGCGTTCGATCCTCAGAGGTGCGGCGGAGCACCCGGGCGGGCGCTGCCTAGACCTCCATCACGATCGGCATGATCATGGGGCGGCGCTGGGTCGTCTCCCAGATGTACTGGCCGAGCGCGCGCCGACAGGCCTTCTTGATCGCGGCCCATTCCGTCACGCCCTCCGCCTCGAGCGGTGCCAGAGCATCGTCCACTCGACGAGCGGCCTCCTCCAAGAGATCGCGCGATTGGTCCTCGTAGACGAAGCCGCGGCTGATCAGATCGGGCCCGGCGATCACCTCGCCGGTCTGACCGTCGATGGTCAACACGCATATCAGGATCCCGTCGTCGGCGAGAACCCTGCGGTCGCGCAGCACGACCGGCCCCACGTCCCCGACGCCGAGACCGTCCACCAGGATCATCCCGCTCGTTACGCGCTCCCCGCGCCGGACCCGGCCACGATCGAGCTCGATAACGTCCCCGTCCTCGACGAGGGTGATGTTTTCTTCGGCCAGGCCGGCCCGGGCCGCTATCTTGGCGTGCAGCGCCAGGTGGCGGTACTCGCCGTGTACCGGAACGAAGTGTCGCGGCCGGACCGTGCGAATCATCTCCTCCAGTTCGTCCGCCGAGGCGTGCCCCGACACGTGAACGTCGCTGGTCTCGGAGTGGTACACCTCGGCCCCCGCTTTGTAGAGGGCGTTAATCACCCGGTGCACCGCCGCCTCGTTTCCCGGGATGGCACTCGCGGAGAGGATGACCGTGTCGCCGGGCTCGACCCGGACCGTCTTGTGCTCTCCCGCCGCGATCAGCGATAGAGCCGAGAGCGGCTCGCCCTGAACTCCCGTACACATGACGACCGTCTCGGCGCGCGGCCCCTTGTCGAGCTCCTCCGGCTCCATCAAGGTGCCCGGCCGCAGTTGCAGGTAGCCGAGCTCGCGACCGACCTCCGCGTTCGCCAGCATCGACCTCCCGACGACGGCAACACGGCGGCCGGTTTGCTCGGCCATCTCCAATACCTGTTGCATGCGATGCAGGTTCGAGGCAAAACACGCGACCACGATCCGGCTCTTGGCCGCGGCAAAGATCTCCCGCAGCTTCTGCCCCACGATTCGCTCGGACTCGGTCCTTCCCGGCTGTTCCGCGTTGGTCGAATCGGACAACAGGAGGTCGACGCCCTCGCGGCCGAGCTCGCCGAGACCGCCGAGGTCGGTCACGCGCCCGTCTATCGGAGTCGCGTCGAGCTTGAAGTCGCTCGTGTAGAGGACGCGGCCATCGGTTACGTCGATCGCTACCGCTATCGAGTCGGGGATCGAATGAGACGTCGCCAGAAAACGACAGTCGAATGGCCCGATTTGTTGCCGACCCGGCGCCGACAGCTCCACCATCTCCGGTTCGATGCCGGCCTCCGCGATGCGACGCCTCGCTATACCGAGGGTCAACGGGGTCCCGTACACAGGAACCTCGACGCGCCGCAGGAACCACGGCAGGGCCCCGACGTGATCTTCATGGCCGTGCGTGAGCACCACCCCGACGCAGTCGCCGGCCCGCCCGGAGACGTAGGAGAAGTCGGGCAGAACGAGATCGACGCCGAGCATCTCGTCGTTGGGAAAAGAGAGACCGCAATCGATAACGAGAATTTGCCCATCGGTCTCGACCGCGAGCATGTTGCGGCCGATCTCCCCGACCCCTCCGAGGAAAACGACGCGCGTGGTCAAGTGCTTAGAGCAGACCCGCCTGCGCGAGCACGGAGCGGATCTGCTCGAGCTCCCCGTCTGTCGGCGCCACGAGCGGCAGACGCGGTTCGCCGACAGCATGCCAGATGAGGCCGAGCGCGGCTTTAACGGGGGCCGGGCTGCTAGTAACCGTCATGATCGTGGTGATGAGAGATTGAAGGTCGAGGTAGATGCGCTGGGCCTCGTCCACTTTGCCGTCACCCCAGGCGTCGAAGATCTGCTTTATCTGGGGACCGACCAAGTGGGAGCACACGGACACGACTCCGACCGCTCCCGCCGCAAGGTGTGGCAGAAGCATGACGTCGTCGCCGGAGTAGATCTCGAAATCGGAGAGGCCCGCGGCATCGAGCTCGCTGCGCAGCTTCGCGGTCTCGGCCGCGTCCCCCACTGCGTCCTTGACCGCGACGATTCGCTCGTGGCCTGCGAGCTCGATCATCGTGGGTCTCTCGATGCGCCGTGCGGTACGTCCGGGGATGTCGTAGAGCATCAGGGGGACCGACGAAGCGTCGGCTATCGCCGAGAAATGCGCCAGCAGTCCGTTCTGAGGCGGCTTCGAGTAATAAGGCGTGACGACCAGACAGGCGTC
>JBHELF010000052.1:0-16877 GCA_046263155.1 Actinomycetota bacterium
CGCGCGCGCCCGCATGGGGGCGGCCGGACGCCAGAGCGCCCTCGCGCGCTTCGGCTACCAGCGATTGGTCGACGACATCCGCGCCCTCTACGCCGACTTGCTCGGACGCTAGCGTTCCTCGGTAAACCAGCTAACGGTCGCGGCGACGGCCTCGGTGAAGTCGGCTCGCGGTTCCCATCCGAGCAAATCGTGGGCCCGGCCGATATCCGCCTCGGTGTCACGGATGTCTCCGGGACGCGGCTCGATAAAGACCGGATCGACCCAGCAGCCCATGGCGTCCGCGATCGCCTTCAGCACCCCGTTGACGCTCCGAGGGTGTCCTCCTCCGACGTTGAGCGTCATCCCGTTCGCGCGGTCGTCGGCGTCGGCCGCGAGAAGATTGGCTCGCACGACATCACCCACGTAGGTGAAGTCACGCGTTTGCTCGCCGTCGCCGTGGACCTCCGGCGCTCTGCCGCCGGCCAGCGCCGACACGAACGCCGGGAAGACGGCCGCGTACCTCGAGTCCAGGGCCTGGCCGGGCCCGAACACGTTGAAATACCTCAGCGACACGGTCCACAACCGCCCGAGGATCGACCACGCACGGCAGTAGTGCTCCCCCGCGAGTTTGCTCACGGCGTACGGAGAGCGCGGCGAGGGCGTCATGTCCTCGCGATTTACTTCGCGGCCGGTATCGCCGTAGACGCTGGAACTCGACGCGTAGACCACGCGCCGGACCTGGGCATCGGTCGCCGCCATCAGCAGGTTCAGAGTGCCTGTGACGTTGCTGTCGTTTGTCTGGCGCGGCTCGTCGACGGAGCGCGGGACGCTCCGGATCGCGGCCTGATGGAAGACGGTGTCGACGCCGCTGCAGGCGCGTGCCACATCGTCCGGGCTGCGTAGATCCCCCTCGATGAACTCGGCTCCGTCGGGCACCGCTTCCTGCCTACCTCCCGATAGATTGTCGAGGACCCTCACCTTGTCGCCGCGCTCGAGCAAGGCTGCTGCGATAGCCGAGCCGATGAACCCCGCTCCACCGGTGACTAGGTAAGCCCTGTCCGTCACGACGCGCCGGCCTGGTCGATCAGAGTCACGGCCGTGAGAGCGCGGCCGTCGTTGGGATCCAGGGCAAGCGCTCGGTCGACCGCCGCTCGTGCCCCGTCGATCTCCCCCAGACGCGCGCGCGTTTCCGCGACTGCACCCCAGAACTGAGCGTTTGCGGTGTTGATGTCGAGCATCAGAGGCTCCAGCTCCTCCAGCACCGCTAGGGCGCCTTCCGGCTCCTCCTGGGCCGAGAGGACGTCGGCAAGCTCCACACGAATCAACGGGTTCAGTGGATCGAGACGGATGGCGCGGCGGTACTCGGCGATCGATTCGGCATCCTTCGCCGGGTCGAACTCAGCCCAGCGATGCAACAGTCGGGCGTACTCGACCGCGTCCGCGAGACGACCGCGCTCGCGCAAAGCAAGATAGTTGTCCTCCGCGCGCTCGAAGTAGCCGGCGACATCCTGCGCTCCGGGATCGGCCCCGAGCGACACCGTCGCCAGCCGGCTCGCAAATAACTGCCGATAACGGTCGTCGGCGCGGAAGGCGAGGGCGCGACGAAACTCCGACGTTGCCGCCTCAGGATCGCCGGCCTCGAACAAGACGAGTCCGGCCCGGACCCGGCCGTCCGACAGCACGAATCTTCCCGCCCACCAAGAGACGAAGAGCGCGCCCAGCACCAATACCGCGAGCGCAGGAACGGCCCGCAGCGGCTCGCGAGCAGGTCGCTTCCTTCTCTTCATCTGTTTGCGGCGTTGAGCCGCTCGGGAGACGGGCATCTCCTGCGGTGTGTTGCGCGCCGCAACAAGGCCCCCGACCGCGCACCAGAAGCCAGCTCTCAGCGTGAGCTCGTCGATGCTCACCGCCGACTGCACGAAATAGGCCATCGCGGCACCCAGGAAGCCCGCGGCCCACAGGTCTGCTCCCCAGAGCGACCATCCCGAGCGAATCGTCCAGCCCAGCAAGAACAGGAAACCTGCAGCGCCCAAAATGCCCGCGGTCGATACGAACGAGAAGAAAACGGAATGCGGGTCGTCGGCGAACCTGTAGTTGAGTCGCATCGCGTCCTCTACCGTGCGGTGGCCTATTCCCTCGATCGCGAAGGTGTTCGGGCCACGGCCCACAATGGGCGATTCGAGACCCATGCTCGTCGCCGCTTGCCACCACCGTCCTCGCCACACCACGTATTCAGAGGTCAGCGCGCTATCGGTTTTGACGATCGTGAAACCGACGACGCCTACGACCCCGACGAGAACCGCGGCGGCGGCGAGCAGTCCCCACCGGCGCGCCCCCGGAAATCGGCCGGCAATCAGAAAACCCGCTGTGGTGACGCCGCCGGCGGCGGCGGCGACCCAGCCTCCTTGACTGTTGGTCGCGAGCAAGCCTGCGAGGAGCAACAACCCCACCTGTATCCCGCGCACACGCGTTCTTGCATCGGCGGCAAGTACAAGACAAATAGGGAACACGATTCCGAGGTATCCCCCCGAGAAGTTCGAGTTCCCCAGAGTCGACAGCGACACATTTTCGAGCTCCACGTCGGCGGATACCCAGTTGAAGGGATCGGCACCCAGCCACTGCACCACCGCGTACGCGGCGACGACGGCGCCCCCGCCCACAAACCCCCATGCGAGCAACGTCAGCCGGCCCTGAAACGCGTCGGCAACCAGAAGACCGAAAGCCAAGACGACGAAGTAAGGGAGCAGGCCCTGGAACCGGCCGTACTCGCCGAAGACCGCCCAGGCGCGGTATTGCGAGAACATCCACGCGGCCAGAAGCGGAATAACGATCGCAACCGCAGGGACGAGATAGGCACGGCTCGCTCCCACACCCGCGCCGCCTTGCAGCATCTCGGCGATCCTGATAGCGCCGACGATCGTTACTCCGAGAATGAGGAGCGCAAGTTTGGGAACGTTGAATGGATCGTTCAGCATTCGAAGGAACAGCGCAGGAACGGCCACCAGCATCCCCACGAGAAGCGCGCGTCGGACGCCTGGTCCTTTTTCGAGCACCAGCGTTCCCACCAAGGTCCTCCACAGGATCGGCTTTCTGAAAGAATCCAGCCTCGTCTAATTCACGAGCCCGAGGGTGCCGGTTGAGCCTACTCAGACTGACGGTTGCGGCCTTTGCCCTGTCGGGAATCGGAACGTTCTTGATAACACCGGCAACGGCAAAGTTGGCTCGTCGTCTTGGGCTGATGGATCGCCCGGATGCTTCGGGACGCAAGAGTCATGTAATTCCGACGCCTTATCTCGGAGGCGTCGCGATCATCGCCGGGCTGGCGGTCGGAGCGATTCTGGTGGCCATAGTCGTTAGGCCCGCAACCGAGACCATCGGCTCGTTGGCCGTCGGTCTGCTGGTCGCGCTCGGTCTCGCCCTAGTGGGCTTCGCGGACGACGTCCGACCGCTTCCGCGCTCGCTCCGATTGGTGGCTCAGATTCTGGCCGCGGTCGCCGCGTGGGCGCTGGGGTTCAGCATCGAGGCGACCGGCTGGCCCGTCGGGAACTTCCTCATGACCCTCGTTTGGATCGTCGGGATCACCAACGCCTTCAACCTGCTCGACAACATGGATGGTCTATCCGCGGGAATGGCCGGTGTCAGCGCCCTCAGCTTCGCTCTCATTGCCTGGGCTCAAGATCTTTTCATCGTGACGATAGTGTCGGCGTCCATCGCCGGAGCAGCTCTGGGTTTTCTCGGGCATAACAGGCATCCCGCGAAGATCTTCATGGGCGATTCGGGATCGTTGTTTCTGGGATACGTGCTCGCACTTATAGGGATCGAGCTGAAGTTCGCTCCCTACCTATTCGAGACGACGTTTCTGGTCCCGGTTGTGGTACTCGGTGTTCCCATTTTCGATACGACCCTGGTCGTGCTCAGTCGCTTGCGTCATCGGCGGCCGGTTTTTCTCGGGGGCCGGGACCACGTGTCGCATCGACTGGTGCGGTTGGGCCTCCCCGTCCCCGCTGCGGTCGCGCTCCTCTATTGGACTGGACTGTGCCTCGGCTGGCTCGGGTTCGTGATCTCTCGCTCCACCGTCGACGTCGGCTGGATGCTTCTCGCGTTTGTCGTGGCGGTGGGCGTCTTTCTCGGCGCCCTGCTTTGGAGGGTTCCCGTTTACGCGGAGGAACCAGGGCGCAGACCTCTTCCCGCAGATGCGGTGGACCCCGACGAAATCGTCAAGGGCCTGAGAGAGGCGAGCTCCTCTTAGGTCACAGGCCTTTGTGTTGAAGCTGCACCTTCAGCGAACGAGCGACAATCTTCAGATCGAGCAGCAGCAGTCTCCATCCCGAGAGCTTCTGGAACGCCTCCCAGTAGGCCGCGTCCAGTCCGACTCCTCCATCCGAAGCGCGCTCGTCTCCCTTGTGCGCCTGAACCGGTCCGATCAGCCCGGCCGGCATATCGCGCTTGCGCGTGATCCCTTGAGCGAGTTCCTTCTCATATAGCTCGAGGGGGTACGGCCGAGTGCCAATCAGCAACATGTCGCCGCGAACTATGTTCAAGAGCTGCGGAAGCTCGTCCAGATACCACTGCCGGATGAATCGACCGACGATCGTGATCTCGCCGGCTTTCTCGTATCGGGCGATGTGCGTGGGGCCCGGGCCTAGGTCCGCAAGGGCGGACGCGGAGAGAGTTCTGAACTTGAGCAGCCCGATGACCTCGCCGCGCGCAACTCTTGCCTCTCGAAAGAAGATCGGGCCACGAGCAGCAGGTCGCAAAACGCTCTCGAGCTTGATGGCCGCAGCAGACAGAAGCAGGAGAGGTGAGGCCGGCACCAACAGGACGAGTGCCGTCAGCCGCTCGCGCCATTCCTTGCCGCGCCGACGAATTTGCGGTCGTTCCCCTTGCGATTGCATCTGAGTTGCCTGGAGCCTAGTGGAGCGGTGAGGATGCCCTTCAATGGACGAGCGGATCTTAGTCACCGGCGGATTTGGGTTCATCGGTTCTGAGTTCGTTCGGCGCGCCTCGGCTCGCGGAGCCAACACGATCGTCAATGTCGACGCGGAAACTTATGCGGGCGACCGACGCAGGCTTGCCGCACTTGGCGATCGGGTTGACTCGCGTCGGCTCGACATCGCCGACGAGGACCTGGTGGAGCTCGTTCGGGAGCTACGTCCGCGCGCCGTCGTCCACTTCGCCGCGGAAAGCCATGTCACCCGTAGCGAGAAACAGGGGGACTTGTTTCATCGGACGAACGTCACCGGCACGAGCCGCGTGATGGAGGCCGCGGCTGCCGCCGACTGCGATCTGGTGATCCATGTGTCGACCGATGAGGTCTACGGGGCTTGCCATGGAGACGCGTTTCGGGAAGTCGACAAGGAGCCCGGCGTAGGCCTGGCTACCAGTCCGTATGCGCAGAGCAAAGCTCTGGCCGACGACGTGGCGCAGAGCTGGGCGAAACGAATCCCCGTCGTGATCGTGAGGCCGACCAACTGTTACGGCCCCTGGCAACACCCAGAGAAGGCGGTGGCGCGGTGGACGACGCGCGCTCTACTCGACTTGCCGGTACCCGTGTGGGGCGGCGGCGACCAGGTCCGCGACTGGATGTTCGTCGAGGATGCGTGCGTCGGGATCGAACTTCTTCTGGAGCGCGGAGTGCCCGGCGAGACCTACAACCTCGGTCCCGAGGGAGCGCAGCGGTCGAACTGGGAGATGGCGCTCTTGATCGCCCGGGCCGCCGAGCGCGATGACTCCTCCGTTTACCTGACTGCCTACGATCGTCCCGAGCACGACATCAGGTACGCCGTCGATTCCTCGAAGATCCGGGACCTGGGCTGGAGAGCGGGCCTGGGCCTCGAGGAGGGAGTCGCAAGGACCGTCGGGTGGTATCGGGAGAACGCATCGTGGTGGCAGACGCTGCGAGACGAGGCCGAGGATCTTTACGCGGACTCTGAGAGACGGGTGCCGGCAGAGTGATCGAGGTCGCGATGGACGGAGTCGTCGTGACAGAGATCGCGCGCCACGCGGACTCCCGCGGAAGCTTTGCCGAGATATTTCGGCAATCCGGGCGAGCCGCTCGTTTCGTTCAGGCGAATCACTCGCATTCGAAACGCGGCGTTCTGCGCGGGTTCCACTATCACGTTAACCAAGCCGACCTGTGGTACTTGGTCCGAGGCGAGATTCAAGTCGCGCTGGTGGATCTGAGGGACGCGAAGGGGGGGCCGGCGACCACGACCTTTCTTCTCGACGACCAAAGCCCTGCGAGCGTTTTCATCCCACGCGGCGTGGCGCATGGCTATCTAGCTTTGACGGATGCGGATGTCATCTACCTCGTCGACCAGGAATACGACGGAAGCGACGAGCATGGGATCGCATGGAACGATCCGAGCTTGGCGATCGAGTGGCAGATCGCCGATCCGATCTTGAGCGACCGCGATCGAAACAATCCACCTTTGCAGTGGGACTCGGTACCGCGGTTCTCGTGACGGGGGCCGGCGGCCAAGTGGGCGCGGCGCTCCGAGCGATTCGTCCCGAGTGGACCTATCTCACGCGTCGCGATCTCGACGTCACGGACGAGGCCGCGATGCGGCGCGTCGTTTCCGAGCCGTGCGTGGTCGTTCACCTCGCCGCCTTCACTAACGTGGACGCGTGCGAGGCGGACCCTGGCTACGCGGAGGCGGTAAACGCAAAAGCTACTCAAGAGCTGGCTCGGCGGGCTCAGGACGTGGAGGCGCGGATCGTGTATCTCTCCACGGACTACGTCTTCGACGGCAAGAAATCGTCTGAATATTTCGAGGACGACGCCACCAATCCCCTCAATCAATACGGCCGCACGAAACTAGAGGGCGAACGCGCGGTCGCTGCGAATGGCCAGAATGTGATCGTCAGGACGTCGTGGGTCTTCGGCGAAGGCCGCAACTTCATCAGAGCGATCGTGCAGGCGGCGCACACCCGCTCGCGCCTTGAGGTCGTAGCCGACCAGAGGGGCAGACCCACGGCCGCGGCAGATGTGGCGGCGGCGCTCGTGCCGATCGTGGAGGAGGGCCGCCCCGGTGTCGTTCACGTCGCCGGCGACGGAGACCCCGCAACCTGGGCGGAGGTTGCGAGAGTCGCGCTTCACGCCGCCGGGCGCAGGGCCGAGGTCGTGGAGATCGATTCCGAGACCTGGGAACGGCGAGCAAGCGGACCGGTCGCGAGGCGCCCGAAGAACAGCGTGCTTTCCCTCGAGCGCGCGCGTAGCCTGTCGCTTCCACTGTTCGACTGGAGGGAGTCGGCTATCGCCTACGCGAAGGAGATCGCGTGAAGGGCATCGTGCTCGCGGGGGGCCTGGGCACCCGTTTCCACCCGGTCACGAAAGTAGTGAACAAGCACCTGCTCGACGTATTCGACGAGCCGATGGTCTTTTTCCCCATCCGAACCCTGGCCCGAGCCGGCATCAGCGAGCTCATGTTGGTTACCGGGGATGAGATCGACCAGTTCAAAGAGCTTCTCGGCGATGGTCGAGAGCTCGGAGTGAGCCTCGAATATGCACAGCAACACGGGGAAGGCGGAATCGCGGACGCATTGTCCCTGGCGCGTGGCTTTACCGGAGACGAGCGAATGGTCGTCGTCCTTGGCGACAACATCTTTCAGGAAGACCTCTCGAGTTTCGTCGAGGATTACCAACGCCAGGAGAAGGGGGCCAAGGTCCTGCTCAAGAGAGTCGCGCGCGAAGACGCCATGCGATTCGGGGTCGCGAGCGTCGAGGGGTCTCGGATCACCCGCATCGTCGAGAAGCCCGAAGATCCCCGAAGCGATCTCGTCGTAACGGGCTGCTACATGTACGACGCACGCGTGTACAAGATCATCGATGGGCTCGAGCCCTCGGCGCGCGGTGAACTGGAGATCACCGACGTCAACAACGACTACGCCTCAGCCGGGGAGCTGACCTTCGACATCCTGCAGGGCTGGTGGACGGACGCCGGTACGCCCCCTAGCAAGCTAAAGGCCTCGATCCTCGTAGCCCTCGCCAAAGGAGTCACCTTCCACGCCTAACAACTGGAGTCGGTTCCGTCGTTTCCACCTTTCGCACTGACAGCTTTGCTTTCTTCCGGGTCTCCGTCTCTTATACGAGACCTAATCCCGGAAGATCGAGGCCAAGGGCACGCGCGACGCGACCAGCAACCTGTCTGGGATGTTGTTTGAGCGCCCGCCAGGTCACGCTCAACATCCGCCAACCCAATACGGCTAACCTGCTGCGGCGATCCCGATCGCGCTCCCAGTCCGAGCGACTGGAATGATGCTCATAGCTGTCGGCTTCGATGATCAGTTTCTCTGTGGGATAGCAGAAGTCAGGCCTAGCAACGAATTCAGCCCCATCAAAGATCTCGAACTGGCGCGTCGGCAATGGAAGTCCTTCTCGACGCAAGGCTTGGTAAAGAAGGGTCTCAAAGTTGCTCTCGGTTGGCCGAGACGGTGGCCGGGCGGCCAGAACCCGCTTGATAGTGCGAAGACCTCTATGACCGCGGCCGTAATTTGCAAGGCGACGCTCGAGGTAGGGCATCGAGGTAAGCCCCTTTCGTAGAGCCGCCTCGAGAGCGATCTCTACAGTCTCCTCATTAGCCGCAGAACCTAGGTCGATCAGCGTCCTCGTGGCGGTCGTGAGCGGAATCGACTGCATCCTCGCGCGATCTCCCGGAGGCAGATTTATCGTCTCGTGGCCGACGATTCCGGATTGAGGAGAGGGAAGCCTGTGAGGGCCGAGCAGGTCGATGGTGCACGGTGCCTTAAGACCTAGGTCCCACAGGGCCGCGGCCGTGCGGTGGGATGCCAGCCACATGTCGCCCGCCCACAAGCAGGCGGCCATCACCTGCTGCCTCCAGTCGGTGGTGCCGGCACGGATGAGGTAGACGCGCGGCCTCATCCGTTTCCACTCCCCGCTGCGCACTCTTAGCCAGACGGCATTTCGTGACAGTCCCGCCTGAACTGCCTGTTCGTGAGTGATCAGACCGAGCTGAGATTCTGCGATTGCCGCACAGCGCGCCAAAGTCGAGTGTTCTTCCGAAATTACGTCTCTCATAAGAGATCAAATACCGGAAGATCGACGAAGGCGCTGTGATGCGCGTCACACTTCCCGAGATTTCATCGGTTGGCGCGGACGCAGCCTGCCGGGCTAGGGGTCGAGGTAGTGGACGGGGGATTTGGCGCCGTCCCAGTGTTGGTCGGGCAGCAGCAGGCTGCGCTTGGCTTCGATGCGCGCTCGGTGCGGCAATAGGTCCTCGAGCATGCTCGCCAGTACCCCCTCCAGATCCTCGGTCGGTCTGTAGCCGAGCTCGAACAGCCGTCCGTGGTCGGGGTTGTAGTAGTGCTCCTCGGCCTCCATGCGCGGGTTCGTGACGTTGGCGACCTCACCCTGAAGGCCAAGCTCGGCCCCCACTTTGGCGACTCGTTGAGCGAGTTCGGTCACGTCGTACACCTCGGCGAACTGGTTGAGGACCCTGTACTCACCGGGCTCGGGTCGGTTCTCCAACGCCAGCGTTAGGCATTGCATCGAATCCGCCAGTGGAAGAAACCCCCGCTTCTGAAAGCCCTTGCCGAACGGAGTGAGGGGATGACCGATAACGGCTTGACAGCAGAAGCGATTGACCGCCGTCCCGAAGAACTGGTCGAAGTCGACGCGGGTGGCCAATCTCGGGTCATCGCCGGCCTCATCGACGCGCGTCCCGAACACCACCCCCTGCATCACATCGGTTGCACGCAGCCCGTAGACATTGCACGCGAACATCAGATTGTTCGAGCCGTGGACCTTGCTCCAGTGGTACCAGGAGCCCGCCTGCCGGGGGAACGGAAGCCGGTCGATGCGCTCCCGGTACTCGACCTCGAAGAATCCTTCGGGGATATCGACGCTCGGGGTCCCGTATTCGCCCATCGTTCCGAGCTTTACGAGATGCGTGTCCTCCCCGCGATCCCGAATCGCAAAGATCAAATTGAACGTCGTCACGAGGTTGTTCGTCTGCACGAAAACGGCGTGATCTAGATCGACCATGGAATAGGGGGCCGACGGGCACTCGCCGAGATGCACGATGGCGTCGGGCCCGAAGTCTTCAAGGAGGCCGCGAACGAAGCTCACGTCGCGCAGGTCGCCCTCGAAAAACGTGAGCTCCGCGCCGAGATGCTCCTGGAACGCGGACCGCCTGGTGGGCATGTCGGCTATCGGGACGGCGCTATGAGAACCGATCTCGGAGACCCATCCACGCCTGAGATACGCGTCGACGCCTCCCACCTGGTGGCCCCGCCGCGCCAGGTGCATGGCGAGGGGCCATCCGAGGTAACCGTCGACTCCGGCGATCAGAACGCGCACGTACAGATCCTCCCGAGAAGGGCCACTTGGGCGCGGTCCTAGAGCCTTTTGATGTTGGGGGCCGAAGTTCGCAAGGCGTGGCAGCAGTCGAAGATCAGAGGTGCGGACTCGGCGATCAGATGCCAGTCCACTCCCACCTGAGGCACTAGAACGAGGACGAGATCCTGGGCCCCCACGTTCTCCCGCGTGAGTGGAGCCGATCGCAGAAGGTGGTCCCCGATGATCAATTCCTCGACCAGGGGATCGTGATAACTCGCGTCTGCGCCTCGGGACAGAAGCGACTTGAGAATCTGACGCGCAGGAGCACCGCGCGTGTCCTCGGTTCCTCCCTTATAGGCCGCCCCCACGGCCAGGATCCGCGAGCCTCTGACCGGCTTGCCGCGCTCATTCAGCAGCAGGGTGACGCGCTCGACCACATGCCGCGGCATCTCCGCGTTGACGGTGTGCGCCAGTTCCACAAAGCGAATCTCGTGGGCGCGATCCTGCCGCACCCGCCAGGAGAGATAGGCGGGGTCGAGAGGGATGCAATGCCCTCCCCACCCCGGACTGGGCCAAAAGGGCATAAAACCGAAGGGCTTTGTCGCCGCGGCGTCGATCGCTTCCCAGATGTCGACGCCCATGTCCTCCGCGTAGAGCGCGAGCTCATTGATGAGCGCGATGTTCACGTGGCGGAAGGTGTTCTCGATGAGCTTCGCGAACTCCGCCTCGCGGGGTCCCGACACGGTTACAACCTTCGGAACCACCTGCTCGTAAAGAAAAGCGGCGGCCCGCGTCGAGTCCTCGTCTATTCCCCCTACCACCTTGGGAATGTCGGAGAACGAGTAGTTGGGATTCCCGGGATCGATCCGCTCGGGGGAAAACGCGAGCCAGAAATCCCGGCCGGCCACCAGACCCCCGGCCTCCAGACGCGGCTTCAAAACCTCGTCGGTGGTACCCGGGTAAGTGGTGCTTTCGAGCACCACCAGCTTTCCCGGGCTGAGGACACTGGCAATGGCCTCTCCTCCCGCGATCACGCTCGAGAGATCCGGCGCGCCCTCACGAAGAGGAGTGGGCAGGCAAACCAAGATCGCATCCGCGTCGGTCAGGGCATCGTAGGACGCCGCCGCTTCAAAGGAACCTGAGGAGAGCAGCGACCCGATCCGCTCGTCGGAGACGTCGGTCAGATAGGACCGGCCCTCTTTTATCGAATGGATGCGGGATGGATTGGCGTCTACGCCTATGACCTGGAAGCCACGTTCCGCGAACGCGGCGGCCACCGGCAGACCCACATAGCCGAGACCGACGACCCCGACGCGCGCGCTGCGCGCCTCGATCTTCTCGACAAAAGCCGATAAGGAAGTCACGATCTCGAAGTTTGGGAGACGACATCGCCGCGACCTTCTGACGCGGTCGCCGCGGCCTCTCCGACGATGTCCTTCAGGATGTCGTCCAGGCTCTTGGTCGGCTCCCAACCAACCAACTCGCGGATCTTCGAGATGTCCGGGACGCGTCTACGCATGTCCTCATAACCCTTCTCATACGCCTCTTCATAGGGGACGAAGCGAATCTCAGACTTCGATTGTGAAAGGTCAACGATCCTCTCGGCAACTTCGAGGATAGAAACCTCTTCGGTGCCGCCCACGTTGAAGACCTCGCCCTCAGCCTGCCTCTCGTCGAGCAACCTCAGCATCGCGTCGACCACGTCCACGACGTGACAGAAGCATCGAGTCTGTTTCCCATCGTCGTAAACGGTAAGGGGTTCGCCGCGAACTGCTTGCCGCGCGAAGCGCGGCAACACCATTCCGTACATCCCGGTCTGTCGAGGACCGACCGTGTTGAACAACCGCACGACGACGGTCGGCACGCCGCGCTCTCGGTGGTAAGCGAAAGCCAAGATCTCGTCCGCCGCCTTCGAGGTGGAGTAACCCCAGCGCAGGATCGATGTGCTTCCGAGAACCCGGTCGTCGTCCTCCTTGAACGGCACGTTGTTGTTCTTGCCGTAGATCTCGGACGTCGATGCGACCAGGACCTTCTTTCGATAGCGATGTGCCGCCTCGAGAACCGTCTCGGTCCCTCGTATGTTCGTCAGGAAACTGTGCAGCGGCTTATCGACGATTAGCTTCACTCCAACAGCCGCTCCGAGGTGCACGGTGATGTCGGTCGAGGCCACAAGCTCGTCCACGAGCAGGGCATCGAGGACGCTGCCCTGGAAGTAGCGAATTTGATCTCTGACCGCGCCGAGGTTCTCGATGCGTCCCGTCGAGAGATTGTCGAGCACGGCCACCTCATGACCGTCCGCGAGCAACCGCTCGGCCATGTGGGAGCCGATGAAACCCGCTCCTCCCGTAATGAGATAACGCATGGAATCACCTAGCGATCGAGTTCCGCCGGCTGAAAGTCACTGCGGCGCTCTGTTGGAAGAGTGAAGAAGCGTAATACAGGCGGGTTTAGTCGGCTCCCGCGAGATCGCTCGGTTCACCAGCGGCCGCGAAACGAAGGATCTCGAGAACGGAGGGGACGACACTGCCGCCCGCCGGACCGAAAGCGGCGTTCTTAGTGGATCCACCGCCGGGTGTACCGGCATCCTTCTCGCCCCAACATGGCTCACTCGACTCATCGAGGTCGTGCCCCGATTCGTCCCGCTCGGGCCACCACCAGAACTGAGATCCGGCAAGGTCGTGGTTATCGATGCGCAGATCGAAATGGTTATGGGACAGTGATGCGTAGCACCCGATCCCATGGACCTGACTCGCCCTCGCGAGCTCGCGTTGTAGATGGTTGTCTGTCTCGGCCATGCGGTTGTCGGCCGCGGTGCCGTACATGTGCTGACTGGAGCGCGCGCCGCCGATGCAGTCGTTGTAGGGCACGGAACGAAATCCAGAGTTGATACCGATCGTTTTGCCGCCGCCCTTGGCCCGGATGGCTTCGAGGCGCCACATCAAACGCTTTACGTTTCGCTTGACCGTGTATTTCGAGACCATCCCCCCATTGAAGGTGCCCGAGTAAGCATTGGCTTGGGCGGAGCACTGCGAATTCTGGTGCTGCACGAACTCTCCGAAGTCGAAGTGGACTGTCGACCCATCCCCATCCTCGAAGGTGTTCAGAAAGTCGAGGGTCTCGGGACCCGCAACACCATCGGCGTTGAGGCCGAAGAAGGTCTGGAAAGCTTTGACGGCGTTCGCGGTCCGGAGGCTGTAGACGCCGTCAATCGGGAACTTCTTTTGCACGGCGCGGGGGAACCAGCCGGCCACCCGGGTCTGCAGTGCCTTCACGTCGCGGCCCGAATCGCCCTGGGTTAGCGGACGCGTCCATTCGTAAGCGTGCGCGGGCGCGGCGAGGGCGAGCAATCCGCCGATCACCAGCAAAAGGAAGAGGACCCGCGCCGCGGGCGAGAAGTGCCTCATGTGAGTTCTGTCGTCGTTAGTCATGTTCCGCTTAAATCACAATTCATCAAAGGGCTCGAACCGGTCGCCCCCAGGGTAGATGGGGCCGGGGGACGCGCCTAGGGCCGCGCCGAAGTTACACAGGTGCTATTACTCACCCATTTGGGTGAGCCGAATCGAGGACGGTGCTAATTGCGACGGACGCTGGTGATCGGGCCGGCGATCCTCACGCTGGTCGTTCTCGGGGCTTGCAGCGGGGCCGCCGGGACCTCGGGAAGCGCGCAGCAAACCCCGTCTCCAAATGCAACGGCCTCGTCCAGCGTCGACCCCTCCGAGACCGCGGCCACGCCGTCCCCGACCGCGCCGAGCGTGGAACCCGATCTCACCTTGGCGGTGCTGGGCGACTTCGGCGCGGCGAACGAGGCCCAGCAGGATGTGGCGGACCGTATGTGTCGTTACCGCCGTAACCATCCGTTCGATCACGTGGTGACGACCGGCGACAACATCTACCCGGACGGCCACCCCGCACGATTCGAAAGTGCGTTTTTCGAACCGTATCGATGCCTGATGGATGAAGGCGTTGACTTCCATGCAACCCTCGGCAACCACGACATCGTCCACGACGGGGGCCGCTCGGAGCTGTCCGAGCCGGCCTTCGGACTTCCGCGCAGAAATTACGTATTCCGCCGACTGGGTCTCCGACTTGTGCTCGCGAACTCGAACGCGCTCAACTACGACTGGCTTAAGGAAGCGACGCGCGCCCGGGCCGCCGATCGTTGGACGATCGTCGCCTTTCATCATCCGGTTTTCTCCGCGGGGCCCCATGGGTCGACGCCGGGCTTTCGTCCCTCGCTGCCGAGACTCTTCAGACGGCGCGGTGTCGACCTCGTCCTGAACGGACACGATCATCTCTATCTGGCGACGAAGGAACTGCGCGGCATCCGCTATGTGGTCACGGGTGGTGGAGGGGCAACTCTTTATGCCTGTGAGCCTCGCTGGTTCGTCGAGTTCTGCATCTCACGACACCACTTTCTATATATCGTCCTATTCGCCGATCGAATCGAGGTGCGGGCGCTGCCGGTAAAGGGGCGCGCGTTCCACAAGTTCTCGACAGATGGTGGCTAAGGCATGACGCGCGTCGGCCCGGCAACGGCTAGGCGTCGGTACGGCGAGGTGTCCTCTCCTTAGAGGATAGGTCAACCACTGTGGGCGCCTCCTCGGTCTGTGCGCGCGTCTTCAGCGCCGCCGCAACCAGCCACGCCAGCAGCGCTCCTCCGCAGGCGAGACCCACTCCGAGAAGGACCTGAATCCACACCGGCGGCGAGATAGCGATCGCAACGAGCAAGACCAAGATCAGAAGCCCCGTGAGCGCGACGGAGGCAACGAGGCACCCAAGAGTCCAACGCGCCTCAGCCCCCAACTGATCATGCGAACGATCGGATGTCATGTGTGTTTTTTCGATCGGCACCTCCCTGATCAATATCATGCCTCTATGGCGGCGGAAAAGTTGCGCGTTTGCCTGATCGATGATCACGAACTTCTTCGCCGCGGCATCAAAACGATGCTCGAGACCGAGGAAGACATCGAGGTCGTCGGCGAGGCCTCCGACGGCCGCGATGCCGCCGCCCTAGTCGAGAGAACCAATCCGGACGTGGTCTTGCTCGACGTCGTCATGCCTCAGGTGGACGGCATCGACGCGACGCGCGAGATCAAAGAGGCCTGGCCGACCGTGGGCATCATCGTGCTGTCCGGCCACGACGAGCGGCAGTTCGTGCTGGACGCGCTGAAGGCCGGGGCGTCGGGCTATCTTCTGAAGACCGCGGAGCTGGAGGACTTGGTCGGGGCGATCCGCACGGTCGCGCTGGGAGGCCGGCTGGACAGCGAACATGCCCCCGAGGTGCTGGCCGAGTTCAGCCGCTTCGCCGAGCGCGGAGGGGTCGGCTTTCAGCCTCTGACGGTCCGGGAAAAAGAGATCCTGACCCTCATCGCAGAGGGGCTTCCCAGCAAGAACATCGCCCGTCGGCTGGTCATCTCGGAGCGCACCGTTACGACGCACATCGCCAACATCTACTCGAAACTCCACGTGAACAACCGCGTCTCGGCGATCCAGGAGGCCATGCGACGCCGACTCATCGGACACAAGTCGTGAGCGACAACGGCGGTCTGCGCGCGCTTCCGTCAGTCGAGAAGGTCGCCGGGGCACTTCGTTCGGAGACGTCCGCCCCGGTCGCGACCGCGGTCGCGCGGCTCGCCGTGGATGCGGCCCGCGCTGCGATCCGCCGCGGCGAGGACGCCCCCTCGCACGACGACGTCCTGGACAATGCTCGTGAGCTCTTGGCCGGCGAACGTCGAGCCACCCTGCGGCCCGTGATCAACGCCACCGGGGTGCTGATTCATACGAACCTCGGGCGAGTTCCATTGGGCGATTCGCAGCTGGATGCGGTCCAGCGAATCGCCTCCGGCTACTCAAATCTCGAATACGACTTGGCGGAGGGAGCGCGCGGCAATCGCTACGGACATGCGCGCCTGAGGATCGCGCGGCTCACGGGGGCCGAGGACGCGCTCGTCGTCAACAACAACGCCGCCGGGATGCTGCTCGTGCTGTCGGCTCTTGCCGAGGGCAAAGAGGTAATCGTGAGTCGTGGCGAGCTCATCGAAATAGGCGGGGAGTTTCGAATCCCAGAGATCCTGGCGCTGTCCGGAGCTCGTCTGGTCGAAGTGGGCACCACGAATCGGACCCATCTCTCGGACTACGAACGGGCCATACACCCGGAAACCGGACTCATCCTGAAAGTTCATCCCTCCAACTATCGAGTGGTTGGCTTCACGGCGACCGTCGACGCCCACGCGCTGGCGAAGCTCGCGCGGGGTCGGGGGGTGTGCTTCGTGCACGACATTGGGTCGGGGTTGGTCGGAGCGCCCGAAGAGGTTGATTGGCTGAGAGGAGAACCCTCGGCCGAACGCGCTCTCGCAGAGGGAGCGGACCTGATCACTTTTTCAGGCGACAAGCTTCTTGGAGGTCCTCAGGCGGGAGTGATCGCCGGGCGGCAGGAGCTGATAGCCAAACTGAACGAGCACCCTCTCCTGCGCGCGCTGCGCGTCGACAAGATGACCCTCGCCGCGCTCGAGGCAACACTGGATCTGTACCTCGAGGGCGAGTTCACGGCGCTGCCGCTCTGGGGCCTCGCCACCACGACCTCTGACGAGCTCGAGGGTCG
>JBHELF010000053.1:0-9499 GCA_046263155.1 Actinomycetota bacterium
GCGCCGACGATCATCGCCCTAGAGACGGATTCCGCGTGGGCGGTGATCGTCGTCGTGTCGTTGGTGACGCTTCCCATGGTGTTGCTGCTTCGCAAGCTAATCGACCGTCCCGGCGGAGTGACCTCCGGTCTCCTGCTGAGCGTGCCGCTGGTGCTCCCCCTGGCGGCCGCCTTCGCCTTCCAGCACGCGGTGCTTCCGGAGATCGCGATTCTGAGGCCCGCCGGACCCGCGCTACTCGATCGTTCCCAGGAGCTATTGCAATTGCTGTTGGTGGCAGACGACCGCGTGCGGGTCGTGATGCCGTACGCGCTTTCGGGTTCGGCGGGCAACTGGCTCCTGGTGATCGGACTGCTGACGAGCTCGTTCATGTTGCTTCGACGCGCCGCCGGCCGTGTCGCGCTGGCTCGTCTGAAGCGGCGCTGCGTCCCAGTCGAAGACCGAGAGCTGCTCGGATGCGTTCGCCGACTGTCGTTCGTAGCCGATCTTCACCGGGTGCCGGAGGTTCTCTTCATGCCGGACGGTGTGCCCGGCGCTTTCGCTACCGGAGGCCGCAAGGCGCGCATTCTTCTCTCGCGCGATGTCGTTGAGGAGCTGGACGACGACGAGTTCGAGGCCGTTCTCGCTCACGAGATCGCGCACATCAAGGCGCGCGATGTGCAGTTGGTATTCGCGGCGGGGGTGTTCAGGGACATGGTTGCCTGGAACCCCATCGCGCACCTGGCCTACCGACGCCTTGTCTGGGATCGGGAACTCGAGGCGGATCGCCGCACGGCCGCGATGACGGGCCGGCCCCTTGCAGTTGCCTCGGGCCTACTGAAGCTTTCAACGACGTCGCGAACCGCCCGCCTCGCCCCGCGCCCGGCATTGGGCTTCTCCAAGCGAGGCTCGTTGACCCGTCGTGTCCGGCAGCTACTCGCGATCGCCGACGGCCGGCGGCGACTCGTGTCCCCTCGGCGCGCGCCCTATTTCGTGGCCGCGCTCGTGACGGCAGGCCTCGGTCTGCATGCGGGATCGGTGCTCGCCGACGAGGACCGCTCCGCTCTTGCCCTTGTCTGGGGGACGCCGCGCGCTGAGAGCGCAACTCTGTGGTCCCGGGCCCGCCCGGCGGCCCGGACGGGCAAGCAGGACAGCGCGATCCCACGGGGCCCCGGGAAGGTCGGATCCATGCGGAAGGCCGTGCGGGTTAAGGCTGGAGAGAACCCGTCGGGTCGCCCGCCCGAGTTCTCGCGCGGGCCGTTGGGGCTGGGCGTGGGCGTGCATGAGAAGGATTTCGATCGCTGGGTCGAGGCCATTGAGCAGTGGGCTCGCCGCCACGGCGTTTCGGGGGGGACCCTCCGTGAGCTGAGAGTGTCCTGGCGGGCGGTGCCCCTATTGACCGACTCCGCGGGACTCCCCTTCGGGGTCTACCGCATCGAGAGCCAGTGGCTCGCAAAACTGGGTCGCGGGCCGCAAAAGTAGCCCTGATCGAGCCCCTACTACAGTGGTAGCATCCGGCTCAAGATGGGGCCGCGCACAGGCCCAATTTACAGGGGAGGGGCAATGAAGCTCAGCAGACACCCGCGGGTGCTTCTGTCGCTGCTCGTCGTTTTCGCTTTGGCGCTAACTGCATGTGGAGCCGGTGGTGAGGACACTGATGACGGCGCCGGCCAGGTAGATACCGGCGAACAAGGCGGAAGCTTTTCTATCGCTATTTGCGAGCCTCAGTTCCTGTTGCCGGGCAGTTCACAAGAGACGTGCGGCTCGCAGGTCCTCAAGGCCCTGTTCACTCCGCTCGTCGACTACGACCCGGACACGGCCGAGCCGTTCAACGTGATGGCCGAGTCCATCGAGAGTGACGATCAAAAGGTGTGGACGGTCACGATCAAAGACGGTTGGACGTTCCACAATGGGGAGCCCGTAACCGCGGAATCCTTCGTCGACGCGTGGAACTGGGCCTCTTATGCTCCGAACAAGCAACTGAACAGCTACTTTTTCGCCAACGTCGAGGGCTACGACGATCTCAACCCCGCTGAGGGCAAGCCCAAGACTGAGGAGATGAGTGGACTCAAGGTCATTGATGAGACGACCTTCGAAGTTACGCTGAGCGACGAGTTCAGCCAGTTCCCTCTGACGGTGGGCTACGGCGCCTTCTATCCGTTGCCGCAGGCGTTCTACGACGACCCGGATGCATTCAACCAGGCACCTATCGGTAACGGGCCCTACCAGATGGACGGCAAGTGGAAGCACGACCAGTTCGTGAAGGTCAAGCGCTATGAGGATTATGCCGGAACGCCCGGCAATGCCGACGCGATCGAGTTCCGGATCTATGCCGACGTGAACACCGAATACACGGACCTTCTTGCCGGCGAGGTCGACATCATCGACCGTCTCCCGACGGAGGTGCTTGCACAGGCGCCACAAGAACTTGGAGATCGCTACGTGGAAAAGGAGAGCTCGTACTTTGGTTATCTGGGCTTTCCGCTCTACCAGGAGCCCTGGGACAAGCTAGAGCTCCGTCAAGCCGTTTCGATGGCCATCGACCGCGAGGCGATCACCAACGCGATCTTCCAAGGGGCCTATTCGCCGGCTGGGTCGATCATCTCGCCTGTCGTTCCGGGGTTCCGCGATGATGTCTGCGGCGAGATCTGCCAGTTCAATCCCGATAAGGCCAAGGAGCTGTGGGACGCAAATGGTGGTCCGGATGAGATCACTCTCTGGTTCAACAATGACGGGGGTCACGAGGAGTGGATGGAGGCCCTCGGCAACCAGCTTCGCAAAAACCTAGATATCACCTACAAGTTCGAGAGCCTCGCCTTCGAGGAGTATCTGACCAAGCAGGACAACCACGAGTTGACCGGCCCTTACCGCTCCGCGTGGGTCTTCGATTACCCAAGCCCGCAGAACTATCTTGAGCCGATCTTTGCGGGTAGTGGGTCATCTCAGGAGTTCGGGTACGAAGACGTGCCCGGGTCAAAGATCGTCGACGACTTCATCGCCCAGGGCAATGCCGCCGATTCGCTCGACGAGGCGATCGAGTTCTACCACCAGGCCGAGGACCAGATCCTTCAGGACTTGCCCGCTACTCCACTGTGGTTCGGAGTGACGCTGAGGGGCTATGGGGAACGCGTCGACAATGTGATCACGGATGTGTTTAGTTTCGTCCGTGTGGCCGAGGTGGTCGTCACCGACAAGTAAAGGAGTTCGCGCTAGCATGTGAGGGAGCGGTCTGTTATGTGAGGCCGCTCCCTTCTTTAGTGGAGGACTTGAGTGGGCCGGTTTCTGATCAGGCGCCTGCTGCAGCTCGTTCCTGTCTTCTTCGGCGCCACATTTCTTATCTTCATAATGGTCTTTGCCCTTCCCGGCGATCCAATCCGAGCCCTCGGCGGGCAACGCCCCTTGCCACCCGCGGTGCAGAGAGAGTTCAGAGAAGACTTCCACCTCGACGAGCCTCTGATGGTGCAGTACGGCAAGTATGTCGCCGGGCTCGCCCAGGGTGACTTCGGCAAGACGTTCAATGGCGAGGAAGTTCTTACGATCATGAAAGAGAAGTTTCCCATCACCGCGCGCTTGGCAATGATCGCCTTTCTGTTCGAGGCGATTCTGGGCATCCTCGCGGGAATCCTGGCCGGACTGAGGCGAGGCTCCTTCATAGACAACTTGGTGCTCGTCTCGACCATCACGGTGGTCTCTGTCCCGATCTTCGTGCTGGGCTTTTTGGCTCAGCTGCTGTTGGGCGTGAAGTACGACATCTTTCCAATCGCCGGCCTGCAGCACGGATGGTTCAGCTACGCATTACCTGGGATGGTCTTGGGGTCCCTGTCGCTCTGCTACATAGCGCGTCTGCTGCGCACTTCGCTCGGCGAAAATCTAAGGGCGGACTACGTCAAGACGGCAATTGCCAAGGGCCTTTCCCGGGTGCGAGTCGTGGGCCGCCACACATTGCGTAATTCGCTGATACCGGTGGTGACCTTTCTTGCGATCGACCTGGGAGCACTTATGGCGGGGGCGATAGTCACCGAGGGCATCTTCAACATCCCCGGAATCGGTCGTGAGGTTTTTCTGGCCGTGCGCTCCCAGAATGGCCCGCTCGTGGTCGGGATCGTGACTGCGGGTGTCCTCATCTACATGTTCGCCAACCTGTTAGTCGATCTGCTATATGCAGTCCTGGATCCGCGGATCCGCTATGAGTAAGCGAGCGCGACGCGCACGGGAGGCGACCGCACCCACACCACTCCCCGACGATGAGGCCCTAAGGGAGGGCGTCGAGCTCGCGGGGATCGAGGCTCCGCAACCTGAGTCGATCCAGGTCGGGCCGACGCTCGGAGGGGCCGACCCCAGCGCAGCCGGGGCTCAGGTAACGGCGGCCGCCGGCGATGCTCCATTGCGACAAGCCAGTCTCTGGGGTGACGCCTGGAGACAGCTACGACGCAATCCGCTGTTCATTATCCCGGCCGTACTCCTGGTGATCTATAGCCTGATGGCGTTCTGGCCGACCCTCTTTGCCAACGGCGATCCGCGCAATTGTGATCTCTCGAACTCGATCCTTCCTCCGAGTCGAGCGCACCTATTTGGGTTCGACGTTCAAGGATGCGACTACTACACGCGCGTGATCTACGGGACGCATGTCTCGTTGACCATTGGCTTGCTCACCGTGCTGTTTGCCACGACGATCGGCATCACGCTCGGATCCATCTCAGGGTTCTACGGCGGCAAGATAGACGCCGTCATCGCCAGAATCGCGGACATCTGGTTCGCCATCCCGATCACGTTGGGCGGAATCATCATTCTCAACTTCTTAGGCGACCGCGGTCTCTTCCAGGTCAGCCTGGCCCTGATGATCCTTACGTGGCCCACGATGATGCGCCTCATGCGCTCCTCCGTGCTCAGCGTGAAGGAAATGGACTATGTCCAGGCCGCTCGCGCTCTGGGTGCAAGCGACTTCAGAATCCTGCGAACTCACATACTTCCGAATGGAATCGCGCCGGTAATCGTCTATGCGACCATCACCGTAGGTATTGTCATCGCCGTCGAAGCCACGCTGTCGTTCTTGGGGGTCGGATTGCAGCTGCCATCGATATCGTGGGGTCTAATGATCAGCAGCGCCCAAGCACGCATACTTGCGAGTCCTCATCTCCTCTTCTTCCCAGCGATCTTTTTGGTGATCTTGGTCTTTACGTTCATTCTTCTGGGTGACGCGCTGCGGGACGCCCTCGACCCTCGGCTGCACTGAGTGAGTACTTAAGTGGGGATTAAGGAAGTGCCCACGCGCCCGACCGATGTCGCACCCCGGGAGCCTCACCGCGGCCGGCTTCTCGAGGTCGAGGATCTTCACGTCGAGTTTCGGACTGCATATGGAGTCGTGAACGCGGTTAATGGAATCTCCTACACGCTGGATGCCGGCGAGACTCTCGCGATCCTGGGTGAGTCGGGTTCGGGAAAAAGCGTCAGCGCTCAGACCGTGATGGGTTTGATCGAGTCCCCTCCCGGATTCATTACGCGCGGAGCCATTCGCTTTCGCGAGGTGGATCTACTCACGATCGAGGAGTCGGAGAGACGTACGGTCCGTGGGCAGAAGATAGCGATGATCTTCCAGGATGCTCTGACGTCCCTGAACCCCGTTTTCTCGGTCGGCTATCAGATCGCCGAGATGTTCATGGTCCACCGCGACATGCCGAAGCGCGACGCGAAGAAGAAAGCGGTCGAGCTTATGGAGCGAGTCGGCATTCCCTCCGCCGGCGAGAGGGTCAACGACTACCCGCACCAGTTCTCTGGAGGCATGCGCCAGCGCGTGATGATCGCGATGGCACTATCGCTCGATCCCGACATTCTGATCGCGGATGAGCCCACCACTGCTCTGGACGTGACGGTGCAGGCGCAGATCATGGAACTTCTGGACGCGCTGCAAAGCGATACGGGCATGGGCCTCATCCTCATCACCCATGACCTGGGCGTCGTTGCCGACGTCGCCGACCGGGTCGTCGTCATGTACGCCGGCAAGATCGTGGAGACCGGTTCCGTCTTCGACGTCTACGGCAATCCCGCGCACCCCTATTCCGAAGGGTTGATGCAGTCGATTCCCAGGCTCGACCAAAAAGGCGTCGAGCTGAATCCGATCAAAGGGTCTCCACCCAACCTGATGCGGATTCCCTCCGGCTGCCCCTTCCACCCGCGTTGTCCCTATCGCCAGGACATCTGCGTGACCGATGAACCGCCTCTGTACGAGGTGACGAAGGACAGACGCAGTGCTTGTCACTTCTGGCAGGACGTGATCGAGGGGACGGCGCGGCGAGCATGACGGCGACTCCTCTTCAGGCAAAAGAACCCATCCTCAAGATCGAAGGTCTCGTAAAGCACTTCCCGCTGACGCGGGGAATCATCTTCAAGAAGCAGATCGGAGCTGTGCGTGCGGTTGACGGCGTGGACTTCGATCTGTATCCGGGCGAGACCCTGGGTTTGGTCGGCGAGTCTGGGTGCGGCAAATCCACAACCGCCCGCCTGCTGTTGCGCCTTGAGGAGGCGACGGCCGGACATGCGTATTACAAAGGCCGAGATATCTTTCAGATGAACAAGCGCGAGATGCGCGAGCTCCGTCGCAACATTCAGATCGTCTTCCAGGACCCCTATGCCTCGTTGAACCCGCGTATGACCGTCGGGGACATCGTGTCGGAGCCCTGGGAGATCCATCGCGGCGTCGTTCCCAAGGGGCAACGGGACTCCAAAGTGCAGGAGCTCCTAGAGGTCGTGGGTCTTCACCCGGATCACAAGAACCGCTATCCGCATCAGTTTTCGGGCGGCCAGCGACAGCGTGTAGGCGTTGCTCGGGCGCTTGCGCTCAACCCCGAGATCATCCTTCTGGACGAGCCCGTGTCGGCTCTCGATGTCTCGGTTCAGGCTCAAGTGGTCAACTTGTTAGAGAGGTTGCAGAACGAGTTCTCTCTCTCCTTCATCTTCATCGCACATGACCTGTCTGTCGTCAGGCACATCTCCGACCGCGTGGCGGTGATGTATCTCGGCAAGATCGTCGAGACCGGCACTCACGCCGATGTCTACGAAAGACCTTCGCATCCGTATACGCAGGCCCTTCTCTCGGCGGTGCCCGTGCCGGATCCGACCAAGCGAGGACGCGGCGCCCGGATCGTCCTGACCGGCGACGTACCGAGCCCGGCGAATCCACCCTCGGGATGTCGTTTCCGAACGCGCTGCTGGAAGGCGCAAGACATTTGCGCGGAGGAGGTTCCCGCCCTGATCGATCGTGGTCAGGGGCATCCCAGCGCGTGCCACTTCGCCGAAGTCAAGGAAGTAGTCGCGTGAGGTGGGCGGGTCGCCTCCGGCGGTCCGCCCCGGCACTCCCTCCCTCGGCCAGAGTTGTCTTGGCCGCGAGCATCTTGCTGCTCGGGATGGTGTGCGAGGCCGACGAACCCGTGGTGGTCACGCCCCCAGAACCGGGCGGAATCTTGCGGCTGATCTCTTCGGGAAACATCGACACTCTCGATCCGGGTCGTATGTACTACCAGCCCTCGTGGTTTCTGGCGCGCGGCGTGTACAGAACCCTCGTGGCCTATCCCGCGGTGGCAGACCTCGAAGAGCAAAACATGCTGGTCCCCGACCTGGCGGTCGATGCGGGCTCGCGCAACGCCGACTCAACCCGTTGGACCTTCAGGATCAAGAGAGGGATCAAGTTCGGGCCCAAGATCGGCGGGGAACACGTCGCGGGGGTCACCGGCCGCGAGATCACCTGCCCGGACTTCAAGTACGGCATCGAACGCCTCTTTCTGGATTCCGTACGGGGTGGCTACTCCTTCATGTACGAGATCCTCGAGGGGGCCGAGGCTTTCAAGGCCGGCGCGGCCGACGAGATCAGCGGCATTCAGTGTCCCGACGAGAAAACCATTATTTACGAGCTCACGGAGCCGGCAGGCGACTGGCCCTATCGCCTGGCGATGCCTGCCTCCGGACCGGTAGCGCGCAAGGCGGCGGCGCGTTACGACCGAGAGACCGAATCCACATACGAGCGGCACGCGGTGGCGACGGGGCCTTACTACATCCTCCGCCTCGACGAAAACCACCTAATGCGCCTGGCGAGAAACACGTTCTGGAACCGCGAGACCGACGACGTCCGAGCGGCAAACGCCGAGGGAGTTCTCTGGCGCATCGGTTTTCAAGCAGAGGTGGCCGTCCAGAAGGTACTGGAAGGTGAGTTCGACATCGCCGTCGATTCCGAGCCCACCGGCCCCCAACTTGCCGACCTGCTTCGTGACCGAAAGCTTCGCAATCAGGTGCTCCCCGAGCCTCAGCTTTGTACGAGGTATGTCTTTCTGAACACAACCGAGGAACCATTTGACGATGTGCGCGTACGTCGCGCCGTCAACTTCGCGATCGATCGCAACAACTTGAAACGGATTCTTGGGGGCTCAATGACCGGCGAGGTCGCGACCAGCGTCCTGCCGCCAGGCCTGGGAGGCCACTTGCCCTCCGATGAGTACAACCCCTTCGCCAGTGCCCAGATGGCCGGCGACATGAACAAGGCGCGCCGACTCATGGCTCGCGCGGGGTGGCCCAATGGCTACGACAATGAGATTCTCATGGTGGGACCGAACGACGCTCCGCACGACCGGATCTTCGAGTCGGTTGCGGCGGACCTGGAGCAATTGGGGTTCCACAACATCAAACCGAAGCTTCCCCGGTTTCCCAATCACCTTCTCAAGTACTACCGGGTGCCGGCGAGCAACACCGATGTCGGAGTGTCGGGCGGTTGGTGCAAGGACTACAACGATGCCTTTACTTTCTTCAATCCGACCTGGCACGGAGACAGCATCCGGGACGAAGACAATCTCAATGAATCAGAGATAGACGATCCGACCATCAACCGTCTGATCGACCAAGCATCACGCACGCCTCTCGGCCCCGAACGATCCGCTCTCTGGGAGGAGGTGAACCGTCGAGCGACGGAGAGTGGGGCCTGGATTCCCTGGTCGTGGGACAAGGTCACGATCGTGTTTTCCGACCGTGTGGTGAATCCGATCTACAGCACCTTTTTCAGTCAGATCGACTGGGTTGCTCTCGAGCTCCCGGATTGATGATGTCCATGGCTTGCACGGTGGCCTGCGCCCGCGCATAGACGTCTCGCAGCGGAATCCCCGTCGCGCGCGCGACCTTTAGAGCGTCTTCGTGCTCGGGCGAAGCGGTGACGACGGCACCCCCTCGGCGGGCCAGCTTCACGCGTAAGGGATGGTCCTCGATATGAATCTCGACCCATTCTCGGGTCAGCGCCAGCTTGTTCGCGTCGTGCACGCGAACGCCGAGAGTCGTCGTCTCTCGGAAGAAGACATCCGCGACGCGGTCGTGGTTCTCGGCGCGGAACATGGCGGCGAGAACGAAGCCCGGCCTACCTTTTTTCATTAGAACCGGCGTCACCCAAGCGTCCTGAGCGCCCGCGACGATCAACTGCTCGAGCGCGTAGGGCAAGACCTCCGGGTTCATGTCGTCGAGGTTTGCCTCCATCACCAGCACGGGTTCGCTG
>JBHELF010000054.1:0-13276 GCA_046263155.1 Actinomycetota bacterium
GAAGTTCCTGGCAAAAGTGGATTCACTCTCCGCCAGGGTCTCCATCTCGCAGATCGGCAAGACCGTGCAGAAGCGGCCGTTGCATCTCGTTCGTCTCGGCCATCCGCGTCCTCGGGACGCAGGGGTTGCACATGGCGAGCCCACGATCTTGTTCGTGTGCACGCAGCACGGTAACGAGCCTGCAGGACGGGAGGCCTGTCTCATGTTGCTCAGGGACCTCGCCTTTACCGACGATCCGCAGCTCGTCAAACAATTGGCCACCAGCACGATCCTGTTCATTCCGACGGCCAATCCGGACGGGCGCGAAGCGAATGATCGCGAGAACGCGAACGGCGTCGATATCAACCGCGATCACTTGAACCTTCAGACCCCCGAGGCGCGCGCCGTCGCCTCCGTTGTCCTGCAGTGGAAACCGGACGCGGTCATCGACCTGCACGAGTACGGGCCGGGGCTGCCGGTTATCTACGACGACGAGGTGCTCTATCTGTGGCCGCGCAACTTGAACGTCGACGAGCAGGTCCACGATCTCGCCAAGGTCTTGGCCGAGGAATACATCGCCTTGGATGCCGAGGAGCAGGGTTACACGGCGGACGAATACGGCCAATACGAGGTCGCCGACCAAAACGTTTACCAGTCCGCCGGCGACGCCGATGAGGGCATCGCGCGAAACACAATGGGGCTTCGCCACTCGCTCGGGATACTCGTCGAAACCCGGGTCGATATGGACGTGCGTAACGGTCCCGACGAGGTGATGAGCCAGGCCGCGGTGGCGCGCCGGCGCGTGGCCAGTCACATGGCGGTATCGCTTGCGACCCTTCGTTTCATGAGAGATCGGGGCGTGGAGGCCATGCGCGTTACGTCGCAGGCGGAGCGCAGAAAGATCCTCGAGGGCCTGCGCCGCAGCGCGCCGCTTTACTTCGGCGGCGCCGATAACCAGCCCCCGGAGGACTCCGACGTCGTGGACCCACCCCCCTGCGGATACATGCTGAGCGCCTCGCAGGTCGGGGACGTGGCAAAGGCGCTCGCCCTTCAGGGGATTTCATACACCGCTCGGGCGGGAGGTTTTTTCGTCACGCTGGGCCAGACCGCGGAGCCCTTGATCCCGCTGCTGGTCGACGAACGCGGGACGCGCCACGGCACCGAGGGCAAGCCGGTGATGAAGTGCTAGGGCGCCCGAACCTGGAAGCCTGACCCGCGCTCGGATATCTTCGGCGGCGTGTACAAGCGAATCCTGGTGGGGACCGACGGCTACGGTCCCGCGTCGCGCGCCGTGGCGCGCGCCGCCGAGCTCGCATCGAAGACGGGGGCCGAGCTCCTCGTCGCCTACAGCCAGCCCATTTCGAAGACCCCGGAGGGCTCTCCGCTTAGGGATGCCGGCGCGCAGCGAGGTATCGATGCCGGCCAGGGACTCCTGACCGATGTCGAGAAGCACTATGGCGACCGCATCACCGTGAAGACGTTTCTCCGCGAGGGCGATCCTGCCGAGGTGCTGATCGACCTCGCCGAGGAGGAGAAGGCCGATCTGATCGTGGTCGGCAATCGCGGGATGTCCAAACGCTTTCCTTTGGGGGTCGTCGCCAACCAGGTCTCGCACCATGCTCCGTGCAACGTCCTCATCGTGCGGACGACGGATTGACGATGGGCTACGAAAACATCATCTGCGGAGTCGACGGGTCGGACACCTCGATGGCGGCGCTCCGAGAGGCATCCAGGTTGGCCGGGAGCGAGGGCGCGCACCTAACCGTTCTGTATGCGCAGCGGGAAGACTCCGAGCACGTGGCGAGCGCGGACTCGGGCGAGGATGTCCTCGAACGCGCCCTGTCGGTAGCGAGAAAAGAAGACATCGAGCCGGATACGCGGCTGGAGCACGGCGATCCCTCCGAGGTCTTGATCGATGTCGCGGACAAGGTGGGCGCGGACTTGCTCGTAGTCGGCAACAAAGGAATGACCGGAGTCCAACGCTTTCTCTTGGGAAGCGTGCCGAACAAAGTCTCGCACCACGCGCCCTGCGACCTTCTGATCGTGAAAACAACTTAAGGGAAACTTGTTTTGGGGCGGGCGGGTGGCTCGCTTAGGAAAGTAAATCCGAAATTCTGCCAATTCCTTCAAGGAGATCGTCGTCGCCCAGCGCGTAGCTAAGGCGCGCGTAGCCGGGGGCTCCGAACGCATCGCCCGGAACAATCGCCACCTTGGCCTGCTCGAGGATGACCTCGGCCAGCGTGATCGTGTCGGTGACCTCGCGGCCCCCGATGGTCTGTCCCAGCACAGCCTTGAGGGACGGGAAGCAATAAAAGGCTCCCTGCGGTTCGTGACAGACGACGCCGGGGATGTCGTTCAGCAACTTGTGCATCGTCGTGCGGCGTCGATCGAATGCGACGCGCATCTCGTTGACTGCCTCGAGATCGCCAGAAACGGCGGCGAGCGCCGCGGCCTGTGCGACGTTTGAAACGTTGGAGGTGGCGTGCGATTGCAGCGAAGCGGCCGCGGCCACCACGTCGGCCGGTCCGATCATCCAGCCAACCCGCCATCCGGTCATCGCATAGGTCTTCGCGACTCCGTTGATCACGATGCAGCGGTCGGCAAGGTCGGGGACCTTCACCGGCATCGACGCGAAGACGGCGTCGCCGTAGACCAGGTGCTCGTAGATCTCGTCGGTCACGATCCAGAGTCCGCGGTCGGCGGCCCACCGCCCGATGGCCTCCACCTCGTTCGGGTCGTAGACGGCCCCCGTTGGGTTCGAGGGTGAGACGAACAGAAGCATCTTCGTGCGATCGATGGTCGCGGCATCCAGCTGATCGAGGGTGACTTTGAACCCCGTTTCCTCGGTGGTCGGCAACTCAACGACGATGCCGTCGGCGAGACGGATCATCTCGGGGTAGCTCACCCAGTACGGGGCCGGCAGCAGCACCTCGTCGCCGGGGTCGAGAGTTGCCATGAACGCGTTGTAGAGGGCGTGTTTCCCCCCGTTGCTCACGAGCACTTGTGACGCCTCCACGTCGTAGCCGGAATCCCGAGCGGTCTTGCGCGCGATCGCCGCTCGCAGCTCCGGAAGGCCTGCCGCGGGGGTGTAGTGGTGATAGGGCTCGTGGCGGGCGGCCTCGACGGCGGCATTCACGATGTGCTCGGGCGTCGGAAAGTCGGGCTCGCCCGCGCCGAACCCGATGACATTGACACCGGCGGCCTTGAGGGCCTTCGCCTGCGCGTCGATCGCCAGGGTCGGCGATTCCGCGATGGACGCGGTCTTGGATGAGATACGGATCGCGCACACTCCCTAAGTAGTTCCGGGGGGAAGTCACCGAATCATCCCATGCCTCTCCTTACGGGTTGACATTGCAACGAGGCCCGTTATCCGGGCGTGATTGCAAAGTCACGTCCGATTGGGAGGATGTCGCAATGGACATCGTGATTCCGTCTGAGCTGCGGCCTCGGGATGGAAGGTTCGCGTCGGGCCCCTCGAAGGTTCGACCCGAGGCGGTGGCCGCGCTCGCTGCCGCCGCATCCGGTTTCCTCGGCACCAGCCACCGCGCGGATCCGGTCCGCGCGCTCGTCGCCCGGGCGCGGTCCGCTTTGATCGAGCTCTTCTCCCTGCCCGATGGTTACGAGGTCGTGTTCGGGGTCGGCGGCACTACGGTGCTTTGGGACGCACTTGTCTGTGGATTCATCGAGCGACGCAGCCAACACTTCGTGTTCGGCGAATTCTCCCGAAAATTCGCCGAGGCCGTGGCGCTTGCTCCTTATCTGAGCGACCCGGCGCTCATCGAATCGGCACCGGGTACGCATCCCGAGTTCCGCGCCGAAGACGAGGTCGATACCTTCGCTCTCACCCATAACGAGACCTCGACCGGTGTGGCCATGCCGGTCGCCCGGCCCGCAGGTCCGGGTCTCGTCGCGGTGGACGCCACCTCGGCCGCCGGCGGGCTGCCCGTGGAGGTAGAAGACTTCGACGTCTATTACTTCGCGCCGCAGAAATGCTTCGCCTCGGACGGAGGGTTATGGGTGGCATTGTGCTCGCCGGCGGCGATCGAGCGGATCGAATCGCTGGCCGCCGCGGATCGGTATGTGCCTCCCTCACTGAACCTGGCATTCGCGCTCGAGAACTCACGAAAGGATCAGACCTACAACACGCCCGGCCTGGCGACCCTGTTTCTCTTCGTCGAGCAACTCGACTGGATACTCGCTAACGGTGGGCTCGAGTGGGCCTGTGGGCGCTGTGCCCGATCCGCCCAGATCATCTACGAATGGGCGGAGCTCAGCGACGTGGCGATGCCGTTCGTGACCGATCCGGCGCAACGCAGCAACGTGGTCGCAACGATCGACTTCGCGGATCGCGTCGATGCCGCGCGTCTGGCGCAGGTACTGCGCGCCAACGGCATCGTTGACACGGAGCCTTATCGCAAACTGGGTCGGAACCAGATCAGGGTGGCGCTCTATCCCGCCGTGGAACCATCGGACGTCGAGCTCTTGACGCGCTCCATCGACTTCGTACTAAGTACGATCACGTGATGAAAGCTCTGGTAACCGAACGTCTTTCAGAGGCGGGCCTCGAACGCCTGCGCGAGCACCTCGATGTGGATACGCGCCTCGGCGCCGCGCGCGACGACCTCCTCGCGACCATCGCCGACTACGACGCGCTCTTGATTCGCTCCGCCACGAAGGTGGACGCCGAGCTGATCGAACGGGCCGAGAACCTTAAGGTCATCGGGCGCGCGGGGGTCGGGCTCGACAACGTCGACGTCGACGCCGCTACACGGCACGGCGTATTGGTGGTGAACGCGCCGCAGTCCAATGTGCTGTCGGCGGCCGAGCACACGCTCGCGCTGTTGCTGGCACAGGCGCGCAACGTGCCTGCGGCGCACGCCGCCCTGACGGGAGGTTCGTGGGAGCGGGAGCGCTGGCAGGGCGTCGAGCTTCATGGAAAGACGCTGGGAATCATCGGGCTGGGCCGCGTCGGAACTCTTGTCGCGCAGAGGGCTAGTGCCTTCGGGATGCGCCTCATCGCCTTCGATCCCTACGTCGCCGCCGCTCGTGCGCGGCAGATGGGCGCCGAGTTGGTCTCAAGCGTGGCCGAGGTTTGCCGGCGAGCGGACTTCCTCACGATCCATCTACCGAAAACGCCCGAGACGGTGGGGATTATCGGAGAACGCGAGCTCCAGCTGGTGCGGCCCGGCATAAGGATCGTGAACACGGCCCGGGGTGGGCTCATCGACGAGAACGCACTAGTGGCCGCGCTGAAGGACGGACGAGTCGCCGGCGCGGCGCTGGACGTCTTCGATTCCGAGCCCCTGACCGACCATTCCCTTTTCGGATTGCCCAACGTGGTCGTGACCCCACATCTCGGTGCGGCTACGGCCGAGGCTCAGGACAAGGCGGGCGTCGCGATCGCGGAGCAGGTCTTGCTCGCGCTGCGCGGAGAGTTCGTTCCCTATGCCGTAAACGTCGACGTTGGGCCAGATATCGCCGAGGCCGTGAGGCCCTACCTGAAGCTGGCCGAGTTGCTCGGAAGGGTGGCCGTGGCTCTCGCGGGAGGGGGCGTGGAATCGCTGCGATTCGAGTATCACGGAAGCGTCGCCGATCACGACACGCGTGCTCTTACGCTCGCCGGGTTGAAGGGGTCGTTTGCAAGCGTCGTCCACGAGCCGGTGACGTTCGTGAACGCACCGATCATCGCCACCGATCGCGGCATCACCTGGGAGGAGAGCAAGTCTCTGCACTCCCTGGATTACGTGAACCTGCTGCAGACGCGCGCCTCCAGCCCGTCGGAGACCGTGACCGTCGGGGGAGTGCTCGTCGGCAAGAGGGATACCGAGCGTCTCGTCCGTGTCTACGAGTACGACATCGATATGGCGTTTGCTCCCGTGATGGCCTTCTTCCGCTACGAGGACCGACCCGGGATCGTGGGCATCGTGGGCACCCTATTGGGGGCCGCGGGCGTGAACATCGCGAACATGCAGGTGGGGCGCCAGAGCGAGGGGGGAGAGGCGCTGATGGCCCTGGCCGTGGACTCTCCGATCCCTCAAGAAGTTCTGGACGACATCGTGAAAGAAGCGCGCCTGCGAGACGCCCGTTTGATATTGGTTGCGGAGTAGGCTCCGGCAGCGCTTTAGCCGAAAAGGGGGGTCAATGCCGATCCAGCCGGTCGACAAGGTCTGGATGAATGGAAAGCTCGTCGACTGGAAGGACGCGACCATTCACGTCCTGACTCACGCGCTCCACTATGGAAGCGGCGTGTTCGAAGGCATTCGTTGTTACGAGACCTCGCGCGGCCCCGCGGTCTTCCGGCTCGGCGACCATCTCCAGCGAATGGATCGCTCGGCCAAGATCTTCATGATGGAGATCCCCCACCCCGTGGAGGAGCTGAGAAGGGCAACGCACGAGCTCATAAAGGTCAACGGACTGGCATCTTGTTACGTGCGGCCGATCGCGTACCGCGGCTTCGGTGGGGAGATGGGAGTGAACCCGGAGAAGAATCCCGTCGACGTCGCGATCGCCGTGTGGCACTGGGGCGCGTATCTGGGCGAGGAAGCCCTGACCCAAGGCGTCCGTATGACGATCTCGTCCTGGAGACGCCAGGATCCGAACATCATTCCGCCTTCCGCCAAGGCGACGGGCGCCTATATCAACTCTTCGATGGCCAAGCTCGAAGCGGTGCACGCCGGATTCGACGAAGCGATCGTGCTGAATCCGCTGGGGCAGGTTTCCGAGGGCACCGGCGAGAACATATTCATCGTGGTGAACGGCGAGATCCTGACCCCACCGTTGATCGCGGGCCCTCTGCCCGGTATCACGCGCGACTCGATCATGACGATCGCGGCGGACCTCGGAATGCCGATTTTCGAGCGGCCCCTCACACGGTCCGACCTCTACACCGCGGAGGAGGTCTTCGTCACCGGAACGGCCGCGGAGGTCACTCCGGTGCGCGAGATCGACGGCCGGATGATCGGCGAGCCGGGCCCCATCACGCAGACGCTGCAGCAGAAATACTTTGCGATCGTCAAGGGAGAAGACGAGAAGTACTTCGACTGGCTGGACTTCGTCGAGGTATAAGGCGCATGGCGCCGCTAATTCTTTCCAATGATTGTTCCGAAGACTAGATACACCCCCGACGGTGCTCCCAGGATCGCGTATCAGGTGTTCGGGGAAGGTTCTCGCGACATCGTGTTGGTCTGGGGCATCGCGTCGCATGTCGATCAGGCCTGGGAAGTTCCCTTCGTCGCTAACTTTCTCGAAAGATTGGCGAAGATCGGCCGCGTCATCCATTTCGACAAACGGGGGAGTGGTGCGTCGGACGCATTCCAAGGAGCCCCTACTCTGGAAGAGCGAAGCGACGACCTGACGGCCGTAATGGATGCCGCCGGATGTGAGCAGGCTGCGATATTCGGAGTCTCCGAAGGCGGTTCGATGAGTGCGCTGTTCGCGGCCGCTTATCCCGAGCGCGTAACCCACCTCGCTTTGTGCAGCGCCTTCCCCAGGCTATTTCGCTCGGACGATTGTCTCTATGGGTGGGATCCGGAGATCGCATGGAAGACTCTCGATGCTCTCGTCGACGGCTGGGGCGAGGGCACCTTCCTGCAACTCGCCGCGCCCACCGTCGCAGGCGATCCACTCGCTCTTGAACGCTGGGCGCGTTTCGAACGCTCCGCCCTGAGTCCGGGTGCATTTCGGGCCATGTTCACGCTGGCTTCGGAGATCGACATTCGGGCCCTGCTTGCCTCTATCAACGTGCCCACTCTTGTCATGCACCGCATGGGCGACAGAGTCGCTCCAGTCGACGCCGGTCGCGACCTCGCGGCCCGCATTCCTCGTGCTCGATATGTCGAGTTCGAGGGGCCGGATCACCTCCCCTTCGTGAAGAGCGACGAGGTGCTGGACCATTTCGAGGAATTTGTCACCGGGACCCGTCCCCTTCCCTCGCACAGCCGGGTCCTTGCGACAATCCTGTTCACGGACATCGTCGGCTCGACCGATCAACTTGCCACTATTGGGGACTCCGCCTGGCGCTCTTTGCTCAACCAGCACGACCTCGTCGTGCGCCGGCACCTGCAGCAGTTCAATGGGCGCGAGATTCGTAGGACTGGGGACGGATTCCTCGCCACCTTCGACGGGCCCGCTCGAGCGATTTCTTGTGCCAAACAGATCCGAGATGAGATGACGAACATGGGGCTTCGGATCCGATCGGGTCTGCACACGGGTGAGTGCGAGCTGGATGAGGGTGACATCGCGGGCATAGCGGTTCATATCGGAGCGCGGGTTGCGGCGCAGGCCGGACCGGATGAGGTGCTGGTCTCCCGCACGGTGCGAGATCTGGTAGCCGGTTCCGGCATCGATTTCACCGATCGGGGCACCTATTCGCTGAAAGGCATCCCCGGGAAGTGGGATTTGTTTGCTGCCGGCTGAGGGGCGAGCGGACTGCGCCGAGGACGGGCATGATTGATGTACGGCGGGCTGTATCGAGTGGACGTAAGAGCCGGCAAGGGGTGCTGATGTACAGACCGAGAAGAAACAAAGGCCTTGGCTTAAGTTCGTTGATCTTCATGATGGTCGCGCTAACGCTGGGCATTATTCCCGCGACGTCGACCGGCGCTCAGGAGAAGCTCAGGACGGAGGTGTGGGTCACGAACCAGGCGCTTGACAAGATCCACGTGATCCAGGATGACATTCTCGTCGGCGAGATCGATCTCGCCGGCAACGGCGATGCTCCGCATCTCGTGAATTTCTCGCCGGACGGGAGATACGCGTTCGTGGCGAGCGTCAACAACGGAGCGGTCACGTCGATCCGAACCGCAGACCGTGCCATCGTCGGAAATCTCACTATTCCCGGCAATCAAGGGACCTCGCCACCCAACACGCACCAGGCCATGCCGCTGCCCGACGGCACCAGGTTGTGGGCCGCGCACATAGCCAACAGGACGCTCTACGAGATCGACGTCCAGACCGAGACCGGCGCGGTGGCGCTGGGCTCACGCAGTGTGACGTTGTCTAAATCTCCGATCTGCACGGTCTTCACCGAGGACGGGTCCAAGGCGTACGTCTCGTTGGCCCCCGATGGGATCGCGGTCGTCGACGTCGCCAGCATGACGCAGATCGGCGGAGAGATCGCGACGCCCGGCGCGGTGCAGTGCGGCATGCATCGTCTTGCCAACGGGGAAGACTTCCTCGTCAGCTCGAACGGCGGCGCCGGATCCTCGCAGGGTGTGCTTTCCCGGCTCGATAGCTCGAACAATTCGTTAACGGAGCTCCTTCGGATCCAGGGAACGGATGTTCACGGCCTGACCGTCGACCCCGATGCGCACTTCGCGTACTTAACCGCGCGCGGTAGCGAAACGCTTATCACCGTTGACATCAGCGAAGGTAACCAAACGCCGACGGCGACTGTGTCGCTTGATGTCACCGAGGGCGTGGGGGACACTCCCGATCAGCTCGACTTCCTCGCGGGGAAGGTTTACGTCGCACTGCGCCAGGTGGGCAAGCTGGCGATCGTCGACGGGCCCGACGTCGCGGTGGCCCAGCTCGGCGGGGATCTCGCTCATGGAGTCCAGGTGCTCGACCGCGGGCGACCTCGAAGCATCATTTCGCACCCTCCCTCGAGCATCACTCTGAACAACAGGTTCTTCCGGAGAATCAAGGGGACTTCGACCGATGGAGCGTCGTTCATCCAATTCGTAGAGCTGAGTTTGAAGCGCCGCGGGCGCAATGGCTGTCGCTGGTGGAACGGAAGTCGTCTCGTGAGCGCGGGCTGCGGAGACACTTTCTGGTTCAGGGCCGAGGGCAAGGGCCGGTGGGAATACGTCTTCAACCACAGGCTTCCCGACGGCCGCTATGTCGTGCGCGTGCGCGCAACCGACGAGGCCGGCAACGTCGAGCGGATGCAGGAGGTCGGGCGCACCAAGATGTTCTTCCGGCTCCGTTAGTTACGTATACATCCGCTTGACGACTAGGGCGGGCGGGTGGCCGACCAGCGTGAGTAGCACCTATCGGAAGGTCCGCACTCGCATCGCGCCCGCGCCGAGCGGGTCGATCCATGTCGGCAATGCGCGTACCGCGCTCTACTGCTGGCTGTTCGCGCGCCAGAACGACGGCAGCTTCGTCCTCCGGATCGAAGACACCGACGCGGCGCGCACGGAGGAGGCTGCCTACGAAGGCGTGACGCGAGATCTGCGCTGGCTGGGGCTGGAGTGGGACGAGGGTCCCGACAAGGACGGCTCTCACGGTCCCTACGTCCAGAGCAAACGAGCCGACCGCTATAGCTCGGCCGCCACGCGCCTGGTTGATCGGGGCGCGGCGTATCGCTGTTACTGCACGCCCGAGGAGCTCGAGGCCGAGCGCAAGCGGGCGCAGGCCGAGAGACGGCCGCCGGGATACAGGGGCCGCTGCCGAAATCTGTCGGAGGCCGAGCGGGCGGCGTTCGAGGCGGAGGGGCGCTCGTTTTCGCTTCGCTTCGCGGTGCCTCCCGGCCGCACGATCGAGTTCGAAGACGTGGTGCGCGGCCGCGTCGCGACCGAGACCGCTCAGATAAGCGATTTCGTCATCGTGCGTTCGAACGGAACCGCGACCTACATGCTCGCCGCGGCGGTGGACGACCTGCTGATGGACATAACGCACGTCATCCGGGGCGAGGACCTCATAGCGGCGACGCCTCGCCAGCTCCTTATCCGGGAGGGACTCGATGTTGCCGACGTACCTGTGTTCGCGCACCTTCCGCTGTTAGTCGATGAGCGCGGCCGTCCGCTGTCCAAGCGTTGGGGGGACGTCTCGGTAGCGGCCTACCGGGCACAGGGCTTTCTTCCCGAGGCATTGGTGAATTACTTGGCGCTTCTCGGATGGTCGTACGACGACAAGACCAACGTGTTCTCTCGGTCGGACCTCATCGAGAAGTTCTCTCTCGAGCGAGTGGGCAAGAACCCGGCCGCCTTCGACGTCGCGAAGCTCGAATGGCTGAACGGCCATTACATCCGGGCTCTCACATCCGACGAACTCGCCGAGCGCCTCGTCCCTGCGGCGGTCGAAGCCGGTCTCGCGGCCGAGGGCGAAGAGGGCCGACGGCTTTTGCGCGCCGTGGCTCCCCTGATCGGGGACCGGCTCAAGCGCTTGGACGAGGCCGTCCCGATGATCCGATTCCTCTTTGACTCCGTCGAGCCCGATGACAAGGCGCGGCGAGCGCTGGAGGGCCAGGGCGATTATCTGGGCGCTGTCGCGGCCGCTCTCGAATCTCTCGAAGCTTGGTCGGCCGACAAGATAGAGGCCACTCTGCGATCGGTCGCGGAGGGGCGGGGCTTGAAACCGAAACAGGCCTTTCAGCCAATTCGGGCGGCGGTCACGGGAACGTTGGTGTCCCCGCCGTTGTTCGAATCGCTGGAGATCCTCGGTCGGGAAGAGACGTTGGCTCGTCTTCGGGCGGCGGCATAGGACGACTATCCTTCGCGGCTGCTTTGGGGTGTGGGGTAATTGGCAGCCCGGCGGATTCTGGTTCCGCTAGTTCTGGTTCGAGTCCAGGCACCCCAGCTGAACGAATATCAATCTGGACGGATATTTCGCTCGCTGCGTTAGAGTGGGAAGAGCCCCCGGGGAGGGGGTGCCTACCTGGCCCGGTAGTCTAGTTGGCCTAGGACGCCGCCCTCTCAAGGCGGAGACCACGGGTTCGAATCCCGTCCGGGCTACCAGCAGCAACAAGGCCCTCGTAGCGCGCGGGCCGACCGACGAAAGAAGAGAAGGAGCAGGCGTGAACCCGACCGACCTCGTCGAGCGACCTTATCTGCGCACCGATCTGCCGGAGTTCCGGCCCGGCGACACCGTGCGCGTCCATGTTCGGGTGGTCGAGGGCGAGCGCGAGCGGGTCCAGGTCTTCGAGGGCATTGTGATCCGCAGGCGAGGGAGCCAGCTCTCGGAGACATTTACCGCACGCAAGGTCTCTTTTGGGGTGGGCGTGGAGCGGACCTTCCCCGTCCACTCACCCATGATCGCCAAGATCGAAGTGGTAACTCGCGGCGACGTTCGGCGGGCGAAGCTCTATTACCTACGCACCCGGGTCGGGAAGAGGGCGAAAGTCAAAGAGAAGCGCCAGGCCTAGCCGTGTCGCAGACGCAGGAGGAGGATCGGGCCGAGCGGGAGCCGTTACCGGCCGATGGAGCCGAGCCCGAGGCCGCGCAGGCGAAACACCGCTCCTTCTGGCGAGAGCTCCCGGTACTAATTGTCGTTGCCTTCGGCATCGCCCTTCTGATCAAGACCTTTGCGTTGCAGGCTTTCTATATCCCGTCGGCTTCTATGGAGCCCACACTCAGGATCGGCGATCGCGTCCTTGTCGAGAAGGTGAGCTATCGCTTCGGGCAGCCGAGTCGCGGCGATGTCGTGGTTTTTGAAAAGGACCTGGCGCAGGTCGTATCCGGAGCGGAGGGGCCGGACGAGCCCTTCTGGATCGACATCGCCAACGCATTTCGCGACCTCTTCGGGTTCCCGACCGGGACATCGCAGGACTTCATCAAGCGGGTCATCGCCGTCGAGGGAGACATCATCGAGGGCCGCGACGGCAAGGTCTACGTCAACAACGATCTCGTAGAGGAGACGTATCTGCCCGGCGACATGCAGACGGGCAACTTCGGCCCCCAAACGATTCCCGAGGGGATGATTTGGGTGATGGGGGACAACCGCAACAACTCCGACGATTCCCGGAACTTCGGTCCGATCCCGGTCAACCACGTCGTCGGTCAGGCCTTTCTCTTGATCTGGCCCCCGGCGGACTTCGCGGCGCTCTAGCCGCCTTAGACCTTTACCCTTTTCCGCTATGCCGCGGGTCTACGAGGTGGCGCGCGAACTCGGGGTTTCCTCGCGCGAGTTGATGGATCGGCTCGTGGAGATCGGCCATCCGGCGGCGAGCCATTCCTCCGGCGTTGCACCGGAGGTGGTGGCTCGGCTCAAGACGGAGGATCGGCGACCCAAGGTTCCCGGTCCCGCCCCCACGCGAGACCGCCGGCCCGTGGTTGTGTCGCGAGCTCCGGGGCGAGCGCATACCTGGCTTCGCCGCATGGCAGAGGTTCCGCTGCTGGTCCTGTTCGCCTTCGGCATCGCCGTCTTGATCAAGACCTTCCTGTTGCAGGCCTTCTACATCCCTTCGGGTTCGATGTTTCCCACGCTGCGCGCCGGGGACCGGGTGCTCGTGGAGAAGGTGAGCTATCGCCTCCGCGACCCCAGGCGCGGGGACGTGGTCGTCTTCGCGAAGGAAGTGTTCGGCGAGCCACCCGACCTGCCGTGGACCCAGGATGTGCGGGACTTCTTCCGGGAGCTC
>JBHELF010000055.1:0-3348 GCA_046263155.1 Actinomycetota bacterium
GTTACGAAGTCTCTTCCCTTCATCGCCGGCCATCGGGATGCGGGAGCGACGGCGTGTCCCGGCGACAAGCTTTACCGAGCGCTGGGAGAGATCCGCAGTGAAACCGCCGCCGTGGTCGGCGCGGGCAAAAAGGCAACCGCCCTCACTTTGGTCGCACCGAAATCGGCGCCCGCCGGACAGACGGTCACACTGAGCGGGCGCCTGAGCGACGAGGCCGGCATGGGACTGATCGCCCATTCCGTCACCATCTATCGACGCCCGGCCGGAGCGCGCTGGGAATCCGCGACCGAAGTGATCACTACGACCGACGGCAACTTTTCTGTCGATGTCGTCGCAGAGTCGACGATGAAGCTGATAGCGGTCTATCAGGGAGACGGTGCAACGTGGGGTTCGCTCAGCCGCATCGTGAAGCTGGCGGTCGGGGCCGCCTCCTCGCCGACACCGACATCGACCGACATGGCCGCGGTGCGGGCGGGCGGGACGGCCTAAGACTGTTATCTAATTACAGTCCGGCATCTTCAATGTGGTGCCGGGATTGCGTCTCTTCTCGAAGATGACCGTGACCCACAGGGTGTCGTCGTCGACGATCGCTCCAATGCCGGCGAAGCGCATCTTGGGGGCGAGGATGTTCTTGCGATGGTCCTTCGAGTTCATAAAGGCTTCATGCAGCTGATCGACGTCGTTGCTTCCCCTACCGACGTTCTCGCCGATCGTCCACCAGTTCGTCAGTCGTTTCTCGAAGTCGTCCCCCGTGGAGTGGTAGAGATCGCCGACTTTGATCATCTCGCGCGTGTGCACCTTGCCGACCTTTGAGGCTTCCGGATCGAGGGTCAGCTTCGCAAGGTCGCGGTCGGCGCGCTCGTTATTGATGCGCGCGAGAAAGCCCTTCTCGGCGCTGTTGAACTTGTAGCAATTCGAATCGGCTTGCTGAGGCTCGCCTTGCCAGGGCGCGGGCGGCGCGGGGGCCGCGGGCGTTGGCACCGAGAAGATGATCGATAGAAGAACGGCTGAACCGACTCCCGCCAGCAACCGCTTGATGTGCATTCCTGTTACCCCCAGTTCGGCAGCTGGGCTGCCCGCCGCGTAAAACCGCGGGCCCCTGGCTTTGCGCCCCTGCGTCGCCGCAGGTTTGCCTTTCTCGCTACAGGGCTCTACGTCTCTAATTTCGGCCCTTCGCCTCCAGAACTTGAATTGAGCCGGACGCCGTGAAGCTCGCCGCTGCCCCCCGACCAGGGCAAATGACCTTCGTGAGAGGGTTTGCGCCCATGGCGCAGCTATACGAGCTCGGCGTCCGGGCGCTCCGGGCGGCGCTCGAGGTGGGGGAGATCGCTCCCGTCGACGCGGTCGATTCCTGTCTGGAGCGAACGGCGGGTCTCGACGACCGTCTGAATTCCATGATCGAGACTCGCGAGATCGCCCTCGATGAAGCCCGGGCGGCCTCGGGCCCCTTAGGCGGCATCCCGGTCGCAGTGAAGGACATGTTCGTGGATCGCGACCGGCAACCAACCTGCGGCTCCAACGTGGGAGGCCACTGGCTCCGCGGCACGGCGGAGCCGCTCGCGCGCCTCGAGGCCGCGGGGGCGGTCGTGCTCGGCTACACAAACCAGCACGAGTGGGGGCTGGGGATGACGTCGACGGTCAGTGCCCACGGCCCGGTTCGGAATCCCTGGAATGTCGAGCACGGTGCCGGTGGTTCGAGCGGTGGCTCGGCCGCCGCAGTTGCCACTGGATTTGCTCCCGCGGCCATCGGGACGGATGCCGGGGGTTCGATCAGGTGCCCCGCGTCTCTCTGCGGCATCGTCGGCTTGAAGCCGACCTGGGGGCGCGTCCCCATGAATGGATTCGCGATCGGCGAGGCCGCGATCGATCACATCGGACCGATGGCGCGCAACGTGGGCGACGTCCGTGTGCTGTTGGAGGTGATGACGGGCGAGAGCTTCCCCCGGGAGGAGGTGGCGCCCTTGAGAATCGGCATTGCGCGCCGGCACTTCTTCGAGAACCTCGACCCGGATTTCGCATCCGCGCTGGATATCGCGATCAAGGAGATCGAGGGCCTCGTCGCGGTCACCACCGAGGTCGACGTCGTGGGCGCAGAGGCCGCCGGTTACGGGGTGGGCACGCTGTTGCTGCCGCACACCGCGGAGCTCTTGAAAGACGACCTTGCATCGCGTCCGGAGGCGTTTCAGCCGGAGACCTTGCGGCTTCTCGAATTGGGAGCCGCGATGGGCGAACAGGATCGAACGAATGGGGAGATCGCGCGCGCACTCGTGACTCAGGCCTTCGACAATGTATTCGGCTCCGTCGACGTCGTGCTGACGCCGACGATGCCGGCGCCGCCTCCGCGACTGGATGAGCTCACGCTTCACCTGCCCCTGGGCGATACGTCTCCGGATATCGCTTACCTCCCGATCACGGGTCCGATGAACCTCGCGGGCGTTCCGTGCCTCACGCTCCCGGTCGCGGTTACGCCCCAAGGCTGGTCGGTGGGACTGTCTCTGACCGCGGGGCGCGGTCGAGATGGCGTTGTCCTCGATCTAGGCGAGGCGATCGAAGAGGCTCTAGGAGCCCGCTATGCCGACCGTGTCGCTCAGCCCTAGTGCCAAAACAGGAGGTGTTGTAGGTGGCTGAACCCGTTGCGCTCAAGGCGATCTTTTTGAACTGCACGCTCAAGCGATCGCCGGAGATTTCGAATACCGAGGCCTTGGCCCGGAAAGTCATCGAGTGGTACGACACGATGAACGTGACGAGTGAGATCGTGCGCGTGGTCGACTATCAGATACCTACGGGGATCAACTCTTACGAAGGCGAAGGAGACGAGTGGCCGTTGATCCTGGACAAGATCAAGGCCGCCGACATCGTGGTCATCGCGACTCCCATCTGGTTCGGGGTTCGATCGAGCGTCGCGCAGCTCGTCATCGAGAGGTTGGACGGCACCTATCAGGAGCGCAACGAGGTGGGGCAGTACCCGCTTTACAACAAGGTTGCCGGGGTTGTCGTGACGGGAAATGAGGACGGAGCGCACGCGGCTGCGGAAACCACGTTGTTCAACCTCTCCCACCTCGGCTGCACGGTTCCTCCGAACTCGGACACCTACTGGGTGGGGGACGCGGGACCCGGGCCGTCGTACATCGAGGTCGGCCAAGACCACGCCTACACCGAACGCACCACGCGTTGGATGGCGCACAACACCGTGCACCTGGCCCGCATGCTCAGAGCGAATCCGATCCCGGCCGAAGGGAACACGTTCGATGAGGAGACCGAGCACCGGCCGCACATCGGGTAGGTGCACTAAAAAGATCTCGGGGCTGAGACCCTCCCTGCGGAGAGCCTGCAGCCCCGAGACGAAAT
>JBHELF010000056.1:0-58045 GCA_046263155.1 Actinomycetota bacterium
GCGGCGCTGATCGAGGGAATCCGTCGGGCGGCCGACCGTAAAGCCGACGTGATTTTCGTTGGGGCCTCTCAGCCGGCCTCTCCCGTGTGGGCCTCAGCCGGAGTTGAGGTGCCGGCGGCTCTCGATGCCGCGATCGACTACGCCTGGGACAAGGGGGCCGTCGTGATCGCGCCTGCCGGGGACGATGCGCTGCCTTTCTGCGAGCATCCCGCCGCTCACCCGCGCGTTGTGTGCGTGGCGGCACTGGCGCCGCAGACCGGGCTCCCGCCGTACTCGAACTTTCCGGTGCATCCGGGTCAGGGTGTGACCCTGCGTGCTCCCGGCGGAATGGATGGTCGAAGTCAAAATCCGACGGCCGCCTGCGAGGATCCGGCTGCGATCTGGTCCACAACGCTGGCAGGTTCGTCGGCCGACTGCGGCGGTTCGATCGGGGGCTACGACACCGATGCCGGCACGGCGTTTGCGGCGGCCCACGCCGCGGGAGTGGCGGCGCTTCTGGCCGGCTGGAAACTCAAAAACGAAAAGATTGTGGGCTGCCTGCGCAACTGGTCGTCGAACGAAGGTATGTGGGAACCGATTATGGGTTATGGAACCCTTGATGCCAACACCGTGACGATCAACTGTCCCAAACGTCGCCGCCGGTAACAGCGCTAGGCGGGGCCCTCGCTCGGAGGCTTAACCGCGTCGCGGGCCAGCTGGCGAGCGGCGCCGGTCGCGGCCCCAAACAGTGCGATCCACGCGGCCTTCTTGGCGGGCCGCACCGCTTGTTCTAGATCGGGGGGATCTTCTTTCGTGGCGAGTCGCCACGCCGTGGTGACCATGTAGCTCGCTATCTTTCCGGCCACCATTCCGGCGATCACGGCACCGAGAGCTTGCACCAAGGTGGGTTTCTGAGGCAGCGTGCCGTCCGGCTGAACCGCGGCGTCTTCGTCGACGGCTTTACCTCTCGGCATGGTGGCCCCTTGAAGTCATGGACGCGGGTCGGAATCGCATCCTACGGAGTTATCCCCGCTGCTCCCAGGCCTCACGCCTCGGCAAGCTCGCGCTGGACTCCGAAAAGCGCGTCGAGCTCGTCGGCGCCCTCCGGCGGGCCGATGGCTATGACGCGATCTCCTGCCATCAAGACGTGGCGGGGCTTCGGTCGATAGTTCCAGCGGCGGCCGCGTTGGACGGCCAGGACGAACATCCCGGTCTCCGATTCGATCGCCAGCTCCTTAATCGACTTTCCCTCGGCAGTAGAACCGGCCCCCACGATCGCCTCGTAGCCGACCTCATCGGATTCGACCAGCGCGGCCGCGATCACCGGATGCAACTCTTCTCCTTTTTCCACCAGCCGCGTCATCTCGCGCGCCGAATCGAAGATCATCTCGGAGGCGTGCGCGAGCCGGATCAGGCCGCGCAGGTCGTCGGGATTGCGCGCCTCCAAGGCGCTCCGCAGCAGCCAGGACTCGAGTTCGTCGTTGACGATGTCGGAGCGCTCCTCCAGATGCGCCACCTCGGCCGCGAGGGCCTGGTCGTTGAACAGGAGGGCCGAATAAGCGAGGCCCACGGCTACCTCGGCGGAGTTCTTCATCTCGATCAGAAGGTCGACCGCCCGGTCGAGATCCGACAGCGGGATATCCGTCAGCTCCTCCGGTGCTTGAAGCGGCGCCGCACCGAACAGAGCGCGTGCTCGCAGAACGCCGTCCTCCGGACCTTTGATCAGCAAAGCGTCGTTGGCCGTGACCACGAACTCCGGACCGGGATCGAGGTCCCATTCACCGCCGCGGCGGTTGGCGATCACCCAGACGCCCATCTCGACCGGCAGCGCGAGGTCGCGCAGATTTTGGCCCACCGCCGGCGAGCCGTCCTGGACCTTAGCTCGCGACACCACTTCATCCGCGTGTCGCAGATCGCGTCGTAAGTCTTCGAGAATCCCCAAACCCGACGAGACCACACGCGCGATGTCGTCGGCGGCGTCGGCGATCTTCTCGACCGCCGACGCGATCTCCAACACCCCCGCCATATGTTCCGCGTCCTCGGGACTACGCGCTGCGAGGATCGTGAGCTTGCGCAGCTCGTGGAGATGCTCAAACATGCGTTCCTCGAGTCGCGCTACCTCTTTAGCGAGATCCGCGTCCGAAAGGAAGACGGACGCGTATGCGAGATCGACCATGAGCTCCGAAGAATCCTTGATCTCCGCCAGGAGCCCCTTGACGGTACTTCGACCCTCCCCTGGGTCCAACTCATATCCCTCCTTCGATCAGGCTACTCCGAACACAATCAAGGCGACGATGAGACAGATCGCTCCCAGGAGGTCCATGCCACTCGTCACCAATGGAATGGTGTGGTTGTCGGGGTCGAAGCCGAAGCGATAAGTGAGCGTCGCGGCGTAATAACCGATGAGAGAGGCGAGGATCGTTGCGACCAGCCCCCCGACGACGACAACCGAAATGAACCGCAGAGCTCCGGGGTGCGCGAAGCCCAACACAGCCGCTATCACGAAAGCCGCGCCCGCTGTAATCACATAAACGACGACCCCCAGAGCGAGGACGATGCTCCCGTCCAGCAGAGCAGGAGGGTCGGGACGCGCGCGCGGAGACAGCGCGCCGAGGTGAAGTTTTGATCCCAGGCGTGCGGCCAACACGGAGCCGAGCGCGCCGGTGTTCTCGAGAAAACCTGGGATCACGATGAGAAAAGCAGGCAGAGGCAAGAAGACGTGCTCGATCCGAGGTTGGACCACCGTTCCTGCAAGAACGTCGAGGACTATTGCGATGCAGAGCACGGGGAAGCTCTCGCGCACAATCCGGCGCGCAATTATGGCGGCGCTGCTCCAGCCTCTTACCAACGCGACGGCCCCGAGGACCAGCGAGATCCCACCAATAACCGGCGTTACCAAGTCGATGCCGACCAGAAACGAGGCGACCAGCAGCATGGGAAGAGTTATGACGTCGCCCATTGCGGTGATCAAGGGCGCCCCCACCGAATCGAGATCCCATCCGCGCCGGTATGAGACCACCGACAGCACTACGGTCACGACCAGGACCACGACCGAGGAAAGGAGGCCTCCGACAAGGGCCATGGTTATGAAGTCCCACACCGAAACCGTGTCCAGCCCGAGGAGTGCTGCGATGGCGCGCGCGAGGAGCCCCATCGTCGTGGCCGTGGAGATCGTTAGTAAGACCGACGCATAGACGTTTTGGAACAGGATCCCTTCACGCCGGGTGGACACCTCGAAAAGCCCGGAGTGAATCGAGGTCCCAAGCCGCGCGGCGAGAGCGCCGAAGATGTTCCCTCGCATTCCGATAGACACGGGGATCAACACGAATAGGCCCTTGACGACATCGATGCGATGGCTCATCCCGGCGAGAGTGAGGCCCGCGATAAGAGACGTAAGAGACGCGATGCAAACGGCGACGAAGCCTTGACGCATCGTGACGCGCTCCGAGGCCCAGTAATCGGCCACCTGCCGCGCGGGATCGGCCACTCGACGGGCCGTTCCCGTGACGGCTCGCGCCGGCGCCCCGAGTAGAACCCGCACGGCTCGGCCCACGAGCCGCAGTCCCGCCGGTACGGCCCGCCTTCGCCTCTGCCGTTCCGCCTCGTTCACGGCCCCAGGGAACCCCAACGGGGGTTCAAGCGTCCAATGGTTCGAACGAAGAGCTCGGAAGGGAGTCGGGGTGGCTCGGCAAGAGGCGATAAGGGGCTCGAGGATCCAGGCCCTGCCGCGCGCTTCACAGATCTATCCAAATGACCGCATCTGCGCTTCGCCGGGATGCAGCACGAAACTCTCCAGATACAACCGGCGCGATAAATGCTGGGCACACGCGGATATGAGGGTGCCCCGCCTGCGCGGTCGAAAACCCCTACCGGAGTCAGGGCTGAACTAGACGGAATCCGTGCGCGGAGCCGGATATATCCTGTTCCGGACGTAAGCATTCCGTGTAGGGGAGGCTCATTTAGTGCGCGCACGGCTCGCCATTCTGCTGGTCTGCTCGCTCCTTTTCGTTCTGGCCCCCATGTCACTCGTCGTGATCCCCCTGCAAGGAACTGCCTATGCACAGGAGATCGGTGACGAAGGCGAGCCGGGGCAGGAGGAGGAAGCCGAGGGTCAGGAGGGCCAGGACCCCAACGGTGAGGAGGCCGAGGCCGAAGTAGGCAGCGAGGGCGAGGAGGTCGCGGAGGAGACCGGGCCCCCATGGACCTACCAGATGGCTCGCATGGGCATCGCTCTGCTCTTGTTGGTCGCGGCCGCCATCGCGCTGATGTACTACCGCCTCGTAATCGTCCGCAGCCGCGCCGAGGTTTAGTCGCCGGCCTTCTATGCCAGTCTTGTTCGATCCTTGGCTCGCCCGCTCGGTGGCGCGCCGCGTTGCAGGACGCGACGGAGTGACGGGTTCCTATCTGCACGACCGCCTGGCGCGCGATCTCGATCGCGCGATCCCGCGCGCGGAGAAGCTTGTAGCTCAGGCAACGGGAATCCGACCTCCCTCTCCCGCGCGCTGGAAGGTCATCGATCGCGCGCAATGGGCGGACGCCAACATCTCAGGCATGATCGAACTACTCCGACCTCTCGCCGAAAAGCTCGGCGAACGATCAAAGCGACTTCCGCTCCCGATACGCATGGCGCAGCGAGCGGTCATCTCAGTGGAGGTTGGAGCTCTCCTCGGCTACGTCGCCCGGCGTGTGCTCGGCCAGTACGACCTCGTGGTTGCGGCCGGCGGTCGCCGAAAGGATCGATCCGGCGATGGAGTCCTTTACTTCGTAGCGACCAACCTGGTCGAGACGGAACGTAGGTTCGGCTTCGTGCCGGAGGATTTCGCCCTGTGGGTGGCCGTACACGAGATCACTCACCGGTTTCAGTTCGCCGGAGTGCCGTGGCTCCGTGAGCACTTTCTCAAGCTCGTTCACGAGTACCTGGAGTCGGTGGACCTTGACGCGCGCAGCCTCGCCGCTCGCCTGGCGAGCGCCGCGGCCCGCCTGGCCTCGCGCGAAACCCCGCCCGAAGAGCGCAACCCCGTCTATTTGCTCGCGTCGGAGGACCAGCGCGCCCGGGTGGATCGCATCCAAGCCCTAATGGCGGTTATCGAGGGCCACGGCAATTACGTGATGGATGAGGTTGGCGCCCGAGAGATTCCCTCCTTCAGTCGAATGCGCGCGGTATTCGAGCGTCGTCGCGCTCAACAGAACGCGCTGCAACGCGCGATAAGTCACGCCATCGGACTCGAGATGAAGCTTCGCCAGTACGAGCTCGGCCAGACGTTCTGCAATGAAGTCGCCGCACAAGCAGGTTCCGATGCGTTGGCCCGTATCTGGGAATCGCCGGCTGCACTCCCCACCCTGGCAGAGCTGCGTGCTCCTGAGACCTGGCTTGCCCGGCTCTCGGGACCCGCGAGTGAACTCGCGCCCGCTTAAAGGTCCGGGGCTCGAGGGCCCCGGGTTCGAGCTCGTCTCGAACACCGCCGCCTCGATCAAACGGCGCGGCATGCTTCCCGGCGATGGTGAGCAAACCGTTCTCGTGGCGGTTTCGGGGGGGCCGGATTCCGTGTGCCTGCTCGATGTGCTCGACCGGCTTCAGGCGACCTTCGAACTTTCCTTGGTCGTAGCGCATGTCGATCATGGGTTGTCGGAACACTCGGCTGACGTGGCGGCGCACGTATCGAGTTGGGGAGCTGCTCACGGCTTCGAGGTACACGTTGTGCGGGCCCCCGAACTGGCCGGTGCAAATCTGCAGGCGCGGGCCCGAGACTTTCGCTACGAATTTTTCGGGATCGTCGCCGAGCGCGTAGGCGCGTCTGCAGTCGCGACGGGTCACACGTTGGACGATCGAGTCGAGACCACAGTGGCGCGGCTGATTCACGGCGCCGGCACCGAAGGTCTTGCGGGATTGGCACCTGCAGCATTACCGCGCATCAGGCCCCTCATCGATGCTCGCCGGTTCGAAACACGTGCTTACTGCGCGCAACGCGATCTCACGTTCTTCGACGACCCCGCAAACGAAGACCTGCGTTTTGAGAGGGTCGCAATCCGCAAAGAGGTCGTCGGGCCCATTGAGGGCCGGTGGGGCGATGGCGCAGTGCGCGCCATGGGAGTTTCGGCGGATCGCCTAGCCGAGGACGCGGAGGCTTTGCGAAGGCAGGCGGAGGTCCTTTACACCAGCCTGGTCAAAGAGGCCCCGGGGCGGAAGCAGTCGCAGCGCGAATCCTTCGACGCGCTGCCGCGCTCCTTGCGGCGCCGGGTGCTGGAGCTGATGGTGGGCCGGGTTCGTGATCGTGGTGCGGCCATCGACGAGGTTCTCGACGCTCTGGACCGTCCCACGACCGGAGGTGACCGGAGATTTTCGGTGGCCTCGGGGGCAGAGATCATAGTTTCGGCGGAATCGATCGTGGTCGACTCGGGCTCCACCCAGTCGGGTGCATAGGATCGGACGAGTGACCGCCGCCGAGGTTCACGAGGACATCGAGGAAATCCTCATCACGCGCGAGGAGATCGCCGACAAGATCTCCGAGCTTGCGAAGCAGATCACCGAGGAATATCGGGGCAAGGATCTGCTGCTGATCGGGGTGCTCAAGGGGGCGTTTGTCTTCATGTCCGATCTCGCGCGTGAGATTCACCTTCCCCTCGAGTTCGATTTCATGGCGGTGTCTTCTTACGGCTCCCGGACGCGCTCGTCCGGAGTAGTGCGAATCCTCAAGGACCTCGATTACGAGATCACCGGACGCCATGTGTTGTTGGTTGAGGACATTATCGACTCCGGTCTCACCATCTCTTATCTGTTGCGTTATCTGGAGGCGCGTCGACCCGCCTCGCTCGAGATCTGTTGCTTGTTCTGGAAGAAGGGGGAGCAGGCGGTTCACCTCGACGTCAAATATCCGGGATTCGAGATTCCGCCGGTGTTCGTCGTCGGTTATGGACTGGATTACGACGAGCGCTATCGCAACCTTCCGTACATCGGCACGCTGCGCTCGACGGTGTCGGACTCCAGCGCGCAGACTTAGGGCCTAAAGCCACCCTGCGGGGGCGCCGAGATATCTGATGCGGGCTGATTGGCGCCCGCGCAACCCAAAAATTAGGGGTCGAATTGTTATACCCGGCTGCTACCCTTGAGCGAGCATGAATCGCATCTTTCGTTCCGCGATCTTCTATCTGATCCTCGTGCTCGCGGTTATCTGGGTGTTCAACCTGTATCGCGAGAGCACATCGCGTCCCGAGAAATTGGAGTCCGTCAACGAATGGATTGACCTGGTCGAGAGCGACCAGATCGCGACCGCCACCTTCAAGACAAAGGACGAACAAGTCGTCGGCGAGTTCCACGATGAACGTCGCTACGAGGTCTTCCTGCCTAAGGACACGATCGATGAGTACTCGCAGTTCGCGCTCGATAACGAGGTAACGATCGAGGCCGATCCACAAGCGGGCTCCATCGTTCTTTCGGTCTTGTTCCAGTTCCTCCCGATCGTGCTCATCCTCGTCTTCTTCTTCTTCCTCATGCAACAGATGCAGGGTGGGGGCAATCGCGTGATGTCGTTCGGCAAGTCGCGCCATCGCCTCGTCTCTAAAGACCAGCCGAAGATCACGTTTGCCGATGTCGCCGGATTGGACGAGGCTTGCGAGGAGCTGGAGGAGATCAAGGAGTATCTCGAGGCGCCTCAGAAGTTCCAGCAGATGGGGGCCCGAATTCCTAAGGGCGTCCTGCTCTACGGGCCCCCGGGGACGGGCAAGACCCTCCTTGCCCGGGCCGTTGCCGGAGAGGCCGGCGTGCCCTTCTTCTCGATCTCGGGTTCGGATTTCGTCGAGATGTTCGTCGGGGTGGGCGCGGCGCGCGTCCGAGACCTCTTCGAACAGGCGAAGGCAAATGCCCCGGCCATCGTCTTCATGGATGAGATAGATGCCGTCGGTCGGCACCGCGGCGCCGGCTTGGGCGGCGGGCACGACGAGCGCGAGCAGACTCTGAACCAGCTCTTGGTCGAGATGGACGGCTTCGACGTGAAATCCGGGGTCATCCTCGTAGCGGCGACCAACCGTCCCGACATTCTGGATCCCGCGCTACTGCGACCCGGACGCTTCGATCGCCAGATCGTCGTCGATCGCCCCGATCTCAACGGGCGCGTGGGGATCTTGAAAGTGCATACGCGAGGAAAACCGCTGGCCAAGGAGATCGATATCGAGGTCCTGGCTCGGCGCACCCCCGGGTTCACCGGCGCGGATCTCGCAAACGTCGTAAACGAGGCCGCTCTTCTTGCGGCTCGTTTCTCAAAGACGGAGATCGCGATGACAGAGCTCGAGGAGGCCATCGACCGTGTGCTTGCAGGGCCTCAGCGACGTAGCCGCGTGATCTCTGAGAAAGAGAAGAAAGTCATCGCCTATCACGAGGCCGGTCATGCCATGGTTTCGCATGCGCTGCCGAATGCGGATCCGGTGCACAAGGTGTCGATCGTGTCGCGCGGCCGCGCGCTCGGCTACACCCTCACGTTGCCGACCGAAGACCGTTTCCTCGTAACCCGAGGAGAACTGATCGACGAGCTCGCCATGCTTCTCGGTGGGCGAGTGGCCGAGGAGATCGTTTTCAACGAACCCACGACGGGGGCTCAGGACGATATCCAAAGGTGCACACAGATCGCACGCCAGATGGTGACCCAGTTCGGAATGTCGGACCTGGGCCCGGTGGCACTGGGCCACAACGAGGCCCAGCCCTTCCTCGGGCGCGACATCGGCCACATCCAGGACTATTCGGACTCCGTCGCGGCAAATATCGACAGCGAGGTAAAGCGCCTGGTCGAGGAAGCCCACGACGAAGCCCGTGACATTCTCACCAAGTATCGAGACAAGCTCGACTTGATGGTCGAACGCCTCCTCGAGAAGGAGTCGCTGGAGAAGGAGGAGGTTGCCGAGATCCTCGCCGAGGTTGCCAAGCAGTCGCCCTCCAACCCCGTTGAGCGCACCCGTCTGCGGCGGCAGGCTCGTGACGCCGCGGCTTCGGGCTCGAAAACTCCGGCGAAGCGCCGCGTGCCCCGCCGCGCCCCACGCCCCCGCCTCGGAGAGGCGTAGCTCCGAGCAGAGCACGCCGTCCGCCCCTTTAAGGTAGAGAAATGAGTGAGCGCCCGGAAAATTTGCGCGACCTCAGAGCGCGCCGGCGCTTCGACAAGGCGGGCGTCGAGGAAGGGGTTCGCCAAATCCTGACCGCGATCGGTGAGGATCCCGAGCGCCAAGGCCTGGCGCGCACTCCCGAGCGAGTCGCAGAAATGTACGCCGAGATCTTCTCGGGGATCGCGCGCGATCCAGTCGACGAGATCGACGTTCTCTTCGACGCCGACCACGACGAGATGATCATGGTGCGGGACATTCCATTGTTCTCTCTCTGTGAACACCACCTGGTTCCGTTCGCCGGCAAGGGGCACGTCGCCTACATCCCCAACGAGAAGGGTCAGATCACGGGACTTTCGAAGCTGGTGCGCGTCGTCGACGTGCTTGCCCGGCGGCCGCAGGTGCAGGAGAGGTTGACGACTCAGATAGCGGATGCCGTCGAGCAGGCGCTCGAGCCGCGCGGCGTTCTTGTAGTCATCGAGGCTGAGCACTTCTGCATGACGATGCGGGGTGTTCGCAAACCCGGAAGCCAGACCGTGACGTCCGCGGTGCGCGGGATATTTCGCAGCAACGAGGCCACGCGCGCCGAGGCAATGGGTTTGATCGCACGCGGCTAGTCCTGTACAGCCGGATCGACCATGAAACTCCGCTGCAGAGACCACGTGCTGCCGCTGGATCGCACATTGATCATGGGCGTGCTGAACGTAACGCCCGATTCGTTTTCGGACGGCGGCCTCTACTTCGAGCCCGCGGCGGCGGTCGAGCGGGGACTAGAGATGGTCGAGGAGGGAGCCGACATCATCGACGTCGGCGGTGAGTCGACTCGACCCGGTGCCGTAGACGTCCCGGAGGAAGAGGAGCTCCGCCGCGTCATTCCCGTCCTACGGGGACTTGCGGGCGCGGGGGTTCCGCTGTCAATCGACACACGTAAAGCCGAAGTGGCGCGGAGTGGCCTGGAGGCGGGGGCCGCGATCCTCAACGACACCCTCGGTGAGGAAACGCAACGAGGCACCGACGAAATGGCGGCCGAGTCGGGGGCCGCCATGGTCGTAATGCACTCGCGGGGATCGCCTGCAACGATGCGTTCCCTGACGGACTACGACGACGTTGTCCTGCATGTCCGCGTGTTTCTGAAGGAGCGGGGTCAGGAGCTGGAGCGAGTGGGCGTCGCGCCGGAGTCCATTGTTCTTGATCCGGGAATCGGTTTTGCCAAAACGCCCGCACAAAACCTCGAGCTGCTGCGCCGCCTGGGCGAGCTCGTAGACGTGGGCCGGCCGATCCTCGTAGGAACCTCTCGCAAGTCCTTTATCGGGCAAGTGCTCGACCTTCCCGAGGATCAGCGAGTTGAGGGCACGCTTGCGAGTGTTTGTTGGGCAGTGGCGAAAGGTGCTCGTATCGTGCGAGTACACGATGTGAAAGAGACCAAGCGCGCGGTAAGGCTGACGGAGGCCATCGCCGCCGCCGGTATCCATGAGTGATTCGGATCGAGTTGTTATCCGCGATCTTCGAGTCACGTCGCGCATAGGGGTCACCGACGCCGAACGAAGTGAGCCGCGCCCGCTCCTCATCAACCTGGAGGTCACAACCGATCTCGCGCCCGCGGGTCGTACCGATGATCTAAGTGAGACGGTCGACTACTCGGCTGTGGCCGGCGCGGTCACGGAGCTGGCATCCGTCGGGGAGTCGAAACTGCTCGAGCACCTGGCCCACAAAATTGCCGACCGAGTGCTGGCCTTTGCAGGCGCAACCGCTGTGCGCGTGGAAATAACGAAGGAATCGCCGCCTATGGCGGAAGATGTACGAGCAGTGGCTGTCGTGATCGAGCGGTCGGTGGGGGAGCGGTAGTGACTGTTGCATACGTAGGAGTTGGATCGAACGTCGGGGAGCGAAGCGCTTTTTGTCGCGCCGCGGTCCAAGCCCTCGGCGAACTGTCCGGCGTCGAATTAACTGGAATGTCCAGTCTTTACGAGACCTCCCCGCTCGGCGGGCCGCCTCAGCGATCATTCGTCAACCTCGTCGTCCGTCTCAAGACAGATTTGGATCCGCGAGGCCTTCTGGAGGCCTGCCGGATCGTGGAACGACGACTGGGTCGCGAGCCGAGCGATATTCGTTGGGGTCCCCGAGTGGTCGACCTGGACATCCTCCTCTTCGGCGAGGAGAAGGTGAACGAGCCGGATCTCGAGATTCCTCATCCGCGTATCGCCCAGCGGCGCTTCGTTCTGGTCCCCCTCCTGGAGATCGATCCGCAGGCCGCCGACCCCTGGGGCGCCCTCTATGCCGATTACCTCGATGAGGCTGAAGGGAAGGTTGAACTGCTCGAACCGTTCTAGAGCCACCTATTTCCTTTACCAGCACCTCTCTCTATTGTTTGCCCTGAAACCTGAGCCCATTTCTGTCGTTGAGATAAGGGAGCCTTGTGAGAAAGACCTCTTTATTCGGCATCGGACTGTTGGTTGTTGGGGTTCTGAGTTCTGTCCCCGCGGCCGCGCGCGGCCCGCAGATGAGGGTCCTGCGCCAGCCCGGCACATCCGTCCCCACCTTTGTGACGGGTATCGAAGACATCGCCCGCTTTGGCCCTCCGCAAGATGTAGCCCGGGACTTCCTGGACGCCAGCCCGACGCTGCATGGGATCGATACTTCCTCGCTGCGGCTCCTGCAGGTGGAACCGCACGGCTCTTCGACCACGGTCCGCTTTGCTCAAAGCCATCGAGGAGTTCCGGTGTGGGGCGCGCAGTATCTCGTCCACCTCACCTCTGCCGGTACGGGCTACCGCGTCTCGTCCACGAACGGGCACGTTTTCTCCGCCCTCGATGTCGACGTAGAACCTGCTGTCGACCTAGGCGCCGCCCGGCAGCTTGCTTCACTGCGTGTGCGCCCGGTCGTGCCCACCCGGATAGATCCGCACGGCCTCGAGGTATTGCCTTTCGACGGGGGCGTCCTGATCTACCGCTTCACCGTGTGGGGTTCGCGTTTCGGGGCCCCGGCGAAGCAAGAGCTGTTCATCAATGCCCATACCGGTGCGACGGCGCTGTCCTTTAGCAACCTCCACACGGATGCTGCCGTGGGCAGCGGCGTGACCTCGCATGGCGAGACGGTGGAGCTGCGAATCTTCGATCGAGGCGCCGTCTTCGAGCTGCGCGATCAGTCTCGATCGATGTTCAACACGAACGAGGGCGAGATCACAACCCACGATGCGCGGGGATCGGGCCTTCACTTCGGTACCGACGAGAACATAGTCAAGTCACCGACGCGCGTCTTCGAGGGAGAGGACACCGACAGCGGTGCCGTTGATGCTCACTACAACGCGGGCAAGACCTACGAGTTCTTCGAAGCCCTGGGTCGCAACTCGATCGACGACCGCGGTGCGGACATCACCTCCACCGTCAACGTGTCGCAAGGCGGTAGGCCGCTGTTCAACGCGTTCTGGGACGGGCAGCAAATGGTCTACGGCAACCCGGCCCCCAACGACCTCCACCCCCTTTCGGCCGCGCTCGACGTCGTGGCTCATGAGTTGACCCATGGTGTGACTCAGCACAGTGGCAACCTGGCCTATCTGAACCAATCCGGCGCGATGAACGAGGCGTACTCGGACTACTTTGGCGAGGCCGTTGAAGTGAACGTCTCCTACGCGGGGGACATGAATCGTCCCGATGCGGGAGAGATCGGCGAGGACCTATGTCGCCATCCCAACGTCGACCCCGCGATCTGGCAATGTCCGCTGCGCGACCTGAACGACGAGCGCGGGGCCGTCGACCACATTTACTACTTGACGGACTTCGACAGCGGCGGTGTGCACTTCAATTCGACCATCTATGCCGGCGCGTTGTGGGACATCCGGGAGGCCATAGGCGGGGCGGCCGCGGATCGTTACATCTACACAGCTCTGCGCGACTTCACAGATCCTCTGCAGGATTTCTACGGCGGCCGCTTGGCGATCGTTGAGGCCGCCCGGAGTGTGGGCGCGCCGCAGGAGCACATCGCCGCCATCGAGCAGGCCTTCGACGACAAGGGCATCGTGCAGGGATGGGATACCCCCGCGGGCGGTATCGATGGAACGATACTGCTGCGCAATGTCGCTCCCATCGGCACTTACTTCTCGCCGCCGCAGGTGTCGGGCGAACGCTTCGTCATCGGCGACTACAAGAACAAAGAGGACATCTGCTGCAGGCCGCTGCAGCTCTTTGTGGGCAACATCGACGGCTCCGGCCAGCTCACGAAGGTCGGGGAGGACGCGAATCCCAGCACCTTCAACGACGAGCAGCCCGACCTGTCGGGCAAGCGCGTCGTGTGGTCACACTCACGCGTAGAGGATGCGGGCCTCGACTTAGACGTACACACGCGCGTTCTCGGGGGCTCGGTCAAGACGGTGGCGAGCGGCCCAACGATCCAGTGGTACCCCTCCGTATCGGGCAATCTCGTAGCCTGGGAGAACCTCGGCAACTCGGGCACGGACATCTACGCCCGCTACATCGGAAAACCGATCCAGAAGGTCGTGACGCGTCCGGGCGAGCAGTTCCAACCCCAGGTACGAGGGGACTGGGTGGCCTGGTGGGACGTCGGAGATCTCTCGAGCCCCAGCTCCATCCCGAAGATCGGAGTCAAGAATCTAAAGACGGGAAAGCGGGTGACGATCAGCCCGCCGTCGTCGGCAGGCTTCATCGGACCGCCCGGACTGGGCCGAGGGTTTGTCTACTGGTACCAGGACAGCGACAACGACGGTGTGGGGAGCATCATGCGCGCGCCGTTGGGGTCGACGCAGGCGCAAGTCGTCGTGCCGGAAGACAATCCCAACTTCTCCCCGATCTGGATCGGCATCACCGCGCCCCCTGTCGTATCGGCGACCAAAAGCTTTATCACGTACTCGGACGAGTTCGGCTACGCGCAAGAGGGCGCAAACCCAGAGATCATTGCGAATGCCGACGTCGGCCGCGATGCGTGGCTGGTCGTGGCCTCGGGGGGAGTGCCGGTGCTGGTCACGGAGAATCGCGGGGACCAGGCTTATCCCGTGATGGCTTCGGGAGGGGTCGTCCTGTGGCTCGACTCTTCCCAAGGTCGCACCGACTTGATGCGTCGAAACGTCCAATAGCCGGGCGGGCAAACCCACGATTTAGACTCTCCAAGACGACCGGTACCCCAGCGGACTGGAGCGTTTTGGATGGCTGCTATGTCTCTTCCCTCGGCCCCCCTGCGCGTCGCACTCATCGGCGCGGGCACCGTTGGCACCGCCACCGCCCATCTCCTGTCGCGGCGAGGTCACCGCACCGTAGGCGTGGCCTCGCGCAGCGCGTCCTCGGCCCGGCGCGCCGCCGACCTTCTAGGAAGCTCAGTGTTCACTCTGGATGATGGGCTTCCGGAGGCCGACCTAGTGCTGCTCGGGACACCCGAAGCCGCCTTGGAGGAGCTTGTATCGACAATGGTTCCGAAGCTCTCGCCCGGCCGGGTAATCGCTCATTTCGCGGGGGTTGTCGGGATCGATCCGCTGGGGCGGGCGGCAGATGTCGGCGCCCACACCCTGGCGCTGCATCCCGTCCAGGCTTGTCCCGATGTCCCGACCGCGCTGGCGCGGCTTCCAGGGTCGGCCTGGGGCATCACGTCCGCTCCCGAGATCGCGGAGTGGGCCGACGGGCTCGTGCGTGAGGACCTCGAGGGCACTCCGGTGCGCGTCTCCGAGGAGGCCCGCCCGCTGTGGCATGCAGCTGCGGCGCTCACGGCGAATGGGCTGACGGCTCTTCTGGCCGTGGCCGAGGAGATGTTGCTGACCGCCGGCGTCACGGAGACAAACGAGGTCTTGGCTCCCCTGGCATCCGGCGTCGTTGCCAATGCGGTCGAGCGCGGAGCGGGCGAGTCGCTGACGGGCCCGATCGTGCGCGGCGACACAGCAACTATTGCCGCGCACGTCAGAGCCCTCCGAAACGCCGGGCCTCTGTTGGAGGGCTACCTCTACGCCGCGCGGCTGACCCTCAGCGCCGCGCTGCTTGCCGGCCGCCTGGCGCCCGGGACGCAACGGGCGCTGTCCGAGGTTCTCGAGGGCGCATGAAGATCGCCCGGACGGTCGTCGAACTGCGAGGTCTTGTCGCGCGCTCCGGACGCGAGGGCCGGATCGTGGGATTCGTTCCGACGATGGGTGCACTCCACGAGGGGCATCTCTCCCTGATCCGAGCCGCGCGTTCGGAGAGCGACCTCGTGGTGCTTTCCATCTTCGTGAATCCGCTGCAATTCGGGCCGACCGAGGACCTGCACGAATACCCTCGCAACGAACCCGGCGATCTCGAGCTGGCCGAGATCGAGAAGGTCGATGTCGTCTTTCTTCCATCCCTTAGCGAGATGTATCCGGCCGGGGCGGAGACGACCGTGCGAACGGGTCGGCTCGGCGAGGTCGTCGAAGGAGCTGCTCGTCCGGGACACTTCGACGGGGTCGCGACCGTCGTGACGAAACTCTTCAACCAGGTCGAGCCCGACAAGGCTTACTTCGGCCAAAAGGACGCGCAGCAGGTCGCGGTGGTGAAGCGGCTCGTCGCCGATCTTGGGTTCGGTATCGACGTAGTCGTCTGTCCAACGGTGCGGGAATCAGACGGCCTCGCGATGAGTAGTCGTAACGCGTACCTCTCGGAGGAAGAGCGCGTCCGGGCGACCGTCTTGTGGCGCGCGCTCCAGCGCGGCCGGGCTGCCTACCAGAGCGGATTCGACCCCGACGCGGTCGAGCGCGCGATGGCGCAGGTGATCGCATCCGAGGAGGGTGTAAGCGTCGACTACGCCCGCGTCGTCGATCCCGAAACCTTCGAGTCCCCGAGTCCCGGTGGGCCGGCACTGCTGGTTATCGCCGCCCGCGTGGGAAGCACACGCCTCATCGATAACTTGCCGATCAAGCTTGAGCCGTCTGAGCGAAAGGAAGGATGATGCGCCGCATCATGATGAAATCGAAGATCCACCGCGCCACGGTGACGGGCGCCGAGCTCGGGTACGAGGGAAGCCTCGCCGTGGACCGTGACTTGATGAACGCGGCCGATCTCTATCAGTACGAGAAGATCCAGGTCGTCGACATAGACAATGGGAACCGCTTTGAGACGTACGTGATAGAGGCTCCGCCGGGATCCGGGGTGATCTCACTGCAAGGAGGCGCGGCCCGCCTGGGGCAAATCGGCGACAAGGTAATAATTATTTCCTATGGGAGCTACGAGGAATCGGAGTTGGCGTCGCTGGAACCGATCGTGGTCCACGTCGACGAAGACAATGTGCCGCGAGTTCGCTTGCCGCAGATGGGGGCCTAACCGTTGCTGCTCGCGGTCGATGTCGGCAATACCCAAACTCACCTCGGCGTCTTCGATCACCAGCGTCTAATCCATGAATGGCGCGCGCGCACGGAGGCTCGGCGAACGGCTGATGAGCTGGCTCTCATGTTCGGCGACTTCCTCTCCCTTGCCGAGCTTTCGTTCTCACGCCAAATAACCGGCGTTGCGATCTGCTCGGTGGTGCCACGAGCCACTCAGGAGCTGAGGGCCATGACCGTGCAATATTTCGGTTTTCCCGCGGTGATTGTCGAGCCCGGCATCAAGACCGGCATCGCGGTCAAGACGGAGAACCCGCGCGAGGTCGGTGCGGACCGGATCGCGAACGCGGTTGCCGCGCATTACTTGTTTCCCGACGAGCCGGTAGTCGTCGTTGATTTCGGAACGGCCATCACGGTCGATGCCGTGTCCGGAGACGGCGAATATTTGGGTGGAGCGATCGCGCCCGGCCTCGACATCTCGGCATCGGCACTTTTCTCGGCGACCGCGCAGATTCGTCGGGTCGAACTCACGGCTCCCGCCCACGGCATCGGCAAGAACACCGTAGCCGCCGTTCAGTCAGGCTTGATCTTCGGGACGGCGGCCCTTGTCGATGGTTTGGTCGAGCGCGTCGACAAGGAGCTAGGAGGAGGCGCGCGAGTCGTCGCGACCGGGGGGCTATCGGAGCAAGTCGTCGAGCACTGTGTCCGCATCGAGGTCACCGAACCACAGTTGACCCTCACCGGCCTCCGTCTCTTGTTCGAGGCCAACGCGACGTCGGACGACACGCCGTGACGAAGGGGGATTACCCCTACAGGTTCGAGCGGACCTCGAGCATCGGCGCACTGCAGGACCGGTTTGCGTCGCTGGAGGCCGGTTCGCAGTCGGGTGCACAGGCCAGCCTCGGCGGCCGCATCATGTCGGTTAGGGCTCACGGCAAGGTGGCCTTTGCAGATCTCCGCGATTCGTCCGAGACCGTCCAGTTGTTCGCGCAGCTCGACGAGTTGGGAGAGGACGCGTTCAAGAATTTCCTCGATCTCGCCGTCGGGGACATTGTCGGGGCCGAGGGCGAGGTTGTAAGGACCAAAAGGGGCGAGTTGTCCTTGTTGGTCTCGGAGGTCGTTGTGCTCGCGCCATGCCTGCGCCCTCTTCCGGAGAAGTGGCACGGCCTGACTCATGTCGAGGCCAGATATCGCCAGCGTTACCTCGACCTGATCTCGAATCCGGAGGTCGCAAACTCGATCACCGCGCGCACCCGCGCCAACACTGCCGTCCGACGTTTTCTTGCCGAACGAGGCTTTGTCGAAGTCGAGACTCCCTTGCTTCAACCGATCGCCGGCGGCGCCGTAGCGCGTCCCTTCATCACTCATCACAACGCGCTCGACATCGACCTCTATTTACGCGTCGCTCCCGAGCTCTATCTCAAACGTCTGCTGATCGGGGGCCTTGACCGTGTCTATGAGCTGAATAGGAGCTTCCGCAATGAGGGCGTCTCCACCCGCCACAACCCGGAGTTCACGATGCTCGAGGCATACGAAGCCTTTGCCGACTACGAGGACACGATGGCCCTCGTGGAGGAACTCATACGCGTCATAGCCGGCGCCGTGAATGGCCAGACGGAGGTGAAGATAGGGGAGCGCGGAGTGGATCTCGCGCAAGCCTTTCGGCGGATGACGATGTTCGAGGCGATCTCGGAGACGGCCGGGCTCGATCTGGAGGAGATGTGGTCCGATGGGGACCACGACGGTCTACGGTCGAGTGCCAAGGAGGTCGGACTGGATGCGGCGCCGGATTGGGGGCCGGGAAAGCTTCTTGCCGAGGTGTTCGAGCTCGTGGCGGAGAAGAACATCGTGGAGCCGACGTTTGTGACGGGATTCCCCAAAGAGGTCTCGCCCCTCGCCAAGGATCACCGCACGATCCCCGGTTTCACCGAGCACGCGGATCTCGTGATGGGTGGGATGGAGCTTGCGGCGATCTACTCCGAGTTGAACGATCCCGACGAGCAGCGGCGGCGATTCGAGCAGCAGGCCGCAGCGCGGGCCGCCGGCGATCAAGAGGCGGCGCTGCCGGACGAGGATTTTCTCGAGGCGCTCGCCTATGGCATGCCGCCGGCGGGCGGATTCGGACTGGGGATAGATCGGCTTCTAATGCTGCTCTTGGGTGAGGCCTCGATCCGCGAGGTGATCCTTTTTCCCACTTTGAGGCCGGAGCGCAGCTAAACGTCGGGTTGGGGAAGGATGCACCGGTGATCCACCGGTTGCCCAGTCTGCTCATCGGGCTTTTGTTGTTGGCGTCCTCGGGATGCGACCGCGATAACCCGGCACTCGTTCTTCCGGAGCGAACTCCGCTCGCTTCCCCCGTCTCCAAGGAAGCGCGGGTTATCGGGCTTGTGGGCACGATGTCGGGGCCCGGCTCATGGCGCGGCGAGGACGCTTTCGAAGGCGCCGATCTCGGAGTCACGCTTCTGAACCGAGAGGTGGCGTCCGATGCCGAGTCCTTTCAACTCGTGACGCTCGACGATGAAGGCGATCCCGATCGCGCGGTCGCTCTGATTCGTCAACTGGCCGAATCTCCCCAGACGGTCGGAATCGTTTACGCAGGCCCCCCCGGTGCATTGCCGGCGGCGGAACCTGCCCTGGCACGGGCGGGCATCCCCGCGATCTTGTGCATCGGCGATCTCTACGGAGCCCGGCGGCTTACCGCCCATGTGTTTCAAGTGTCACCGTCGCTCCGCTGGGAGGCGCGCCGAATTGCCTCCTATCTCGTGCGCGATCGGGGCTACACACGCATCGGATTACTTAGGGAGCGCTCACTGATGGGCGACGTTGCGAGCGATGCCCTTCGGCAGGCCCTATTTGCTCTCCAGGCCCCACGTCCAATTCCTTTCGAGTTCGCCTACAGGCATGACGATCCGAAGCTCGCCGCGGCGCTGTCGGGGTTTCGCGCCAGCAGAGTTGAGGCCCTCGTCGTCGAGGGCGGTCCCAGCTTTTTCGCTCAGGTTGCACAGCGCCTCACGTCGATGGGAGCCCGGTACCGCGGGACCGCGCAGACCAAGGCTTTCGCCGCCCGTGAGCCGGCCAGTCGCTGGGCGCCTCAGTTGGTGGGGTTCGACCTCGCGCTCAGTCCTCAGGGAGGCGGCGGTGCCCTACCCGCGGGAACCGTGGCGGCCGACAGCTATGCGCGGGGCGCCCACTATCTGCCTGTGCCGAGCTTCGAGTCCTTCCGAGCGATCTTCAAGGATTGGTGGGCTGAGGAGCCCGTGGGGTGGGAGCAGAGGTCCTTCGACGCCGCACGCCTGGTCGGGTGGGCGTCGGACCGTGCCAGCGAGGGAGAGGATCGCGCGCTTGTGCTCGAACAGGTCGACGACATGCGGTTTGGGGGTTTGGACGTGACCTTCGGTCCCGACGATCACACGGCTGTCCACGAGACCAGTGTCGGTTTGTGGGTGGTCCCCTCCCGCGCGGCCCGCGTTCGTGAACGCGCTCTGCTGTCAGATTCGATGCCGTGGGTGCCGCTCGCGCGCGGCTTTTCCATCGACGGCAGGAGAACCATCGTTGCGCCCGAGGACTGGCGCTATCTGTTCGTCGACCCACCGCCGAAAAATGCTCCGCCGCCGCGAGTTACCAAGGCCCGCTGGGGTGTGGCAACTCGGAAATCGGACCCGATCCACTGATGAAAGCAGACGGGTCCGAATTGACCGGTTTCCGGAGCGAGCCCCCAAGCGGCTGAGAATCGGCCGACTGGCGGTTTGACCCGCGCCCGAAAGGGAACGTTTCTCGCTCTCCCGGCGTTTGAAGAGGCGAGAGAAGGCACGGGTTAGAAAACACCTGTTCGTATAATTGAGGCATCGGAGCGTGCTCCGGTCGGGATGGGCGGTCCGGCCGCTCATCGGGATTGAAAAGGAGGCGTGGCCCAATTGTTTGAGCGCTTCACCGATAGGGCCCGCAGGGTGGTCGTCCTCGCACAGGAAGAGGCGAGGCTTCTCAACCACAATTACATCGGCACCGAGCACATCCTGCTTGGGCTGATCCACGAAGGCGAGGGTGTCGCCGCCAAGGCACTCGAATCGCTGGGGATCTCGCTAGAGAAGGTCCGCCAGCAGGTTGAAGAGATCATCGGTGCGGGACAATCGCCCCCTTCGGGGCACATCCCCTTTACACCGCGCGCGAAGTAGGTTCTCGAGCTGAGCCTGCGCGAGGCCCTGCAGCTGGGCCACAACTACATCGGCACCGAGCACATCCTCCTCGGTCTCATTCGAGAGGGCGAGGGCGTTGCCGCTCAGGTGCTTGTCAAGCTGGGCGCCAACCTGCCCAGCGTCCGCCAGCAGGTCATCCAGCTGCTGTCCGGCTACACGGGCGGCAAGGAGGGCGCGGCTGCGGGCGCAGCGGGAGAGGCCCCGCAAGGCTCTCTCGTCCTGGACCAGTTCGGGCGCAACCTGACGCAGCTGGCCCGCGAGAACAAGCTCGATCCCGTGATCGGCCGCGAGAAGGAGATCGAGCGAGTCATGCAGGTCCTGTCTCGCCGGACCAAGAACAACCCCGTTCTCATCGGCGAGCCCGGCGTGGGCAAGACCGCGATCGTCGAGGGTCTGGCTCAGCGGATCGTCAAGGGCGAAGTCCCAGAGACCATTACCGGCAAGCAGCTCTACACGCTCGACCTCGGGGCCCTCGTCGCGGGATCGCGTTACCGCGGTGATTTCGAAGAGCGTCTCAAGAAAGTCCTGAAGGAAATAAAGACGCGCGGCGACATCATCCTTTTCATCGACGAGCTTCACACTCTGGTCGGGGCGGGGGCTGCGGAGGGCGCCATCGACGCCGCCTCGATCCTCAAGCCGATGCTGGCACGCGGCGAACTGCAGACGATCGGCGCGACGACGATGGACGAGTACCGCAAGCACCTGGAGAAAGATGCGGCGTTAGAGCGCCGCTTCCAGCCGATCAAGGTGCTCGAGCCGAGCGTCGCGCACACCATCGACATTCTCAAGGGATTGCGCGATCGCTACGAGGCCCACCACCGAGTTCACATCACGGATCAAGGTCTCGTGGCCGCGGCGAATCTCGCCCATCGCTACATCTCGGACCGGTTCCTGCCGGACAAGGCCATCGACTTGATCGACGAGGCCGGCTCGCGTCTCAGAATCCGACGCATGAGCGCGCCGCCCGACTACCGCGAGCTCGAGGAAAAGATCGCCGACGTCCGCAGCAAGAAGGAGCAGGCGATCGAGGCGCAAGATTTCGAGAAGGCCGCGGGCTTCCGCGACGAAGAGAAGCGGCTCACCGCGGAGCGCTCGGAGAAGGAGACCGAATGGCGAGCCGAGGACCAGGCCCTCGCGGAGGTCAACGAGGAAGAGATCGCCGAGGTCCTGTCCTCTTGGACCGGCATACCCGTCACGTCGCTGACCGAGGAAGAGACCGCCAAGCTCCTCCGTATGGAGGACGAGATGCACAAGCGGATCATCGGCCAGCAGGACGCGATCGGGGCCGTGTCGCGCTCGATCCGCAGGACGCGGGCCGGTTTGAAGGATCCCAAGCGTCCGGCCGGGTCGTTCATCTTCCTGGGCCCCTCAGGCGTCGGGAAGACCGAGACCGCCAAGACGCTCGCCGAGTTCCTCTTCGGCGATGAGGACGCGCTGATCCAGCTCGACATGAGCGAGTACATGGAGAAGCACACGGTGTCGCGGCTTGTCGGCTCACCTCCGGGCTACGTCGGATACGAGGAGGGCGGTCAGCTGACCGACGCCGTGCGGCGCCGTCCCTACTCCGTCGTGTTGCTCGACGAGATCGAAAAAGCCCACCCCGACGTCTTCAACACTCTGTTGCAGATCCTCGAGGACGGTCGGCTGACCGATGCTCAGGGCAAGACGGTGGACTTCAAGAACACCGTGATCATCATGACCTCCAACCTCGGTACCGCGAATCTGCGCAAGCCCGCGATGGGCTTTGGGCAGGCGAGTGCCGAGTTGACCTACGAAAAGATGAAGGAACGCGTGACCGAGGAGCTGAAGAAGCACTTCCGGCCCGAGTTCCTGAACCGTGTCGACGAGGTGATCGTCTTCCACGAGCTCTCACGGGACGAGGTCAAGGCGATCGTGGATCTGCTGATCCGCCGTGTCGCCGAGCAGCTCGAGAGCCAGGACGTCGAGATCGAGTTGACCGACGAGGCGAAGGGTTTTCTGGCCGGCAAGGGATACGACCCCGCATTGGGGGCCCGGCCGCTCCGTCGTGCGATTCAGCGACTGCTCGAGGATCCTCTGTCCGAGAAGATCCTGTGGAAGGAGTTCGAAGCCGGCGACACGATCATCGTCGAGGTGGCTCCCGACGACGGCGGCGAAGAGGTGATCACCTTCCGCAAGGCCGAGAAGACTCCCGATCACCCGCCGGTCGAGTTGGCGGGGGCGGGCGTCGGCGACGGCGACAGCGAGGCTCTTCCCGAGCCCTAGATCACGAAATTTCTGGATCCTGTCTCGGAAATCGATACAGGATCCAGAGATTTGCTATTGCTGTGAGGCCTTGAACCTGAGGATGTCGATGCCACGCGGCCAGTCGACCGTATAGACGATCTCATCCGTGATCCAGTAAGCGCCGAAAGTGTCGTTCAGATAGGGCAGAAACCAACCGACTTCCTCGATCGCGCCCGACCGTGATACTTCGAGGAACTTCACGCCATGGCTGGATGCCGACATCACGGCGAGCCCACCATCCAGAAACCGCGGGTGAGCATCCACCCCTGTGGTACCACAGGCCCAGGCGTTTGGGATCGCACCACTGAACGCCGGGTCGCCATCGACATAGGTCCCGTTTTGGAGTCGGTACTCGGATAGGCCTGTGATTACTCCGGTTCGGGACCAGTGACTGACGTCCCATGTCTTGAGCGCACTATCCAACGATGTCCCAGCGAACTGATCCTGCAGCTCGCAGCGGGCAGTCATAAACGGCGCGGAGACGGTTAGCGCAATCCCGTTGGCGGAGAAGCGCGGCCATGTCACCCATCCTCGGCTGTGCGGCGATCCGTCCGATTCCGCTAGCACGCGGGGTCTGGTCGGTCGACTCACGTCGAGCAGGTACATCGGAGTGCTGCCGGTAACGAGGCGATCAGGTGTGATGTCCGTCAGACTGTAGGAGCCGTTCTGGTCGCCGGGGCTCAACGTGAAATGGAGTCCCCGATCCCAGAAATCCACTATTTGCGGCCGGGACGGGTCTCTTAGGTCAATGATCTCCCCGGAGGCTGCATACGCCCACGAGCAGCGAGCCACACAAGTGAAGTAGTAACCGGCACCTGGTACTCGGGCGAGCAAGCGGGGCGCGCTCTTGTCCCTTACGTCGTAAACCAGAAGGGCATCCGCCTGGCTGCCAAAAGTCCCTGAGGCGGACGTGATTAGGACTTCGCCGTTGGTATCGATCCCATCCAGTGGAATGTTGGGCATCCCCACCGGACCTGGCAATGTAGCGTGCGGTTGCAGGGGAATTCGTGACACGCGTTGCGGAGCTGTGGGCTTTGATATGTCAAAGATCTCTATTGCTTCGAATCCCTCGGCGTAGAAATACCGACCGTGCTTTAGTCCGCGAACCGCTCCGGTAGTTCCGGAGAGGGTGACGTTTCCCAGCCACTCCACGTTGGGTGAGCTCCACCCCCCGACGGGAATCTGTGCCCCCGCGCGTGGGATTCCGCCGGCCACGCCCATCAGCGTTGCGGCTCCGATCGCGATGGTCCACCGACGTAAGCGCATTCGACGTCAATTAGACGACAGAAACCTCATTCCTCGGCTGTCTGCTTGGTGACACGGGCTTTTGTCACACCCCCTCGCTAGCGTGAACACCATGAAGACGGCGACCAGCCTTGCCTGCTCCACATGTGGTTTCTCCAGCCCGAAATGGTTCGGGCGCTGTCCCGATTGTGGCGACTGGAACACCGCCACGGGTGTCGGGTCGAACGGCTCGGCGCCGCTGGCCATCATCGCCTTGAATGCGGCCGGATCCTCGGCCCCCACTCGTTCCGCTTGCGGGATCGCGGACGTCGATCGCGTCCTCGGTGGAGGGCTCGTTCCCGGCGAGGTCGTGCTGCTCGCTGGCGAGCCCGGGATCGGAAAGTCCACGTTGGTGCTCCAGATACTCGCCGGACTTCGTGCGGGCGGCCACGGCGCGTTGCTGGCGACCGGAGAGGAAACCCTTCGCCAGGTCGGCGAACGTGCACGCCGATTGTTTGGTGACGACCACAACCTCGAGGCCACGGACTGTGCCGACGTGGAACTGCTCGCCAAGCTCGTCGCCGATGGCACGCACGACGTGGTTGCGATTGACTCGATCCAAACTCTGGTCGATTCCTCGGTTCAACAAGGTTCCGGTTCTGTAACTCAGGTACGCGAAAGTGTGCTTCGTCTTGCCGCGGCAGCACGCCGATCGGGTACGGCGATCGTTCTGACCGGCCACGTCACGAAGGACGGTTCGGTGGCGGGTCCCAAGATTCTCGAACATGTAGTCGACGCGGTCGTGAGCCTCGAGGGTGAGCGCGGAGGCCCTCTTCGATTGCTTTGCGCGCTGAAGAATCGCTACGGCTCGTGTGACGAGACCGGGATTTTTCAGATGAGCGGTTCCGGATTGCTCTCGGTCGACGATCCCTCGCGCATGATGCTTTCGGATCGACGCTCGCAGGCAATCGGAAGCGTCGTTTTCCCGGGCATGACTGGAACGCGACCTGTGCTGGTCGAAGTTCAGGCCCTGGTCGTGGAGAGCGACCTTCCACAGCCGCGGCGAGTGGCGATTGGATTCGATCCTCGCCGTCTGACCCTGGCCCTCGCCGTCTTGAACCAGCGATTGAGGTTGCCTCCGTCTAAACGGGATGTTTTCGTCGCGGTAGCCGGCGGCATCCTCGTGCGCGAGCCCGCGATAGATCTGGCGCTCACCCTTGCGATCCTCTCGGCCGTAACGGAGACGCCGCTGGGCGATGACGTCGTCGCTTTCGGTGAGATCGGGCTGGCCGGTGAAGTCCGCAGGGTTCCTGCGGCCGAACGCCGTTTGTCCGAAGCGAGCCGTCTCGGTTTTCGCCGTGCTCTCGTTCCGCCGGCATGCGACACACAATCCTTCGATCACGCGCTGTCGGTGCGCGATGTCGAGGCCGCGCTGCGTTTTTTTGTGCCCGACAAGGCCTGACGCGCAGGCGAAGTGGGGGCACGGCGTGTTACTCTTGGAACCCGGCCGAATGGCCATTACCTCGGAAATCGTCGACGCGGCTCGCGCGCCGCAGGCTGAATGCAGGAGGACGTTAGCGAGTGAGTTTTCGTGTAGGCGACAAGGTTGTTTACCCCCACCACGGGGCCGCAGTAATCGAGGGAGTCGAAGAGAAAGAGCTGTTCGGGGAGAAGCGCGAGTACTTCATTCTCAAGCTTGCGTACGGCGAGCTCACCTTGATGGTGCCCACGGACTCGACCGACGAGGTGGGACTACGTCAGGTCACTCCCGCCCGCGAAGTCTCCAAGGTCTTCAAAGTCCTCAAGAAGCAAGAGCCGACCACCAATACCACCAACTGGTCGCGTCGCTTCAAGGCCAACGTCGAGAAGTTGCGTTCCGGCGATATCTACAAGGTCGCGGAGGTCGTCCGGAGTCTCCACCAGCGCGACAAGGAAAAGGGACTGTCGGCGGGCGAGAAGCGAATGTTGACCAAGGCGCGGCAGATTCTGGTCTCGGAACTCACCTTTTCGAAGGATGTCGGTGAGGAGGAGGCCGAGAAGCTACTCGACGAGGTCCTCGGGTAGAGCTCAAAACCGTCGGTTCCTCGGTCGCGGCGATCATTCCCGCCGCCGGCATTGGTGAGCGAGCCCGATCGGAAGACTCGCAAGAACCCAAGCAATTTCAAGCCCTGGGCGGGCGACCTGTGCTTGCCTGGGCGGTCGACGCGGTTGCATCCGCGGGTTGTTCGCCTGTAGTCGTCGTCCTTGCGGAGGCGCGCATCGTGGAGCCGGAGCTTGGTGCAGAGGTCGTTTTCACTGCCGGAGGCGATTCCCGCCAGGAGTCCGTCGCCGCCGGCCTCGAGCTTGTCGACGCAGAGGTCGTGGTCGTTCACGATGCGGCGCGTCCCTTTGCCCCCACCCAGCTTGTGACAGATGTCATTGAGGCATTCGCTTCAAACGACGTGGATGCGGTCGTTCCCGGAGTCGCGATGGACGAAACGATCAAGGAAGTTGATCTCGAGGACAGTCTGGTTACGCGGACGGTCGACCGGGGCGGACTATGGCGGGTGCAGACGCCGGCCGCATTCCGGACCGCGGCTCTCAAGCATGCGCATGCCCGCGCGCGCGAGGATGGGTTTGTGGGAACCGACGAGTCACAGCTCGTCGAGCGGTACGGAAGGGGACGCATTCTGATAATTCCGGGGCGCCGCGACAACCTGAAAATCACCTTCCCCGAGGACCTCGTCTTGGCCGAGGCGATGCTGGAGGCGCGCCGCTGACAAGAGTTGGGATCGGATACGACGCGCATCCCTTCGACGCTGATCGAAAGTTGATACTCGGCGGGGTGGTCGTTCGAGATCACGACGGTCTTGCCGGGCACTCCGACGCCGATGTCGTGATTCACGCGATCGCCGACGCGCTTCTCGGGGCCGCGGGCCGGGGCGATCTCGGTGACGTGTTCCCTTCCGACGAGAGATGGAGGGACGCCTCCGGAGCCGATCTCCTCAACGAGGTGAGGGCGCTCCTGATCGACGAGGGCTGGCGAATCGGCAACATCGACGCCACCGTGATCGCCGAATCTCCTCGCTTGGCGTCCCACCGCGACCGGATGAGAACGAATGTTGCGAGCGCGCTTCAGATCTCTCCCGAGCTGGTTTCAATCAAGGCCAGCACGACGGACGGGCTTGGGTTCGTAGGCCGCGGCGAGGGAATCGCGGCCCTGGCGGTCGCATCCCTGGAGAAGGCGCGCAGTTAGGGTTGTTCGGTGAGCATCCAGGTCTATAACACCCTGAAGCGCAGCGTCGTTCCGCTTGAAACGCGCTCGCCTAACAAGGTGGGGATGTATGTCTGCGGCCCTACGGTCTACAACCACGCGCACATCGGCAACTTCCGCAGCCTCATCTGGTTCGACTTGATTCGCCGTTATCTGACCTACCGGGGCTTCGCGGTTACCTACGTCATGAACTTCACCGACGTGGACGACAAGATCATCGACCGGGCCGCGCTCGAGCAGCTACCTGCCGATGCCGTTGCGAAGAAGTACGAGCAAGCCTTCCTAGAGGCATCGTCGGCGCTCGGCCTGTCGCCCGCCGACATTGTCTGCCGCGCGACGGATCACATCGACGACATGATCAAGGCCATCCAGGGACTCGTCGAGAAGGGCGTGGCATACGAGGCCGAGGGCAATGTGTGGTTTGCGGTGGAATCGTTTCCCGGCTACGGGAAGCTGTCGGGGCGGACACTCGATGACATGCGCGCCGGGGAACGAATCGAACCTCACCCCAGCAAGCGTCACCCGCTTGATTTCGCACTGTGGAAGGCGGCGCGCGAGGCCGAGCCGTCGTGGGACTCACCGTGGGGGCCGGGCCGTCCCGGATGGCACATCGAGTGCTCTGTCATGTCGACGCGCTACCTCGGAATGGGTTTCGACATACACGGTGGGGGGACCGATCTGATCTTTCCGCACCACGAAAACGAGATTGCTCAGGCCGAGGCCTTGGCGGACGAGGAGCCGTTCGTTCGCCACTGGCTTCACTCCGGAATGGTGCAGATGGAGCAAGAGAAGATGTCGAAGTCGCTGGGAAACTTCGTGCTCGCGAAGGATGTGGTGCAGATCTACCCGCCCGAGGTCATCCGGTACTGGGCCCTGATGTCGTCTTATCGGAGCCAGCCGGTCTTCTCCGAAGCGTCCGTGGACGACGCCGGGCAGGCATACGAAAGGTGGCGAAACTTCATCGTCGCGGCCGAGCACGCGCTCGGCGAACCAATCGCGGAGAGCCGAGATCTGCCGCGGCGTCCGATGGGTAGCGAGACCCAAGGCAACGACCCGCTTGCTCCTTTCATAGAGGCCATGGACGACGACTTCAATTCGGCCGAGGCATTTGCCGCGATCCATGAACTTGTGCGCCGGGCCAACAAACATGTGGAGGGTGCTCAAGAGCAACGCGATGAAGACGTGCGTGTGCTGCGAGATCTGCTGGCGGCTTTTATCGAAGCGACGGCTGTGCTCGGTTTCGCCTTCCCCCGTGCCGCAGTACCCGAGCTCACGGAACACCTCCTCGATTTCCTGCTCGAGCTACGTGAGACGGCGCGCGCGGAGAAGGCGTTCGAGCGGGCGGACTCGATCAGAGAGAAGCTGAGCGATTGGGGTGTCGTGATCGAGGACACTCCCGGGGGACCGCGCTGGCGGCTCGCGGATTCGCCGCGGATGGCCGATGAGACTGAGGGCTAACCGCGAGGAAAACATCCTCCCTGGGCCGCGCGCCGTCGCCGAGGCACTGAGGGCCGGTACTTCGATACAGCGCGTCCTGCTCGCACAGCGCCTGCGCCCCTCACCGGGTCTGGCAGAGATCCGACGTCTCGCCAACGAAGGGTCGATTCCGATCCGTGTAGTTCCCACTACGGAGCTCGATCGTCTTGCCCGCGGCGTCCGCCATCAGGGCGTCGTCGCGGTCACAGCCCCCTTCAACTATTCATCCTTTGGTGCGCTTCTCCACGGCGAGAGTGCCGCGCTTCTGTTCCTCGACGGAGTCAGCGATCCTCAAAACCTGGGCTCCCTTATTCGCTCCGCCGAATGTGCGGGTTTTTCGGGGGTCGTAATCCCCACTCATCGTTCCGCCGGCGTGACGGCGACGGTGCGGCGAGTATCTGCGGGAGCGGCCGAGGTAATTCCGGTGGCCCGTGTCACCAACCTGGGCCGAAGTATCGAGGCCGCCAGGGAGTCGGGGTTGTGGGTCATCGGCCTGGACGAGAGGGCGCACGAGGACATCTGGTCGTCGGATCTTCTCGAGACCCCCGTGGGCCTCGTCCTCGGGGCCGAGGGAAAGGGAATATCCCCGGGAGTCAGGGGGCATTGCGATGGTTTCGTCCGCATTCCCGTCGGAGGGCAACTGAGCTCGCTGAACGTGGGGGTCGCCGGAGCCCTGGCCATGTTCGAGGTCGCCCGCAAGCGAATCCGGGCGGGGGCGGATACCCTGACGCCCGGCGACGATGACAGACACGATCCGAGTCACAGGCGAAGACGAGGATCTCGTCGCACAGGCCCGCAAGGGTGACGAGAAGGCCCTCGAGGCGCTGTTAGCGCGCTACCGCCACTACGCCCGCGCAAAGGCGCGGGCTTATTTCTTAGCGGGCGCGGACAAGGACGACATCATCCAGGAAGGGATGATCGGACTCTTCAAGGCCGTGCGCGATTTCGACCCGGGCCATCGGATCGCGTTTCGAGCGTTCGCCGAACTCTGCATAACCCGGCAGATCATCACCGCGATTAAGACCGCCACGCGGCAAAAGCACATCCCGCTGAATTCCTACGTGTCGCTGAACAAACCGCTGACGCAGGAGTCCGGCGACGACCGCACGATGATGGAGTCGCTCGGAGGGACGGAGGTTCTCGACCCGGCGGAACTGGTCGTCTCGGCCGAGGAGATCGCCGCGATCCGAGAGGTCCTGGCGCGCGTCCTGTCCGCTCTCGAGACGGACGTCCTTCATCTCTACATGGAGGGCAAGTCGTACCAGGAGATCGCGGAGGCGCTGGGGCGCCACGTGAAATCGATCGACAACGCGCTACAGCGAATCAAGCGCAAGCTCGAGCAGCACGTCTCCGTCCGCCGCTGATCCCGTCGATCTCCAGGTTGTGAGTTTCGAAAATCCGCACTCCCGACGTTCAGAAAGATTCTGGCCGACCACAGGTTGAAGTAGGCATCTTCTGCCCCACCCGGAAGTACGCTGGCAGGCGGGTCTGTGTCGCCGGGTTAGCTCAGCTGGCAGAGCAGCTGTTTTGTAAACAGCAGGCCGTCGGTTCGAATCCGACACCCGGCTCGATGACTAAGCTGCGCGGAGATACCCGTGGCCAATGAGCTAGATACCGAGCCCCTGCCGGCCCACGACTCCGCGTGGGACACGGCCCTCGCGCAGCTCGACGAGGTCGCTGAACTGATGGGCCTCGCTCCGGGCGTCCACGAGACTCTCCGCGCCCCCAAGCGCGCGCTGATCGTCTCGATCCCTTTCCGGATGGACGACGGGACGACCCGCGTCTACGAGGGTTTCCGAGTGCATCACAACGTGACGCGCGGCCCGGCCAAGGGCGGCATTCGCTATCACCCCGGTGTCGGGCTCGACGAGGTCAAGGCGCTCGCCATGTGGATGACGTGGAAGTGCGCCATCGCCGGCATCCCGTTTGGGGGCGCGAAGGGTGGCGTCAAGGTGGATCCGCGGGCCCACACACGCGGCGAGCTCGAGCGCATGACGCGCCGCTACGCCTCGGAGATCCTTCCGCTCATCGGACCCGAACGCGACATCCCGGCCCCCGACATGAACACCGACGAAGAGATCATGGCCTGGATGATGGATACCTACTCGATGAACCAGGGCTACTCGGTTCCCGGAGTGGTCACCGGGAAGCCGGTATCGATCGGAGGCTCCAAGGGGCGGGCCGGAGCCACCTCGCGCGGCGTGTTGTACTCGATCTTCTCGACGTTGAAGGCATTGGGGATCGGAATCGACGAGGTCAGCGTCGCGATCCAGGGCTACGGCAAGGTGGGCGGCTTCGCGGCGCAGCTGATGCACGACGCGGGGTGCCGGGTCGTGGCGGTGTCGGATCTCGAGGGCGGCCTTTATCGCGATAAGGGTCTCGACCCTGAGGCGATCAATCGGCACAAGCGCGAGGCCGGCACGGTGGCCGGGTACGCGGGGGCCGAAGCCATCAGCAACGAAGAGCTGCTCGAGATCGAATGCGACGTCTTGGTCCCGGCCGCGATCGAGGGCGTGATCACGGTCAAGAACGCCGATGCCGTGCGTGCGCGGGTCATCTGCGAAGCCGCGAACGGTCCGATCACCTTCGAGGCCGACAAGATCCTGAACGAGCGCGAAATTTTCGTGGTCCCCGACATCGTCGCCAACTCCGGCGGGGTGACGGTGTCGTACTTCGAATGGGTTCAGGACATCCAGGCCTACTTCTGGGATGAGGAAGAGGTCAACGATCGGCTCCGTCAGATCATGGAGCGATCCTTCGACGCGGTCCACGGGCTGGCCGAGGACAAGGGTCTGTCGATGCGTCAGGCCGCCCATTGGATCGGAGTGGGCCGCGTCGCCGAAGCCCACCTCACTCGGGGGCTGTTCCCCTAGCTTCTGTGGATTACGCATTCCCGGCGAGGGCTGTGGATAACTCCCGCCGGTGAAATCCGTCACCGCCCGGGGGCCCGGCACTAGGCTCGACTTATGGATGAACTGAACGCGCGGGACATCGACATGCTGGACTTCGAAAGAACGTGGTGGAAGCATGCCGGCGTAAAGGAGCAAGCGATACGCGAGCGCTTCGACATGTCGGCTACGCGCTACTACCAACTTCTTAACGACTTGCTCGAGAACCCTGTCGCCCTGGAACACGATCCGATCCTCGTGAAACGGCTGAAGCGGCTACGCACGTATCGGCAACGCCAGCGGGTTGCTCGTTTGCTCGGCGCGGAATACAGCCCCCAGAAGCGTTAGGACCCGCCCGGATGGGGCGGCACTCCTCCTCCCGCCAATGGACCTTCTATAAATCGCTCGCCTCGTGGAGCTTCCCCTGGCTCGTCATGGCCGCGGTCGCGGGGGCTGCGGTGTGGTTCGCGGTCGCGGCTCTGGGTCGGGAGGAACTAAGCCCTCCCGCGCCACCGCAGGCCGACGTGACCATCGTCGAGGAGACCCCGAGCCCGTCGCCCACACCCACTCCGGAGTTGGTGAAGCCGTCGCCGACGATCTCCGTCGAGCCGGCCGAGCCCGTCCCGCCCCTGATCACGGACGTAAGCGTTCAGGTGCTGAACGCGACCTCGAATCCGGATGCCGGCGACCGAATGGCCGCGCGTCTGACGGATCTCGGCTTCCAGATCGTTACGGTCCAACCCGCGGGACAGTCCTATGAGCTGACCACCGTTTTTTGGTCGCACGACGGCGCCGAGGCCGCGGCGCGCGCGTTGGCCAAGCGATACGGATGGCAGGCGGCAGAGCGCCCGGAGAACCTCTCCGAGACGGTCGACCTTCATGTTGTCGTGGGAGCGGACCAGGTCTAGACTTCGCTCGAGCGCACAATCTCCAAGTCGAGAACGAACGAGAGCGAACCAGAAAGCGGGGCCTGCGCGCGACCGCGGGCGACGCGCAGCTCGAAAGTTCCACTCGTCGTCGATTCAGCCGACGTGAGAAAACCTCCAGCGATATCAAACTTCGCCGTGATGTCAGTCAAGGCTTCACCGTTCAGCGTGGCCCGACCCTGGGGAAGTGACACCGTCCACGACAAGGGGCCGCGCCCGGAGTAGGACAGATGCGCGGTCTGCCTTCCGATTTCGGTATCCAGCCTCTCCAACGTGCCGCGGATCTCAGTGCCGCCGAGCCCCACCTCGCTGCCGACCCCGAGCGGTGCCGCCCACGTATCGAATAGACCCACGGAAAACGCGGGGAGCGGAACGCGGAAGGTTCCGATGAGGGTTCTCTCCTCGGGCCTTAGTACGCGGGCTGGAATGCCGTTGATCTCCAAGACCTCTTGAACGCCCCCGTCCGTTCCCACACGGAGTTTGAATGACCGACGCTCCGCGCCCGGTGCGAGCAGTCCCGCGCCGGACGCTTCTTGGGGAAACATCGATACCTCCATCGTGGCGTTACCCGCTTCGACCTTCTCGACGGTCTCGCGGACTCTGATCAGGAGGCTCGACGTCCCGCCGCCTCCACCCCCGATGTCCCATTCCGCTGTTGCGTTTGCCCTCATGAGATATTCGGTGGTGGTACCGGCACTGAACCGATAGCTAAGCGTTATCTCGTCGCTGCGGCAGCTCGCGCACAGGAGGGTAAGCACCACGACGACGACTCTTAGACGAGACATAAAGAAAGTGTAGGTAGCCTTCGTCGATGTCCGACAACGTCATGGCCCAGTTCTTGGCGCACCCGGAGCAGGCGGGCGTTTTCTTCGATTTTGACGGGACGCTTTCAGAGATCGTTTCTCGTCCCGAGAATGCGCGCCCCGTCGAGGGCGTACCCGATCTGTTGCGAACCTTGGCCGCCCGCTTTGCATTGGTCGCTGTCGTCTCCGGTAGACCGGCATCCGAACTGATGGAGTGGCTCGGGTCGGATGGCGTAGAGATCTGGGGGCTCCACGGGGCCGAATCGACTCGCGAAGGCAGCGTGCATCTGGCCGAGGAATTGAAGCCCTTCGTTCCTCTGATGCACAAGGTCAAGGGCGAGTGTGAGGAGGCAATCGCCCGCATGGAGCTCACAGGGGTCAAGCTCGAGGACAAGGGGGCCATTCTGGCTCTCCATTTCCGGAACGCAGCCGATGGAACGTGGGCCCGCAACCGCTTGGCCGGCTTGATCGACGAGGTCTGCGCCCTGCACGGGCTGCGTTCAGTTGAAGGTCGGATGGTTTTCGAGTTGCGGCCTCCGGTCGAGCTGTCCAAAGGGAGAGTGCTGATCAGGCGCGCTCTTTCTCTTGACCTGCGTGCCGCGGCATTCGTGGGAGACGACCCCGTCGACCTCCCGGCCTTCGATGCGCTCGACGACCTGGCAGCGGAGGGAGTTCTGGCGGTTCGGGTGGCCGTCTCCTCGGCGGAGTCGCCGCCCGAACTCATCGATCGAGCGGACCTAGTTCTGGAGGGCCCTCGTGGTGTGACTGCTTGGCTCCGCGAGCTGGCGAGTTAAAACGCACTCATCGGTTTCGCCCGGCGTGCGATGGAGCGAAGGTCTTCGATCTGAGGCCCTATCCAGTCCTCCGGTTGCCGCGCCTGGACAAGCCCGCGAAGCATCTGAGCGCGCCGAGAACGCTCTTCGCGAGGTAAATCGATCGCCTGTTTGAGCGCTTGAGCTGTGGCTTCGACGTCATGAGGCTCCTCCAACGAGATCGCCGCCTCCCGAAGTTCGTGCCACGATCCCGCGCCGCGTGAGAGAACGAGAGCACCATCGCGCTCGTTGATTGCGGGACCCTCTTTGGCCACGAGGTTCATCCCGTCCATAATCGGGTTAACGAGAAGAACGTCGTAAACGAGCAATGCTCCCAGCGTGCGGTCGAAGTCGTCCGCCATGTACAGGCTTATCGAGTCCGGGAAGCGCTGATTTATCTCGGCGACGCAGCTCCTTATTTGCTCGGCGTAGGCGCGGTACTCCGGGAGGGCCTCTCGCGAGGGATACAGACAAGCCACGAATCGACATCTCTCGAGTAGTTGGGCGTCGTCCCCGACCAGTCGCTCGAATGCCCGGAACCCCCGCACGATGTTCTTTGAAGGCTCGATCCGATCGGCACGAGCCAGAATGGTCGTAGCTTCGCCCAGCTCTTCGCGAAATCGCTGAGCCCAGTCCCGTGCTCGAGGCGTGGCCGACCTTGTCTTCAGGTTCTGTGCATCGACAGGAATCGGATAGCTGCGGACCCAGACGCGGCGCTCGCGCTCCCGCACCCACCCCTCGGTGTGGTCGACATCGTGTCCAAGCTCCTCGGCGCATTGCATGAACGCCTCACCCCAGGCGCGCACATGGAAACCCAACAGGTCGGCTCCGAGCATGCCTTCGATGAACTCGCTCGGGATGGGTGACGGAAGCGGGCGCAACCCTTGTGGTCCGCAGAACGAGGAATGTGTGAAGTGGGCTATCGGCTGATCGGGCCTGAGCGCCCGCAGATGGCGCGCCGCAGTCGCGAGGTGATAGTCCTGTAGAAACACCAATCCTTCGGTCGGCGAGTTGCCGGCGATCGTTTCGGCAAAGAGCTTGTTGACCGGGTCGTATCCGTTGCTCCAGGCATCGACCTCTCGCGGGCCGAAGGGTTCACTCTGAACTTCCTTCCAGAGGCAGTGATTGGCGAACCAGAGCATGCGATTGGCCACCGTGTCGTAGTAATCCGAATAGGTGTCGGATGGGATATCGAGCAGAAGGACGCGGTATCCCAGTCGCTCAGGGAGTCGCTCGTTCTCACCGGCAGCCACGGCTTCCCGGTCGAGAGGTGAAGCCGCCGTGGCGATCCAAACGGCTCGGTCGCCCAGCCGGCGAGCGACGGGGTGCAATGCACCCGATAGGCCACCCGCGCCGCGCTTGATACCGAATCCCTTCTCGTCGCGTGTGAAGGAGACCGGTCCTCTGTTGGAGGCAAGAACGACGTCGAATTCGTCCACTACATCGACATCGTAGAGGGCTAGCGCCGGGGGATACTTCCATCGTGGTAACGCCTGCTGCCCCGAGACTTCCGGCCGGCGAGAGATTGCGCCGCGCGGGGATTGCCGCGTGGTCCGTCATAGGTCTACTGATTCTTGTCGCTATCTCCTTTTGGTTACTGCTAAAGATTCGGGTGATCTTTCCCCCCCTCCTGATAGCGCTGCTGATCATCTACATGTTGAACCCACTTGTAACCAGACTGGAGCGCCGTCGCGTGCCCCGGACGGCGGGGACGATCGTTACGTTCCTGTTGGCGATCGGTGTGTTCGCGCTGATCCTCATCCTGCTCGTTCCCGCCGTCTCAAACCAGGTTTCCTCTTTCAGCGAGGAGTGGCCCCGCTTCCGTACCCAGATGGCCTCCTTCGTGATCGACACCACGGAGTCGATCGACAAGCGTTTTGGGACGAACATCGACAGCGCGCAGATCGCCTGCCTCTTCGATGCGGACCAAACGATCGAGGGGGCGGACGCCCCGACTCCGGCCCAGTGCGATGAGGTGACTCGCAAGTTTCGAGATCAACTGGGCCAGCAGGCCGGACGGATAACCGAGATCGGCTTGACCGTTCTCGAGGTGCTGCTGGTATTCATCCTGGCCCCCCTGGTTGCTCTCTACCTCCTGATCGACCTGCCGCAACTACAGAGAGACATGTTGAATCTCGTCCCCGAGACTCACCGCGCGGAGGCCGCGGACCTCGCCTCCAAGGTTGGCAGAACGGTCGGCGGGTTCTTTCGCGGACAGTTGGTCGTAGCTCTGATCGTCGGCGTCTTGTCCGCCATCGGTTTCCGAATAATTGGACTGCCCTTCTGGCTTGTCATCGGAGCGATCGCCGGGTTCTTCAATCTGATCCCTCTGGTCGGCCCTTACATCGGGGGCACGCTCGGCTTTCTGGTCGGAACCGTCAGCGGTGGTGTCGGCCTCGGGCTAAGGGCTGCTCTTGTCGAGCTGATCGTTCAACAGCTCGACAATCACTTCATCAGCCCGAACGTAATGAAGCGCACCGTGAACCTGCATCCAGTGACGGTGATGCTTTCGATCCTCGCCGGCGGGGCCGTGGCCGGCTTCTGGGGAATCCTGCTGGGAGTGCCGGCGGTCGCGGTCGGCAAGCTGGTTCTCGGACACCTCTGGGCCACGCGGGTATTGGGCGAAGAGGTCTCGCCCTACGCGACTACGAAGTCGGAGGCCGGCGAGCCCCCGTCGGTCGTGCCCGAGTCCGCGAAGAGTTGATCAGGCCAGATGCGAGCGCATCGGCGGTCGCTCCACCATCGTGAGATCGAAGCTGGTGGGGGCCGCCGCCCCATCAGGGCGCGGGGCGTATTGAGTTAGCTCCTCTGGAATCGGGCTCTCGAGTTTGACGCGGCCGACCTCTTCGGCGCGCTTGAGGATCACCTGCATCACCTGGTGGGCCGTTCGTCCCAGGCTCCGGATATCGCGGTTTCTGTGCACGCGACTCTGGAGATCGACTTGCACCGTCCGGCCGAGGCCTAGCTGCCGAACGACGTCGATCAGCAGCCCGACATCTACTCCGTAGCCCGTGAAGAAGGGCAGGTTCATCGCCACACTTTTCCGGATCGCGTATTCGCCCGAGAGGGGCTGGATGAATCCACTGAGCTTGGGGAAGCACATTTGTAGCAGCGGTCGAGCGAGAACCTCGGTGACGCGTGCGCCCTCGGTTGTCTCCTCGGTCGAGCCGGCCGAGGGCCGGCGATAGAAGGCCTTCGCAAAAACGATTTCGGAATCCAGAACCAGAGGTGCCACGAGACGCGAGACGAAGTGCCCTGCGAAATTCTGGGTGTCGGAGTCGAGCCAAACGACAATGTCTCCGGTTAACACTGCAAGGCTGCGCCATAGAGCCTCACCCTTCCCGCCTCCCGGCTGCAGGCTCACGTTCCCGAGCAGTTTCTCGACTTCGTAAACCACCGCGCCCTCGGCGCGCGCAAGCCGGACGGTCTCGTCCCGGGAACCGCTGTCGATTACGACCAGCTCATCTATGAGCCCGGCGGTCTCCATGAATTTCTGCCGAATTGTTCGGCAGATTGAACCCACTGTTGATGCTTCGTTGAGCGCGGGGAGACAGATGCTGAGTCGCAGTCCCTGATTGCGCTTGGCACGAATGACATCCTCGAGCGCCCAGCCTTCTCCCTGCAGCGTTGCCGACCCGAACCAATCGGCGACCTCGGGCTGAAGCACGCTTTTAGACGGTCTCTAGAGTGCGGGTGACGTCCTCCGCTGCGGGAACGGAAGCCCAGCGCCTGACCACGTGGCCGCTGGCCGTAATGAGGAAAACCGTCGGTATCGAGCGCACTCCGTATCGAGTCGCAATGTCGGCTCGCTCGATCGCATCGACGAGCCGGACTTCGGTGAGACCGGATGTTCTGTCTGCCGCCGCCCGTACGATCCGGATAGCCGCCTTGCACGGCCGACACGTTTCGCTGGTGAAGACGATGAACGCGCAGCATCCCTCCATCAGCTCGAGACCGAAGTCCTCCACATCCAACCGTTCGGGACCGCCGACCATGCGCGCGCGATACCAATTCAGGAACCCTAGAAAAATCAGCCCGACCAACGCGACGAGGCCCAAGACCAGGGCCCGATCGGTCACCCCTGTGAGGTTCGCACTCGCTGGACCAGCAAGTAAATCTCGCACCCCAGTCAGAAAGCGGTTGCCGCGGCGATGGCGGCCAGCAGCATCACGGCGAGAGCGGGCCCCCAGCCAATGACCCACCACGCGGTCGACTCCTCGCGCAAGGTGTAGAGGCCGAACGTCGCGATGCCGAGAAAGACCGTCCCCAGGCTTTGTGAGAATCGGGGAGGGGCCGCAGGCTCGGGTTCCCCTCGGGGAATCGGCAGCCATCTGTATAAGTGGGCGAACAGGTTCCAGCGAGGGCCTCCGATTGCTGCAACCCCCATAATCACGGCCAGGATGGGAACGACGAGGCTCGCTTTCAAAAGAAACGCCACCGCGAGGAGGACCGCCTGGGCACCCTGGGCGAAGCGCGGGATGTGCGAATCGATCACGGTTGGAATCTACCGCCCGGTCGATTCGGCTCTGGCCAGAACGAGTGAGGGGTGCTTAAGTAACCGAATGTTGAAGCCGATGCCTCTTGAGAGCTGCAATAGCTGCATGACTGGGGGCTCCTAGATGGCAAAGATCCTCGTAGCCGATGACGACGCGGATATCAGACAGATCGTTTCCTACGCGCTAGTCGAGGCTGGTCACGAGGTAGCGGTAACCAAAGACGGCGACGAGACTGCGGCCAGGCTCGCGAGCGCTGAGCCTCCCGAGCTCCTCGTGCTGGATCTGATGCTGCCGGGGCTGGACGGTTACGACATCCTCGAGCAGATGCGCGGCGCCAACATCCGCGACATGACGAGGGTGCTCGTTATCAGCGCTCAGTCTTCCGAGAAAGACGCCCGGCTGACATTGGAGCTGGGGGCCGACTCCTTCCTGCCGAAGCCCTTCGATCCGGCCGAACTGGTAGCAAAGGTCGAGGAATTGCTCGCCATGGACGTCCATGAACTGGCTCGCCTTCGCGACCAGGAGCACGATCGTGCTCTTCTGCTCTCTCAGCTGGAGAACATCTTCGACTCCTCTCCTTGATAAGGGACGCCGGTAACCTGTCCCTACCGTGAAGCGTCCAATCGAAAGCTCGACCGACCTCGAAGGCGATCTTGTTACGGCCGAACTCCTCGACCGCTGCAAGAGCGGCGATGAGAGAGCGTGGGCCGAGCTGGTGGAGCTGACTCATCGACAGGTCTACACCCTGTGTTTGAGGATCTTGAAGGACCCACAGGATGCAGCGGAGGCGACGCAGGATGCGTATCTCAAGGTGTGGCGAGGCCTCAAAGGGTTCCGCGGTGATGCGCGCTTCGGAACATGGCTTTACCGCGTCGCCAGTAACAGCGCGATCTCTCGGCATCGGAGGCGGCGCCGAACGTCCAGCCATGAGGTGGGAGCCGACGACGAGCTGCTCGCTCGGATCCCGGCCGACTACTCAACCGAGGCGCAGGCGGGGGCGCGTGTCGAACTGGGGCATCTCGAACGCTGTCTGCGCCAACTCCCGCAGATCTACCGGGCGCCATTGGTATTACGGGATGTGTACGGGCTCTCGATGTCAGAGATCGCGACACAACTCAAAATCTCTGAGACCGCGGTAAAAGTGCGCGTGCACCGGGGCCGCAAAAAGCTTAAGGATCTAATGGAAAAGACAACGGAACGCGAGGAAAGACAATGAATTGCGCAGAGATCCAAGCGGCACTCCCCGCTTACCTTGGAGAACGGGGTACCTCACTGGCGTTGCGTCGCCATATCTCTCGCTGTGCGGACTGCCGCGCCGAGCTCGAGACTTACGAGGCCCTCCATTCGGGTTTGACCCAGCTGCGGGAGGTGCCTGCGGAGGTCCCGCCCGGGTTGCTGGCCTCTCTTATGGCGATTCCGCAGCGCGCGTCGAGGGCCGAGTTTGCGAAGGATCACGTCATGCGCAACCGACTTGCTTACGGCGGCGGAGTGGCACTTGCTCTCGTCGGAGGGACGGCTGCCCTCCTGTGGCGCCGACGCCGGTTGGGGTTGGCATAAACGTCGGTCTCCCAGCGTTCGGATAGACCGGGCACGTACTCAGACTCCCTGCGTGGGAAACTGAAAGCCTTAGGGCGGTAGCTCAGTCCGGCAGAGCGCTGGTCTCCAAAACCAGTGGTCGGGGGTTCGAATCCCTCCCGCCCTGCGCCTCAGACTACGCGTCAGGGGAGCAACTTCGCCCCACTTTGACGGGTTTCTCTTCCTGTCGGGGCGCCCCCAATGTGAAGCCGCGGGAGACGCGATTCGAATCTAGGGGACCGCGAAAGGGGCGATTCTGCTGAGAACGATTCCTCGCCCAGAACCCGACTCGTTCCAAATCTGGCACCGTCTCACGCTCTGTTGAGCTATACGCTCGATCCAAAGATGAGCAAGCGAAAGATTGACGTCGTCAAGGCAGTGATAACACTTTGCCTCGGCGCCTTGCTTTCGTGTTCAGACGGAACGCCGACCCCGAGAGCCGGGACGTCACCTACGGCGCCGACGCCTAGACAAACATCGTTTTCCGATACGACTCCGTCTCCCCCGAGCGGCCTACGTTTCTCCGATGTGTTTCGTCCATTCGGCCCCTTTGGATTCAAGTCGGTGTCAGGCAAGCGTGCGCGAGCCCAAATTGCTCCGATCGAGGCTGCTATCGCGGGCGTGGCGCGAATTCGCGGAGCTAACGTGAAGGTCGCCGCGGCTAGAGGCAGGCTCCCGGTAACTGTTGTGGTGGCAGGTATCAAACCCACTGGAGGGAGTTCCACACGAGACGCTTTTGCCTCCGTCTTGACTTCCCTCTCCCATAGAGATCCGTCGCCGGAGAGGGCCGCGAGCGGTCAGGCTTTCTTGTTCACAACTGACACGCCGGCTCATATCTACGTCGCTCCGATTGCCCTGGAGCCGTATCTCCTGCTCCTTGTGACAGTCGCAAGGCCGAATGCCCCGAGCGAGGCTGTCGTGAGGGGCATTCTTGAAGCCAACAGTCGATAAAGCAGGACGGAGCGTACTCACCGATTACTCAGACGTGGCTCGAACGGGTCCAACTCGGCCGGATTCGGGTCCGTCGTCCCCGACGCGAAATGCCGCGCTGGATGCAGCTTTCGGGCGCTGACCCGTGCGTGGGGTTCGAATCCGTCCCACCCTACTCCCTACGCTTCGTGAGCTTGACGGAGGGAGGTGCCCGCTCCCGTCGAAAAGAGACGCCGTGAATCGATCGACGCGCTTGGTGATGCTCGTGGCGTGCGTCCTCTTGATCGGGACGGCGGCAGGACCTCTTGCTGCGGATGCTGCGCCCGCGGGTCGCGGCCTCGTCGTGCGCGACGGTGTCACGCAGCCGGTTTTCTCCTACCCCGCCGCGATACGCGAGACGGTCTACGTGCAATCCACGATCGACGGCGACTTCGACGGCCGCCTCGATCTCCTCGCCACCGACATCATCCGGCCCAAGGAAACGTCAAAGGGACTCAAGGTTCCCGTGATCTATGAGATGAGCCCGTACTACCAGAGCCTTGGCCGCGGTAATGAAAGCGAGATAAAAAACGAAGAAGACGGTGACTTCTCGCAAGAGAAGTTCCCGCTGTTCTACGACAACTACTTCGTTCCTAGGGGATATGCGGTTGTCCTTCAGGACATGCGAGGCACTCGTAACTCCGAGGGATGTCAGGTCTACGGCGATCAGGAAGAGCCCCTCGACGCTCAGGCAACGATCGATTGGCTGAACGGAAAAGGAACCGCGTTCACCGCTACCGGCGAGGAGGTCAAAGCCAGCTGGTCGACGGGGAAGGTCGGGATGATCGGCAAGTCCTACGACGGCTCGGTTGCAAACGGAGCCGCGTCGCTCGGCGTCAAGGGTCTCGAGACCATCGTCCCGATCTCGGCGATCTCGACTTGGTACAACTACCACTATCACAACGGCGCGCAGCGCACCGGGACGCTGCTGACGCCGACGATCTTTGCTTTGGATTGCCCGCTTTGCGTAGAACCTCTCACCCCGATGTCCACGGATGAGGAACGAGGGGCGGACTACTACCGGGCCAGGGCCGCCGAACACGGCTATTGCTCGGCGCACGGAGCGGCCTTGATCGCACAGGGCCTCAGCCCGACGGGCGATTACAACGCTTTCTGGGCCGGGCGCGACTATCTAAAAGACGTCAAGAACGTGCGCGCCAGCGTTTTTCTGATTCACGGTCTCAACGATTACAACGTCGTGCCCAGCGCCTACGACTCTTGGTGGTTCGCTCTGTCTAAGAGAGACGTTCCGCGCAAGATCTGGCTCGCGCAGATCGGCCACGTCGATCCCTTTGACTTCCGCAGGGCCGAATGGGTCGAGACGCTTCATAGATGGTTCGACTATTGGTTGCACGACATCGACAACGGGATCATGGATGAGCCCATGGCCGATGTCGAAACCAGTCCCGGCCACTGGGAGAGCTACGCAAATTGGCCCATCCCCGGGTCGAAGGCGACAAACCTCTACCTGGGCCCCCAGGCCAAGGACGCGCCGGGAACGCTCGTGCTGAAGCGGCCTAAGGAGGGATCGCAGTCGTACACCGCCCCCGTTGGATCGGGCAACGACGACCAGCTGGTCGCGTCACCGCAGGAGGCGCGCCCCGACCGGCTTGTATTTCTCACGCGGAGGCTCAAGCGCGATGTGCGCATCAGCGGTGCGATCGCGATGGATATCACCGCGAGTCTCAACCGCCCGGACACGAACTTCACCGCGTTTCTGGTCGATTACGGCGAGGGCCAGACGATCAGAAAAGTTGCCTATATGCAGAACGATGGGGTCGTGGACACTCAAAAGGAGACTTGCTGGGGGATTAGCACCAAGCAGGACGATGCCTGCTACAAGGAAGTGAACTACGCCATGGCCACCGGTGAGTACGAGATCGTCAGCCGGGGATTTCTGGATGCCAAGCATTACGAAGGCCTGGAGCTGCCCTCGCCGATCGTTCCCGGCCAGGCCTACCGGTTCCGCTGGGATGTCTACGCGGACGACTACACGTTCGTCGCCGGGCACCGTCTCGGGGTGGTGCTGGCCGGCAACTCGAGCATGGTCGTCCCCGACCCCTCCGCCGCAACCGTCATCGTGGATCTCACCAGCAGCCGAATCATCCTGCCGGTGGTCGGCGGCGCGGGCGCCTTCCGCTTTTAGCCTGGGGTTCCTAGGGCCCTTCGCCCCCGTGCTAATCTGGCTGCTCGCACGATCCCCCAGAGGCCGGACCCTTACGAAGCGCGTCCGGCCGTAGAGGAAAGGGCTCCTTCGTGAGCACTCAGTTCAACAGACAGCAGCGCCGGATGCTGAAGAAGCAGGAAGAGGCCAAAAGGTCCGGTGCGACCGCTGCTCGACCTCCCGCGAAGGCGCCGGGCGGGCCGATCAAGAGAGAGCGGACGAAACCACGTCAGTTCGTAAAGGAAGTGGTTGCCGAACTCCGCAAGGTGGCCTGGCCCACTCGCCCCGAGGTCGTGGCCTACTCGGTCGTAGTTCTGATCAGCCTGATCATCGTCGCGACCCTCATCTTCGGCATGGACTTCGTGTTCACCAAGGCCGTCCTTGCGCTCTTTGGAATCGAAACCTCATGACGGAGACGGACTTGGACCAGACCAACGAGAACGGTCGGGAGGATGCATCCGCCGCGTCTCCCACGTCGGAGGTCGTGGCCGACGATCGCGAGCAGGAGGCGGCTCAGGACAGCCCGGCGCCACAGAGCCCCGGAGACGACGAATCAGCCGCGCCGACCGAATCCGAGCCCACTCCGCAGGAACCCACGCCCGTCGAACAAGAGCCCGAGGTCGAAACGCAAACTCCGCCGGCTCCGGCGTCGCAATCTGAACCGGAGGCCGCGAGCGCCGACATCGAGAGTTCGGTGGAACCTGCCTCTAAGGAGGCCGTCGAATCGGACAGGGAGGTCACACCCGAGTCCATCGCCCCCGTCGACCACGCGCCGGAGGAGGAAGAACTGCCCGAACCTGCGGCTCTCGACGCCGAGGCGTCGGCCCAGGCCGAGGAGGCCGTCGCTCCGGAAGCCGAAGCCCTTCCCCAGACCGAGCCGGGACCGGAGGTCGAGGCGGTTCAGGCCGACAGTGCGCTGAAACCAGATGCCTTGTCGGCGGAGCCCTTGACCGAAGACGAGACGATCGCGGTGGCGGACGGGGATCTCGCAGTGCAGCTCGCCGAGCCGTCTCCCGACGGGGGGGCTCCGGCCGCAGAAGCAGCGCCGGTTGCCAAAGAAGCAGAGGCGGAGGAAGCCGACGAGTACGAACTCGAGGAGCATGAGATTCCTCCCACCGAACGCCCCGGCGAGTGGTATGTGATCCACACGTATGCCGGCTACGAGAACAAGGTGAAGGCGAACCTGCTTTCGAGGATCTCCTCGATGAACGCCGAGGACACGATCTTCGAGGTCGTAATCCCGATGGAAGACGTGATGGAGATCAAGCAGGGTCGGAAGCAGATAGTTCAGAAGAAGGTTTTTCCCGGATATCTCCTGTGTCGGATGTATCTCGAGGACGACTCCTGGCGCGTGGTGCGTGAGACGCCGGGGGTGACCGGATTCGTTGGATCGGGGGCCAAGCCCACGCCTCTCTCCGCGAAGGAGATCGACCGCATCCTCGGAGTCAAGCCGGAGGAGAAGAAGAAGCTGAAGCCGCGGCTCGAGTTCGAGGAGCAGGAAAGCGTCCGCGTTATCTCGGGGCCCTTTGCCAACTTCACCGGCTCGATCTCGGAGATCAACGTGGACCAATCGAAGCTCAAAGTGCTCGTCAACATCTTCGGCCGGGAGACACCCGTCGAGCTCGGTTTTGATCAAGTAGCGAAGCTGTAGGAGGAAGACGATGCCCCCGAAGAAGAAGGTCGCCCGCGTACTCAAGCTGCAGATACCCGGCGGCCAGGCGACGCCGGCCCCGCCCGTGGGTCCCGCGCTGGGCCAAGCCGGCATCAACATCATGGAGTTCTGCAAGCAATACAACGCGGCCACTCAAAACCAGACGGGCACGATCGTTCCGGTCGAGTTGACCGTTTACGAGGATCGCTCCTTCGACTTCGTAACGAAGACTCCGCCGGCGGCGGTTCTGCTTCGTCAACGAGCCGGTCTCGAGAAAGGGTCCGCCGAGCCCAACCGAAACAAGGTCGGATCGGTGAGTCGGGATCAACTCCGCGAGATCGCAGAGATAAAGATGCCCGACCTCAACGCCAACGATGTCGACGCCGCAATGAAGATCGTCGAGGGCACCGCTCGTAGCATGGGAATCTCGGTTAGGTAACTCTTTATTAGTGGGAGTCGCGCCGTGGCGCGACGTTGACCACGAGGAGGTAACGGTGGCACAGCACGGAAAACGTTATGCGGCGGCTATCGAGGCCGTCGATCGCGACCACCTCTACTCACCGACCGAGGCGATTCGCCTCGTCAAGTCGTTTCCCGCGACCAAGTTCGATGAGACGGTGGAACTCAACATCCGGCTTGGAGTCGATCCTCGCAAGGCCGATCAGATGGTACGCGGCGCGATCTCTTTGCCCAAGGGAACGGGCAAGACGATGCGCGTCGTCGTGTTCGCAAAAGGCGAGAAGGCGCGCGACGCGACGGGCGCTGGAGCCGATGTCGTCGGCGAGGAGGATCTCGCGCAGCGCATCCAGGGCGGCTGGATGGAGTTCGATGCCGTCGTCGCGACGCCCGAGCTCATGCCGGTCGTGGGAAAGCTCGGTCGCGTGCTCGGCCCCCGCGGTCTGATGCCCAACCCGAAGTCGGGCACCGTCACCGACGAAGTGGCGAAGGCCATCTCGGATATCAAGGGGGGCCGGGTCGATTATCGGACCGACAAGCACGGCAATCTTCATCTGGTGATCGGAAAGAAGTCCTTTTCCGAAGAGGATCTCGTTGAGAACTACGTTGCCGTCGTGGACGAAGTGATGCGTGCCAAGCCTGCGGCGTCCAAGGGTCGCTACATGCGGAGCATCACGCTTTCCACCACGATGGGGCCGGGCATCCGGATCGACACAACGAAATCAAAAGACGTGGAGGAACTCCTCCCCACGGCTTGAATCGCGGATGGGATGGCATCACTTCTTCCGGGATTGCGTCTCTCCAGAGAGACTGAATACCGGAAGATCACGAGTTTGCGACGTATCGGGGTCACAGGCGGGCTGATATCCTGCGTCGCTGAAGCCCCAGACCGTCGGCGGAGAGATCCCTAAGCCTCATTTTGAGGACCGGCGCAGGCGAAGACGAGCGCCCATTTTGCGCGGTCGCCCTGGCTGGGGCGGCCGTTTTTGTTTGAGCGAGCCGGAGTGCCGGAGGAATGGGAGCGCTGGACATGGTCACCAGAGAGAACCGAGCGGTCAGGCCCGAGAAGGCCGAGACCGTCAAGGAGATCGCCGGCCACTTCACCGATTCCGAGGCCGCGATTCTGACCGAGTACCGCGGCCTTCGAGTTGCCGAGATAGCCGAGGTACGCGGGGCTTTGCGCGACGCGGGAGCGGACTACAAGGTCTTGAAGAACACCCTGGCCCGCATCGCTGTTCGTGACGTCGGCCTGGACGAGCTCGTGGAACAGCTCGAAGGCCCGACCGCGGTGGTATTCGTTCATGGCGATCTGGTCGAGGCGGCCAAAGCTCTCGACGACGCGGCGAAGAAGTACCCGGTCCTGCTGGTCAAAGGGGGCGCGCTCAAGGGCAAGCTCCTCAGCGCGGAAGATGCGCGGGCGCTGGCCCGGCTCGAGTCACGCGAGATCCTCCTATCGAAGGTCGCCATGCTGGCGAACAGCCCTCTGCAACGGACTATCAATGTGTTCGCAGCGATGCTGAGAGATCTCGGCTCCATGCTGGCCCAGGTTTTGACTCAGAAAGAGACGGAGCAGCCCGCGGCCGCGCAGCAGCCGGCAGCCGAGCCCGAGCCCGAGACGCCGGCCGTGGAGACCGGCCCGGAAACCGGGCCCGAGTCCGAAACCCTGGAGAGCCCCGATGTCGGCCCGGCCCCCGAGGAGGGGGCCCCCGCCGAAGAGCCAACCAACGTAGACACGCAATCCGCAACTCAGGCCGCAGCCGGCGGGAGGCCGGCCGAACCGGAGGGGGAAGCTCCGAATACCCGCGGCCCCAGCGGGACTTTGGCGGAAGCCGATGCCATCGGCGAGACGGGTGCGGGCGGCTCACAGCCACGGCGCGGCGAGCGGGGTGGAGTCATCGTCGAGGGCGAGACGGTCGAGGAGACGGCGGAGGTGCAATCGGCCGGAGGCCCCGTCGTCGAAGGCGAGCCTCCCGAGGTCAAAAGCGAAGGCGGTCCGGCGGCGCGTGCCGAGACGCCGAAGGGCGAGCCGCCCGCGACGCGCGGTGAGCTCCCGGACGAGGTGTCCGGCGGCGCGACCGACGAGCAGAAAGTCGAAGAGACGGATTCGCCACCGACCGACGATGAGGGAACCGTGGAATCGACCGAAGGATCCGATACCGGCACGCCGGCCGAAGGCGATGCCGGCCCCAAGTCATAGCCAGGGTAACTAAGTAAAGGGAAAGAGGAGGAAACATGGCCGACACCATCACGCAGGACCAGGTACTCGACGCGATCTCGAACTGGACCGTTCTCGAGCTCTCGGAGTTCGTTAAGGCGTTCGAGGACAAGTTCGGAGTTACCGCCGCCGCTCCGGTGGCCGTTGCCGCCCCGGGCGCTGCCGGTGCAGGCGCCGCGGCCGGCGCACCCGCCGAGGAGGAGAAGGACGAGTTCGACGTCGTGCTCAACGCCGCCGGCGATAAGAAGATCCAGGTCATCAAGGAGGTCCGGGCCCTCACGAGCCTCGGGCTGAAGGAGGCCAAGGACCTCGTCGATGGCGCGCCGAAGCCCGTGCTCGAGAAGGTCAACAAGGAGCAGGCCGACGCCGCGAAGGAGAAGCTCGAGGCCGCCGGCGCCACCGTCGAACTGAAGTAGCCCTGGAAGGCGCACCGCCAGCGGTGCGCCTAAGGCCGTGGTCCCATCGACTGGAGTTGAAATCGGCGGGGGGCGGGGCTACAGTTCGCGAAGCTGAACTCAAAGAAGCATTCATAGACGCAGGCCCGGACCTAGCTCCGATTGACCTGGTGCGCCCTCAGGCCTATACTGTCGCGTCGCTGTGCCCGCCCCCGTCCGTTCGATCGCTCTGTCGCGCGGCTAAGAACCGCCCATAGCGAGCCGGTAGGGGGAGGTCTTCAGGGGGACAAGGGGAGCCCCTGAGGCCAAGTTCGATCCCCGCCTGAATAGCGCCCTAACAGGAGGCTCGCTTGTCGTCCAACGCTCTTCGCGAACGCCGTAGTTTCGCCAAGCTCTCGGAAGTCCTCCCACCCCCCAACCTCATCTCCGTCCAGAAGGAATCCTTCGACTGGTTCGTCAATGAAGGCCTCGGCGAGACCCTGAACGAGATCTCGCCCATCGAGGACTTCACCGGAAACCTCGCCCTCCAATTCCTCGGCCACGAGTTCAAAGAGGCCAAGTTCGACGAGGACGAATGCAAAGAGAAGGACATGACGTTCTCGCGCCCTCTCTTCGTGACCGCCGCTTTCATCAACAAGGAGACCGGCGAGATCAAAGAGCAGACGGTCTTCATGGGCGACTTCCCGATGATGACCGAGAAGGGCACCTTCATCATCAACGGCACCGAACGGGTGGTCGTAAGCCAGCTCGTGCGGTCGCCCGGCGTCTACTTCGACAAGACGATCGACAAGACGTCGGACAAAGACATCTTCTCTTGCAAGATCATCCCGGCCCGCGGCGCCTGGCTCGAGTTCGAGACCGATAAGAAAGACACCGTCGGAGTTCGCATCGACCGCAAGCGGCGCCAGAACGTGACCGTGTTCTTGAAGGCCCTCGGGTTCGGCGGGGACGCCGAGATCCTCAAGCTGTTCGACAACGCCGAGTCCATCGCGACCACGCTAGAGAAGGATCTCGCCGAGGGCGAGGAAGAGGCGCTCCTGGACATCTACCGGAAGCTCCGTCCGGGCGAGCCTCCTACGGCCGAGAGCGCGCGGTCGCTGCTGGAGAACCTCTTCTTCAATCCCAAACGCTATGACCTGGCCCGTGTAGGTCGCTACAAGGTCAACAAGAAACTTGGTTTCAAGTACGACGAGAGGGCCATCAACGACATGGGTACGGTGCTCCGCCGCGAGGACATCCTCGAGACCATCCGTTACGTGGTCGAACTTCATGCCGGTACGGCGGAGTACGAGACCGACGACATCGACCACTTCGGCAACCGCCGTATCCGCCCGGTCGGTGAGTTGATCCAGAATCAGATTCGCGTGGGCCTCTCGCGCATGGAGCGAGTTGTTCGGGAGCGCATGACAACCCAGGATGTCGAGGCGATCACTCCACAGACCCTTATCAACATCCGTCCCGTCGTTGCCTCGATCAAGGAGTTCTTCGGCTCGTCACAGCTCAGCCAGTTCATGGATCAGACGAATCCCCTTGCAGGACTGACGCACAAGCGCCGTCTGTCGGCCCTCGGCCCCGGTGGTCTCTCGCGCGAGCGCGCGGGCTTCGAGGTTCGAGACGTGCACGCCAGTCACTACGGGCGTATGTGCCCGATCGAGACACCGGAAGGCCCTAACATCGGTCTGATCGGCTCGCTTTCCACCTACGCGCGTCTGAACCGCTATGGGTTTATCGAGACTCCCTATCGCAAGGTCGTCGGCGGCAAGGTCAGCAACAAGATCGAGTACCTCACCGCCGACGAGGAGGACAAGGCCGTCATCGCACAGGCCAACGCGGTGCTCGACGAGGCGGGCACGTTCGTCGAGGACCACGTCCTGGTGCGCGGCAAGCACAACGAGATCGAATACGTCGAGCCGTCCGAGGTCGATTACATGGATGTCTCCCCGAAGCAGATCGTGTCCGTCTCGGCGGCCTGCATCCCGTTCCTGGAGCACGACGATGCCAACCGTGCGCTCATGGGCGCGAACATGCAGCGTCAAGCCGTTCCTCTTCTCCGGCCGCAGGCTCCTTACGTCGGCACCGGACTCGAGTATCGGGCCGCCATCGACGCAGGGGATGTCGTCCTGGCGGAGTCTCCCGGCGTGGTGGAGGAAGTGTCTGCCGACCACATCATCGTCGCGTCCGGAAACGAGCGGCTGCTCTACCGCCTCGACAAGTTCCGCCGAAGTAACCAGTCCACTTGTATCAATCAGCGACCTCTCGTCCGCGAGGGCCAGCGGGTGAAGAAGGGCGACGTCCTGGCGGACGGTCCTTCGACCGAGCAAGGCGAGCTGGCTCTAGGAGCGAACCTTCTGGTCGCGTTCATGAGCTGGGAGGGTTACAACTTCGAGGACGCAATCATCATCTCGGAGCGTCTCGTCAAGGAGGACGTCCTGTCCTCGATTCATATCGAGGAATACGAGATCGACGCCCGCGATACCAAACTCGGGGCGGAGGAGATCACACGCGACATTCCCAACGTCGCAGAGGAAGTACTCGCCGACCTCGATGAGAAGGGGGTCGTCCGAATCGGCGCCGACGTCGGTCCCGGCGACGTCCTCGTCGGCAAAGTGACGCCGAAAGGCGAGACAGAGCTCACGCCAGAAGAGCGTCTTCTGCGCGCGATCTTCGGTGAGAAGGCCCGCGAGGTCCGAGACACCTCTCTCAAAATGCCTCACGGCGAAGAGGGCAAGGTCATCGGAGTGCGCGAGTTCTCGCGCGAGAATGGCGACGAGCTGTCACCGGGGGTCAACGAGCTGGTGCGCGTGTTCGTAGCCCAGAAGCGCAAGATCTCCGAGGGGGACAAGCTCGCCGGCCGCCACGGCAACAAGGGCGTGATCGCCAAGATCCTGCCGGAACAGGACATGCCGTTCATGGCCGACGGCACTCCGGTCGACATCATCCTGAATCCGCTGGGCGTCCCGTCTCGAATGAACCTCGGACAGGTACTGGAGGCGCACCTTGGGTGGGCGGCCAAGATGCGCTGGGAGGACGTACAGACCGGTAACGGACGCGTCCGCGCCGGAGGATGGCGTGGAGAAGAGCCCACCTGGGTCGCCACGCCCGTTTTCGACGGGGCGAAAGAGGACGAGATCCTCAACGCGCTTGAGGTCGTCTCCAAACGTGATTCCGAGTATCCGCTCGTCAGCTCCGTCGGAAAGGCACAGCTCTACGACGGACGCTCGGGTGAGCCCTACGACAACGAGATCACCGTCGGCTTCATGTACATCCTGAAGTTGTCACATCTGGTGGACGACAAGATCCACGCGCGCTCGACCGGGCCTTACTCGATGATCACGCAGCAGCCGCTGGGTGGAAAAGCTCAGTTCGGCGGCCAGCGCTTCGGGGAGATGGAGGTCTGGGCGCTCGAGGCCTATGGCTCCGCCTACTGCCTCCAGGAGCTGCTGACGATCAAATCCGACGACGTCCTCGGTCGCGTCAAGGTCTACGAGGCGATCGTAAAGGGAGAGAACATCCCCACCCCGGGTATCCCGGAGAGCTTCAAGGTTCTCATCAAGGAGATGCAGTCTCTCTGCCTGAACGTGGAGGTCCTCTCCGCCGAGGGCGAAGAGATCGAGATGAAGGAGATCGACGAAGACATCTTCCGCACCGCGGAGGAGCTGGGCATCGATCTGTCACGCCGCGAGCCATCCAGCGTTGAGGAGGTTTAGCTAGTGCTTGACGTTAACTACTTCGACGAATTGCGGATCGGCCTCGCGACCGGCGATCAGATCCGGGCGTGGTCCAACGGCGAAGTAAAGAAGCCGGAGACTATTAACTACCGCACGCTCAAACCGGAGAAGGACGGGCTCTTCTGCGAAAAGATCTTCGGGCCCACGAAGGACTGGGAGTGTTACTGCGGTAAGTACAAGCGCGTTCGGTTCAAGGGGATCATCTGCGAGCGCTGCGGTGTGGAGGTAACCCGCGCCAAGGTCCGGCGCGAGCGCATGGGCCACATCGAGCTTGCCGCCCCGGTTACTCACATCTGGTACTTCAAGGGCGTCCCCTCACGTCTCGGATACCTGCTCGACTTGGCTCCGAAGGAGCTCGAGAAGGTCATCTACTTCGCGGCTTCAATCGTCACTTCCGTCGACGAGAACAAGCGCCACAAGGATCTCCCGAAGCTCGACGAGCTGGTGGCGAAGGAGATAGCCAAGATCGAGTCCGATCGGGACTCTCGGATCGAGGAAATCCAGAAGGAGACCGAAGGCCGTCTCGAGGAGATGGAGGCGCGAAAGGCCCGTGCCTCGGAGAAGACGACGGCCCGCAACCAGTCCGAACGGCAGATGAAGGAAGTGCGCGAGCGCGCCGAGCGCAATGCCAAGCTCGTACAGGACACACTCGACGCATTCAGAGACCTCGCCCCGAAGCAGATTATCGACGACGAGATCGTCTGGCGCGAGCTGAAGGATCGGTTCGGCGACTACTTCAAGGGTGGCATGGGCGCCGAGGCGATCAAGGAGCTCCTCGCCGCTCTCGACCTCGAGGGAGAGGCCGAGTTTCTGCGCGATCAGATCAAGACCGCCAAGGGCCAGAAGCGTCAGCGGGCGATCAAGCGCCTCAAGGTAGTCGCGCCGTTTACGGGGACCGAGCGCCGGAACTCGCCTATGGGGATGGTGCTCGATTGCGTCCCCGTCATTCCGCCCGACCTTCGTCCGATGGTGCAGCTCGACGGCGGTCGGTTCGCGACCTCAGACCTAAATGACCTCTATCGCCGAGTCATCAACCGGAACAACCGACTGAAGCGACTTCTAGACCTAGGTGCCCCCGAGATCATTGTCAACAACGAGAAGCGGATGCTCCAGGAGGCCGTCGACGCGCTGTTCGATAACGGGCGGCGCGGGCGACCCGTGACGGGGCCGGGCAACCGTCCCTTGAAGTCGCTGTCCGACATGCTCAAGGGAAAGCAAGGCCGCTTCCGTCAGAACCTGCTCGGCAAGCGAGTCGACTACTCGGGCCGCTCCGTCATTGTGGCGGGACCCCGACTCAAGCTTCACCAGTGCGGTCTTCCGAAGCAGATGGCGCTGGAGCTCTTCAAGCCTTTCGTGATGAAGAGGCTCGTCGATCTCGGCTTCGCGCAGAACATCAAGAGCGCCAAGCGGATGGTCGAGCGCAGCAGGCCTCACGTTTGGGATGTACTCGAGGAGATCATTCACGAGCACCCCGTTTTGCTGAACCGTGCCCCCACCCTTCACCGTCTCGGCATCCAGGCGTTCGAGCCGGTGCTCGTTGAGGGCAAGGCCATACAGATCCACCCGCTCGTGTGCGTCGCGTTCAACGCGGACTTCGACGGTGACCAGATGGCCGTCCACGTCCCGCTTTCGCCGGAGGCGCAAGCCGAAGCCAGGATTCTGATGCTCTCGGCGCACAACGTGCTGTCGCCGGCGCACGGTGATCCGATCGTCGCCCCAACTCAGGACATCATCATCGGCGTCTATTACCTCACCGTGGAACACGAGGGTGAGCGTGGCGAGGGCCGCTCGTTTGCTTCTCCCGACGAGCTGTTCAAGGCATACGACGCCCACGTCGTAGACATTCACGCCAAGGTGAAGGTCCGTGGCCTAAAGCGTCTCGAAGGTGAATCCGAGGAAGAGTTCGACACGAGCCGGGGACAGCTGCGCGAGACGACGGTGGGCCGGGTGATATTCAACTCCGCCTTCCCGGACGATTTCCCCTACCAGAACTCATTGGTCAAGAAGAAGGAACTGGCGACCCTGGTGGACCGGTGTGCGCGCCTTTACTCGAAAGCGCAGCTCGCCGAGATTCTCGACGCCATTAAGGACCTCGGCTTCCACTACGCGACTCGAGCCGGCGTGACGATCGGGCTCGAGGACGTCACCACTCCGGCTGCGAAGCCGAAGATCTTGGCGGAGCACGAGAAGCGGGCCGAGCGCGTCGAATCGCAATACAGAAAGGGCGTTATTACCGAGGATGAGCGCCGCCAAGAGCTGATCGAGATCTGGACGGAGGCAACGGAGCAGGTCAAGGACGAGATGGAGCGGGGCTTCGACATCCTCAATCCCATCTACATGATGGCCAACTCGGGCGCCCGCGGAAACATCATGCAGATCCGGCAGATCGCCGGTATGCGAGGGCTTGTGGCCAACCCGCGCGGTGAGATCATCCCTCGCCCGATTCGGTCAAACTTCCGCGAGGGCCTCACGGTGCTCGAGTACTTCATCTCGACGCACGGAGCTCGTAAAGGTCTGGCCGACACGGCACTTCGCACCGCCGACTCCGGATACCTGACTCGTCGTTTGGTCGACGTCGCGCAAGAGGTCATAGTGCGAGTCGAGGACTGCGGGACGGATCGCGGGATCAAGCTCGACATCGCAACCGAGCGGCCGCACCTCAAGCAAAAGCTTCTGGGACGGGTGCTCCTCAGTGACGTCAAGGCCGGTGGCAAAAAGATTGCTTCTGCGAACGAGGAGGTCGGCGGCGGGCTGGTCGAGAGAATCTCGGGGTCCGACGTAACCGAGATCACCCTGCGCTCGGTGCTTACCTGTGAGGCGAAGTACGGCGTGTGCCAGCTGTGCTATGGCACCTCGATGGCCACGGGTCGCCTGGTCGAGCTCGGTGAGGCTGTCGGCATCATCGCCGCCCAGTCGATCGGTGAGCCGGGGACCCAGTTGACGATGCGTACCTTCCACACCGGGGGAGTCGCGGGTGAGGACATCACCCATGGCCTCCCGCGTGTCGTGGAGCTCTTCGAGGCCCGCACGCCCAAGGGAAAAGCGGAGATCGCGCGCGCCTCGGGTCGGATCGCGATCCACGAGGACGAGAGGACACGCTCGATCGAGCTCGTCCCCGACGACGGCTCCGATCCCATCACTTACAAGGTCTCACGGCGAGCTCGTTTGCGAGTCCGCGACGGGGACACCTCACAAGCGGGAGACGCACTGACAGAGGGGTCGAAAGACCCCGACGAGATCCTTGAGATTCTCGGTACGAGGGAAGCACAGGTCTATCTCGTCAACGAGGTCCAGGGTGTTTACCGGAGTCAGGGCGTTCCGATTCACGACAAGCACATCGAGCTCATCGTTCGTCAGATGCTCCGCAAGGTCACGGTCATCGAACCGGGGGATACGGAGTTCTTGCCGGGCGAACTCGTGGATGCTCGTCTTTTCGCCGAGGCCAACGAGACTGTGGTCGAGAACGGTGGCGCGGCGGCGACCGCGCGGCCGATGTTGATGGGTATCACGAAGGCCTCGCTCGCTACCGAGTCCTGGCTCTCGGCCGCTTCGTTCCAGGAGACCACTCGTGTTCTTACCGAGGCCGCCATAAGGGGCAAGTCCGATCCGCTTCTCGGTCTCAAAGAGAACGTGATCATCGGCAAGCTCATCCCGGCCGGCACCGGTATGTCCCGCTACCGCAGCGTGCGGGTCGTCACCACCGGCGAGCCTTCGATCTCCGATGAGGAGGCCCGGGCGATGTTCGGTCTTCCGCCGCGCATTGCCGAGGGCGAGGCCGAGGAAGCGGCTCGTGAACTGCTGGGTGGGAGCGCCTTGACTGCCGTGCCCACGTCCGGCGGAGATGGCGAGGTCGTCGAAGGCATGCACGAAGAAGGCGAGGGTGTGGCAGCCTCTGAATGATCGCGTTCGCTATCCCGACTTGTAGACCACGGCCCTCTCGAAAGAGAGGGCCGTTTGTCTTTCACTCAGATTAGGTAACGGCGATCGCGGGTTCCTCCTCGGCCTGGCTCGAGACCGCGGCGCCCTGGATGCAGCCGGAGGCTTCGCTCATTACGTCCTCCACAGGGTCGCTGGCCGCGGGCGCCAGGGCAGTGGAGCGTTGGGCGCGCAGTCCCGCGATCGCGCCCACGTAGACCGCGGACAAAACCAAGGCGCCTCCGACCAGGATCTCGACCGTGATGGTCTCGCCTGCCAGGAGCGCTCCCAATGTGACCGCGACGACCGGCATCAGCGTCAGCGCATAGACGGATGCGGATGCGGTCCATCGCTTGATCACGAACAGAAAGAGCCCGAATAGCCCGACCGATCCCACTACCGAGAGCCATCCGAGGGCGGCCCAGGTCCGTCCGGTCTCCGGAACGATCCAGCTCTCATCTGCAATCAGAGAACCCATGACCAGCGCGACGGCCCCGGCGGCCATGCCCACCGCGTTGGTGGTCACGGGATCCGTCTTGGGGAAGCTCTTGACGACCACGCTCGATTCCGCAACGGAGACGACCCCCGCGATGGCGGCGAGCAAATACATGGTCGGGACCTCACCTCCCACAGACCGAACTGAGATAACTGCTATCCCGGTCACGGCCAGAAGGCCCCCGACTATCCCGTGGATAGTGAAGTGCTCCTGTCGGTGCAGAACGGCTAAGGCCAGCGTCACGAGCGGGACCGTCGCCATCACTACGGAAGCGGTCCCGGCGGTAAGCCCGATCAGTGCGAAGTACATGAGCCCGTAGGAGAGTCCAAAGCTCAGCAGCCCGTATACGACCGCGCCGGCGGCGGCTCGCCCCCGAGGCAGCTGCATCCGTCGCAGCCGTGCGATCGCAAAGAAGATCAGAGCGGCAACGGCGAAGCGGACGGCCGCTCCAAATAGGGGATCGAGCTCCTCATTGCTGAACTTGACGCCGACGAAGTTTGCTCCGCCTATGACGACGGTGCCCAGGAAGGCGGTGAGAGTGGTGCGATCGAGGGTTCCGGTTGGAGCGTTCACGCTTCCTCCCTGGTCTCTGAGGTCGCCACTGGCTGGCCGGTGTTGATACCTGAGGGTCTTGTGCAGATAAACAGCTGTCTTTGTCTGCCATTCCCGGTCCGCTTGCCGTCCCGACGCTTCATACTGGTTGCCGGGCCGGGCGAGCGCTCTCTCCGGTCGAAAACGCGAAGATGCGGAGGTCAATGGAGTCCTCGACGCGCCCCTCCGACACTAAGCAGCGCGGTGACGTCCCCGACGAGCTAACTCCCGTCGAGCAATCGGGCCCGCGAGAGCAGCTCCGCCCTCAAGTGGCCTGGACCGGGTTGGACCTCGTCTTCATCTCCCTCGGGGGTCTGGTGTTCGCCGTTCTTCTTCTTGCGCTACTGGGCGTGCTCGTCGGGCTCGTCGGCCCTTTGAACGTAAATCTTGGGGTGACGATCTTTGTGGTCATCCTGGCCCTGCTGATCTACGGGTGCGTCTGTTTCTGCGCGTGGCTGTTCGTTTTGAAGCGACGCCGAGTGGGGTTGAAGGACACCGGATTCCAGTCGGTTCCTCTCTCGGTGATGTTCGAGATGATCCCGCTCGGCATCGGCGTACTTGTACTGAACGGTCTGGTCATAGCCGCCAGCCGCCTGCTGTTCACAGACGTTCCGACCGCAGCCGAGCAGGTCGTGGCGGGTGAGCTGCCTTCGTCGGGCGAGTTCGCCGCGCTGACCCTCTTGGTCGTGGGGGTTGCCCCGCTCGTTGAGGAATTCCTCTTTCGGGGCCTACTGATGCGGTATTTCCTCAGCAAGATGCGGGCGAGCTGGGCCATTGTCGCCACGGCCCTTTTCTTCGCCATGTTTCACGCGGTCGTGGTGCTGATCCCTACCCTTTTCGTCCTGGGCCTTTTCCTCGGTTGGGTGGCCTACAGGCACAACAGCATTTATCCGGCGATCGCCTTACACGCAGTCAATAACGCGGTTGCGATGGTCGCCGTCGCAGGAGCTCTCTAAAGGGAGGACAGGGGCGCTGTTGGGCAATCGCCTCAGGACGGGCGCTCCGGAGGAGCTCTCTGCCGGGCCTGTTTGCCGGGGGGCGTACGGGTGGCGTATTCTTCCCGGTCGCGTCTCCCTCTGGGGGGACGTGCTGCGCGCCTAAAGCGGGCGCGTGGGTAACTAGACCCGAGTTCGGTGAGCTTCGGCAGGCCCGCTTGCCGCGGGGACCGCCGGAGTCGGGGCTGTATCGCCGAACGCCGTGTCGTCGGGAGGAGATCCGGGCTTT
>JBHELF010000057.1:0-4970 GCA_046263155.1 Actinomycetota bacterium
ACCTCGCTTATGGGGGCCTGGGTTCCGTCGTTTCGATGGTCGTGTCCGAGCGCCGCCCGCGCCGCATGGCCTTCGTCGATCTCGGCGACATCTACGCGACGTCAGGCAAGCCCGATGAGCTGCTCGCGCAGTATGGATTGACGCCCGACGCCATCGCGGACGCCGCCCGCCGAGTCCTCAAGGACTAGTTGTTCTCTCGCCTTCTCGGTCAAACACTATTCGAGCGATGATTAGGGCCTGCGCCCAGCTGTTGGGATAGCCCTGCGATGTCAGCATGACCCTTCCACTTGGAATCTCGACCCATCGGTGGATCCAGCCGTTCCCCTTTTCGAGAGGTCTACCGGCCGGGTCATAGTCAAATGTCGCGCCGAACCTGAACAATCGCCCGGCCCGAGTTGCGATAGTCCCACTCATCGCATGCTGACCAGAGGGTTCCCACTGGGCTACCGCGGCATCGTCATGCCGCACCCCAATTGCTTTTAATCGGTCGCGAGCATCGACCCAGTGTGTTCTGTGGCTTGTTCGCAGCTGGGCCGTCGTCTCGCTCGCGCGCTTCAAGTCAGCTTGGCTCGGGTGCCACTCAGGCATGGCTATTACTGGCTTTCGCCAGGCCGTCCGGGATGAGCAGTGATCAAATCGCCCGTCCGTCCTGTCTTCTGACCTTGTAGAGAGGTACTTGAGTTAGCTAGCTGGAGCCTTCCACGTCAAGAACCTGCTTCGCCACGTTGATATCGCCTGCGTAGGTTTGCAATTGCTGGCCATCTAATTGTTTCCATGTCCGGAGGTAAGCCTCCCCTAGATAGTCACCTGATGGTGGCGCCTCACCACTCACTTCACAGTCAAACGAAAATGAGCGTCCATCTCGAGCTGTGATTATTCCGAACTCCAAGATGACATCGTCGCGAAACAGCGTGCCGACGGCCGCGTCATCCGGAGAAACTCCCTCCAGCCGGAGCCGATCTCGGATCGCGGACCAGCCAGACTGTCGGCTCCGGCGCAAAGCTGCGGTTAGCTGTCGCGCATATTCGAAGTCAAGCTGACGCTGGTCCATGTTGTTTGACCTACCCAGTCAATTGCGCCTCATCCGTAAAGGCGGAGTGGTAATCCTGGAAACGTTGTCACAAGGTCGCCATTCTTCTTTGTAATGACCGTGTAGACACGAGTCATCTTCTTAGCCATCGCGTCGAAGCCAACATCACGCGAGTAAGTAACGATCCTCTCGCACTGGAAGGCCTCTTTTCCTGGCTCTGGATATGCCATTTCTCGAAGGGCGTCAACTCTAAGAAGGCTCTTCCAATTCACATTGCTCTTGAATTCGCTGGCTCCCTGGTCTGCACCCCAGGTATGCCGGTTATTGACATGATCCTCACGCTCCGCTGAGATAAAGATTGGACCCTGATAGCAACCATTGTCCTCCCAGTCGGGGGGAGGCTCCCAAGTTTGGCTGGGGTTTTGCATTTCGTCGTCGCTCGGGATTGGACCATCGTCAGCATGTTCATCCACTAATAATGTCAGGGCAAGCACACCCCCGGTGCCGACGGCGATCCAGCCTAGAACCTTGCGGACATTCTGTGGACCGAAGATGAGTATTGCCTCCTCGCAACGCTCCGCGGCATCCGGGACAGAGTCGTCATCCGTGCTCGGTAAGGCCCCTCCGGCCGCGAACAATGGCTCGCAGAACCGGTGCGGAGCGTGCAGAAGTGCTGGAGCAAGAGCGAACTCGTCCGGTACTAGATCGTCGTCATTGGCCATGTGGTCGCCGACAAAAATCAATCCCGTTGCAAAACTCTCATAACCCGAGTAGTACGGATACAGCTTTGCCTTCAGATGCGTGATTCCACTCAATGATTTTGATCCCGCGGCATTTGTTTTGTAAGTCCAGCCGCCGGCGGTGCCGTCAGCGACTGTGGCCACAGGGTTCTGGCTTGGGTCAGTCCCGGACCAGCCTTCGATTTTCCACAGACACGCCGATTCGCATGGACCTTTCCACCGCCCAGCACCCCAAGCATCCACGTCGAGGTCGTACGTAACGGAACCGGTGGCGGAATCGAACTCCCAGTGATTGACTGCGAGCGCGATGCCTCCCTCAAATGGGGAGGCGACCTGAATCAAACCCGTATCAAGCGACTCGTATCCCGAGTAATAGGGATATAACTTCGCGCGTAGATGCGTAACCTCTTTCATCGAAACGTCGGATGCGACAAGGTCTCTTGTGGAGGACCAGCCGCCCGCGCTTCCGTTTCCCAGAGTGGTCACCAGAATGTCGGAAGAACCATCTCGGTAATAAGCCTGAACGCTCCAGTTACAGGCGGAATGACAAGGGCCATACCACTTGCCGGCGCCCCAGTAACTCATGCGCAGGTCGTAACTCACTAAGCCAGAGTTGAGATTGCGGTCCCACTTATTGACCGCGAGGCGGATACCGCCTTCCGCAGGACTCGCCACCTGGATATATCCAGTGTCATATCGTCCATAGCCGGAGTAATAGGGATACAACTCAGCACGAAGATGTGTGATCTCAGGCAGCGAGACGTTGGTGGCGGTCAACGACTGAGTGAATGAGGGTGCCCCGCCACCTTTGCCCAATCGCGTGACGTAACTTGCCGAGTCGCCGCTGCCAAAATAGGCCTCTACTTTCCAGGTGCAAGCGGTAGCACACGGGCCGCGAGACTCGTCTGTGGCGGTGCCCGTGAGAAGAAGGTCGTAGGTCACAAGCCCGCTTTGGCTGTCACGCGTCCAATTTCGGACCTCAAGGACAAACGAGCCCGCGACTGCCGCCGAGAGCGGAAGCAGCGACATGAGTACGCCCAGGGCGAGGGCAATCGAAGCGAACCTTCGACCGAACCCTGGCGCGCGAAAAAGTGAAAACTCTGAACCTTTCATGCCGAACGACCCCCCACTAGACGGTTTCAGGCGATGCGTCGGACGTCGCGGGGCCATTCTTGAGTCAGAGCGCGAAAAACTCTCAAAAATTCTTGTCGGAGTCGAGGAGGATCGTTACGGGGCCGGCGTTGGTCAGCTCGACGTCCATCATGGCGCCGAACTCACCGGTGGCGACGGTCAGGCCGAGACCACGAAGTTCCTTCACGAATAACTCGTAGAGCTCGTCGGCCTCGGCCTCCTGTGCGGCTTCCACGAAGGATGGCCGGCGTCCCTTGCGCGCATCTCCGTACAAAGTGAACTGAGACACAACGAGAACCTCGCCGCCGGATTCCAACAGCGAGCGGTTCATTTTTTCTTGGTCGTCGGACAGAATCCGCAGATTGGCGACCTTGTCGGCCATCCAGCGCGCTGCGTCCGCTTGATCGCGGCGCGAGATTCCGAGCAGCACGCAGAGGCCCAACCCGATCTCGCCGGTGACCCGGCCGTCGATCGTCACGCGCGCATGGGATACACGCTGCACGACGGCCCTCATACGAGCGGCAATACGTTCTGCAGGATCTGGCGCGCGATCGGGGCGGCGACACGACCCCCGATGCCCCCGAGTTCGACGACCACGGCCACCGCCACGCGCGGTGTATCGGCCGGAGCGAAGCAGATGAACCAGGCGTGGTTCTTGCGCTCGCCCGCCACATCCACTTCCGCCGTGCCGGTCTTGCCCGCCACCGACACACCGCCGATGCCTGCCGCGACGCCGGTCCCCGATTCGACTACGCCCTCCATCAGGTCCCGCAGCGTTGCCGCAGTCTCGGGCTTCAGCAGCTGGATCCATTCCTCGCTTGCGCCGGTCAGGATGCGCGGTTCCATCCGGCGGCCACCATTGGCGACCGTCGCGGCGATGGTCGCCATCTGCAGGGGTGTCGCCAGGACCTGGGCCTGGCCGATCGCTCCCCACATCACATCGCCCTCATCCTCGGGAAAAGGAAAAGAGGACGTTGCCGCCGCCAGCTCCATCGACGGAGGGCTGTTGAAGCCGAAGCCATCGGCGTAGGTCTTGAGGCGTCGCGGCCCCAGCTCCAGCGCGACCTGCGCGAAGGCGGTGTTCACGCTCTCGCGCAAAGCCGAGGCGAACGAGATCGTGCCGAACTCACCGGACTCGAAATTGCGCACTCCGCGATATTCCTTGGGTCCCGTGAGCTGAGTGGTCGGGGTCATCACCCGCTCCTCGAGCGCGGCGGCAGCCGTCATCACCTTCAGTGAGGATCCCGGGGGGTAAAGGCCGGAGAGGGCGCGGTTGAAGGGCTCGACGTCCGGAACTCCGACGTAGTTGTTGGGATCGAACGGAGACGACGAGACGACCGCCAACAGATCGCCGGTGCTTGGGTCGAGCACGACGGCACCCCCGACGGTCGAACCGAAGGCGGCCTCGGCTGCGCGCTGGACATCCATATCGAGCGTTACGCGCGCCCTACGGCCAGGTGTGGGTCTGATCCGACCCAGGACCGTGGCGTCGCCGTTTCCGTCGACGACGCGCAACACTCCGCGCGGGGTGCCGGCCAGCCGTTCCTCGAACGCGGCCTCGAGACCCGAGGCACCGACGAGATCTCCCGCGTCATGTGGTGCCTCCGCCGCTACGTCGCCGCGCGCCAGCGGCTCGAGATGGCCGACCGTCGTGCCCCCGATCAAGCCGAACGGATAGGCGCGTTCCACGATCCCGCCGCGGGCGATCGCTCGACCGTCGCGATCGAAGATGCCGGCTCGGCGCGGCCATCGATATTCCGTTTGGAAGCGCGCGCGACGCGCGCCCCCCGCGTAGCCCGGCAGTAAGGAGTGCTCGCTCCAGAGCACTTCCCAGCGTTCAGCCGTTTCGTCGTACACAAATTCCAGCTCGGCCTCCATGCGCACCGGGTCTTCCGCCGCACGCGATCGATAGAAAAGAACCGGATGGGCTACGGCTCCGTCGGGCTGGTTCCTCGTCCAGGTTGTCACGTCAACGTCGAAGGAAGAGATGTCCCCCTGTGTCAGGGTGCGGCGCATCTGACGGCGGAGGCTCGGGGCCGTCCACTCCGCCGAGATCTCGTTCATCAGGC
>JBHELF010000058.1:0-19578 GCA_046263155.1 Actinomycetota bacterium
TCCCATTCTCGTCCGCTTCGCCGATCCCATCGGTGAATTTGTTGCCACCCGAACGGAGGCGCCAAAGACCGACGTCGTTAAGTGAGTGCTGAGCGTTGCGCTCTGCTCGCGCCTCAAGGAACATTCTTCAACTCTTGGACACATCGGCAAAGTGTTATCTCACATGAATGTGATTCATGCCCTGGTTCTCTTACATGTTCACCGTCAACAGCCTCTATCACGGTCCTGTATTCAGGGGATGGAAACGTGACCACTACGACGGTAATCCCGGAGATCGAGTCGAGGGACCTTTCGAACCGGTGCCTGTTCGTCAGGAATGGAAGGTCTTATACCGGCACAAGCCTGGTGCAATCTCGGCCGGCGTGACCTTCCTCCCGGTGTACGGCAGGGGGCCTGTTTCATCAAGAATTCACACTGGAACAGACCTTCGACCCCTGAGTCGTGACTAGCCGAACTGGGCGAGGGACGAGATGCCCAGCCGGTAGTTCTCGGATGCTTGTTCGACGTTACCGCGGGCGGAATGGAAATCCCCAAACGCGCCATAGGTCAGAGCTAGTTCGATCCGCTCGTCTGCGAGTTCATATAGCTCGAGCGCCCTTCGGAAATTTTTCTCTGCTTTCGTGGGGTCATCTCGACGATCGCATAAGGCCAATTCTCTGTATGACAGGGCGAGCTCTGCCACATCGCTGTCTCCCAAAAGCGATATGGCGCGCGATAGCAACTGCCTCGCAGTGGACAGCCGACCCTCCTCACGCTCCAGTCGAGCTAGTTCATTCGCGGCACGGGCCTTGTCGATCCTTCTGCGCGCCCTTTCGAAGATAGCCAGCGCCAATTCCAGCTCCGCTCGTGCCTCGTCGCGCTCGCCCTGCCTTAGGAACACATAACCCCGCGCGAGATGTGCTGCGCCCATCTCAGTCTGAAGATCCACATACGAAAATAGGTCCCCACTGCGGCGGAGTGCCGCGTGCGCGTCGTCCACCGCCCCTTGGTCGAGCAGCACCCGGGCTACCTGAAGGTTCATCAGGCCCAAGGTCAGTGGCTCGCTCACTTGGGGCGCGAGCGCCATGGCTTCGTCTGCTGCCGCCTGGGCCTGTTTATGAAGGCCTAGCTCCAAGTAGGGGTTTACGAGCCCGACGCTGATCTTCATAAGAGCTTCTGGGGACGCCGTTTCGGACCGCTCTAGTTCGTCGCGCAGGCTCTCAAGTAGATGGATGGCGAAGCGCTTGTCGCCGCGCGCGCTTAGGCAGCGTGTCTTGCCGAGGACGGCGTCGACACGAGCCAGCGGTGGTTGCTCCGCCAGCAACCGCTCCGCGCTCTCCCACATGGTGATCGCATCGTCGAGCTGGCCTTCTTGCTCGGCACAGCGTCCAAGACCGCCTTGGGCTGCGGCCGCGATGCGGAAGAGCTCGAATCTTTGGGACTGCTTGTGAATGCGGGTGTAGTCGCTGCGTGCTTCTTCGAGTCTGCCGGCTGACTGCGCCACACGTGCGGCTTGCAGCTCGGCTTCGAGCCGCGGTGCCAAGTCCGCCGGGCGCCCCGAGGAAAGCTCTTCCTCGTCGACCTGGAGGACCAAGGCGAAATGCTCGAGCGCGGCCTGGGAAGGGCGGCGCCGCCCAGACTCGATGCTGCTGACGAACGCGGGGGAGTAGCGGGGTGATGCCAGCTCGCGCTGAGTTAGGCCCTTGGCAACACGAAGCTTTTTGAGCCTGGCCCCGAAGCTCACTGGCCCCTCCTGTAAACGGTTGTCTAACAGAATGTAAACCGGGCGGCTAGCAATTCGGGGGGGGCACCCTCCTCCCGCGGTGTTTACAGCCGGTTATACGGTTTTGCCAGACCGCTGTTAACACCAAGGAAGGAGGGATGATGGTTCGAAGCCTGCGTTCAGTAGCTCTGCTGGCGGCCGTGGCCATGTCACTGTGGCTCGTGGCAGGGGCCGGTTGGCCAAGCGGCTGCTGCTAGCTCGGTGAGGTCGGGGGGAGGCCGGGCGAGCTTTGTCGCGGCCTCCCCGCGATCTACTGAGGGCCAAAACTTGTTTGGCGAACTTTGTTGGCTGTAACGATAATGGTCCGTTAACAGCGAACCGAAGGCCTGATCGGTCAGCAGGGATCCGGTGCCCTCAAGGAACATTCGTTCAGTCTTGCAGTCGCGGGCCTGGCAGCTGTTGAGGAATGGTTTGGCCATATTCCGGCCATATGTGTTCCTGAGTCGACCCAAATGACATGGGCACCCCGGGCTTCTACCGACGACCCTTCAAGCGTCGATGACAGCAGACGGGTTACTAGGATCCTCTCGCACTCCGGGTCGACCTTGCCCGCTTCACCTTTCGCTCAGACCTCCGGTCGGCAGCCAAGACCTTAAGAAGCTCTCCGACCTGAATGTGCTCCCACAGCGGGTGGCGTAGTGGGCCCGTCGTGTGGACGTGGTAAAGGTTTCGACGGCCTACTTTGTCGATCGTGATGTAGCCCTCTTCAAAAAGATCGCTAATCGTCTGCTGCACCCGTCGCTCGGTGAGCCCCACGTCGGCAGCGATATCTCGAATCCGAGCAGCTGGGTCGCGGGCTATGTAGGCGAGCACATGACCATGGCTCGACATGAACGTCCACGCCCGTTCGTCCTCGACGTCGGAATCTGAGCGACGTCGGTTTCGTGGCATGGTCGCAACCTAGGTGACACAGGTAGTGAATTCAACGACATGAATGTAGGAACGCGAAAAAAATTTCGCGCAATTTTAGACGTTTCTCTTTTATCGGGCAAATCAACGTGCTTTGCTGCTCGGGCAACTCACTTGTTAATGACTGTTAATCGCACGGTTGCGAGGGTCCATGACTCGGTTGCCGGTTGGCTTGCTGACTGTGCTGACTATTTCGCTGGCAGGCACAGCCGTCACGTCCGGGACCGTCGCCGGTGCTCGTACCGTTCCGCCACCTGACTGTCTTCCGCAGCAGATTTCCTTGCCGGCATCGCCTTCTCCGGCACCTGTTACTCCCGCTGCAACCCCCGCAGCGACATCCACCAGCGGCATGTCTCACTGGGGAGGGTTCGGCCAAAGCCCCTTGGAGCAGTCGCGCCCGAGCTGTCGGTTGCTTCCGCCGGGCGTCGCGACTCCCTCACCTGCACCTCGGCCGACCGCCGGGCAGGAGGTCCCGCCAATCGTGGCCGTAGAGGTGAATCCCCCTAGCGAGCCGGATCCACAACCAGAACCTCGGTCATCCGGAGAGGAATCTACAAAGCCCGCCTCTTCCAGGCCCCTTCCCGAGCCGCAACCCGCACCACCGGTCGCTATTAACCCCGAGGGGTTCTCGGTTGTCCCCTCGGGAAGCTTCAGCACTGACGCCTTAGCCGCGCACGCAGAACAGCTCCGCGCGTCTGGTATGCCTGAGGCGGAGGTCATAAGAGCTGCATTCGTCCCGTTCATCGTTGCGGGAACCGCCTCTTGGAGTGACACGTGGGGCGCGGTTCGCTACGGTCCCGAAGCCGGCCAGATTCGGCCGCACGAGGGTCAGGACGTCTTTTGCAGTAGTGGAGCCCCCATCTTGGCTCCCGTCAGCGGTGTCATTGAGTTTGAGGAGCAGACTCTCGGCGGTCGCATTGCGCGCCTCCACATTGCCGATGGGAGCTATCTGTACTTCGCGCACCTATCGGACTGGAACACATTGCGATTCGCCAGTGGTGCGGCAGTCGAGGCGGGGGATGTGATCGGTTACTGCGGCAACAGTGGCAACGCTGTGGGCAGCCCTCCGCACGTGCATTTCGGTTGGTACTCAGCCGCTGGCGCAGCCCAGAATCCGATTGAGCTTCTCGTTGGCTGGCTTGAGCAGGCACTCGCGAGCCTGGACGCGAGCGGCTCCCCAGCGGCCATGGACACGACCATCCAGGCGACTCCGGCACCATCGTTGGGCCAGCTGGCGGCCTCAAGTCCGGCGCCGCTCGATGCAACCCGAGACGACCCGTCAACGTCGCGTTACCTCAGCGCTGATCTATTGCTGAGTGGAGACCTGGCGCAGGCCGCTGAGGGCACAACGACGGAACCACAGTCTTCGATGCTGGCCGCGCTCTCGGCCGAGGCCTTCCCAGTTATTGCGATACTGACCTTGCTCGCACTTGCACGCCAGGGCGTCCTTTGGATTCAGGACAATGTTCTGGGTTCGTCGTGGGTTGCTCGCTTGTCCACGCCCCTCGCACCCAAAAAGGCCGTGGCCCTGGAGAGCGATTCTCCCGCTGTCGAACAAGTTCCTATCGCTCGCTCGCGCGTTGCGTTTCTCGTCGGAGGCGCCGCGGGAGTCATGGGCTTCATGGCCTTATCGCTACTCCGACGAAATCTGACTCGCCGACGTCATTGAGCCGGAATACCCAAGCAGTTCAGAGCTGGAGCATGGCAGCAACCATGCTGAAGGGATGAAGGTGAAGCAACGATCGACACGCCTGTGTGTGTTCATCTCGGCGCTGGTTGGAATCCTGGGCTTACCCGGTATCGCCGTTCAAGCTCAGACTGATGCGGCTGAAGACACGCCGCGAGGCCGAGTCGAGCGTGTCGACCGGCGTACCGCCTTGTCGCGCACCTTTGCAAATCCAGATGGAACCCTGACGACGGAACTCAGACTGACCCCACTGCATTATCGAGATGCAAGTTGGAGCTGGGCGCCTATCAACTCAGATCTCGTTGCGGCGAACCGGCCCGGCTACACGTGGCGCAACAAAGCCAACAGCTTTCGCGTGCTCCTGAAGGAGCGCATAGAACGCGATTTCTTACGTTTCGAGACAGCAGGGGCCGCATTCAAGATGACCCTCGTCCCGAGCGGCTCACCAGCCGATACGGAAAACCCGCCAGGACGATCGACAACTCAAGCTGAATCCGCCCCGTCTCAAACCCCAGCCAGCCAGCAATCAGCAACGAGCTCCCCTACAAACGAACCCTCCAATACGCCGTCGGTATCGGCCTCTCCTACTGCCGACGAGAGTCCAAGTGCGGAGGCACCCGCCGCAGAAGCAGATGCGTCTGAGGATGCACCCGCCTGGGCAGCAAGAGTGGAGGGATCCCGTGCCACCTACACGCGTGCTCTTCCGCATGCCGATTTGACCTATCAAGTCCTTGCCGAGGGCGTCAAGGAAACGGTCACACTTCACAATGCAGCCGCGCCCACGCACTACCGCTTTCTGATCGACGCATCGGAAAACCCCGGCGTTCGGGCGAATCGGCTGCCGGACGGTTCTTGGGGATTTTTCCTTCCCGCCGTGCCTGAGCCAATTTTCGTTGTCCCTGCACCGTACATGATTGAAGCCCACGAGCCTGGCGTCGCCTTACCACCCGAAACAGAGCATGTATCGCTCGAGGTGAGCCCTACGGATGATGGATTTGCCCTTGACCTAGAAATAGACCTGGACTGGCTTGCGGATCCCGCGAGGAGCTTTCCCATCGAAGTCGATCCCACCATCCTGATCCAACCGAGCTCACAGGATGCTTACTGGGATGCGGCGTGTGGCACCTGCGGCGCGCAGCTGACAGACAGGCTGCCTGTGGCAACGGGCGGCACAAGCAAGTACCGGGCGGCAGCGCAGTTCGATCTTGCCGGAATACCAGCGAACGCGGCGGTAAGCAGCGCGCGCCTTTCTCTTGCCTACAACTCCTGTCTCGTCACGTGTCCCACTGGGGACCAAATCGATGTCCACCGAATCACGCAGAGCTGGTCCTACAACTCCACCTCGTCTCAGCTTGCATTCAATGCGACTCGAGCCGCCACTGCCGCCGTTCCCCAGTTCGCGGGCTCCATGGACTGGACCGTCACGACCCTAGTCGAGGACTGGCTTGATGGGGCCTTCCCCAATTTCGGATTCTTGCTGAAACGCAATTCCGAGGTCGCTAACGCTGGAGGGCCAAATTTCCCGAGCTCACGGTCAAGCGATTTCTCGGTCACTCCCAAGTTAGAGATCACCTATACCGGCGATGCGGTGACGCTGGCACCAATTACTGCGGTGCACTCGGATGGTGCCGAGCTCAGCTGGACCTTAGATACGGGATTGGGATCCCCACCGTTTCAGAAGTTCGAGATCCACCGTTCCTCGCAAACAGCTTTTAGCCCATCCTCAGCGACACTCCTGACGACCATCACCGATCCTACGATCACTACGTACCGAGATCACACTGCCGCTCCCAATATGTCCTTCTCCTATCGCATTGTGGCCAACGACATTTGGTCAAACACCGAGCGCGTCACGCTTCCAGCCGACGGACAGGCCAGATTGGTAACGCAGCCAGGGCCAACAACAGGACAAGATACGTACGCGTTCTTCCATTCCCTTTTCCGCACCTGCGGAAATTATGGGCGAGATGACGCAACGTACATCGGTAGCACCTCCACGGATGTCTTCAGACCGTTCCTAAGTTTTGCCCTCCCGCAAATACCCCCTGACGCTGACATCACGAGCGCCACCCTTTCTGTATATGAGCTTTTTGGCCAGCATAGTTACAACTCTGTCGTAGAAGTCCACCGCGTCACGCGCGCGTGGAGCCAAGGCAGTGGCTTCAGTCCGGACGGCGCGGATTGTCCTGCGGATGGAGTGACCTGGTACGAAAGCGACGGCATAAACCCGTGGACGACTGAAGGAGGAGACTTCGACGCCCAGGTTGCTGCATCAGTCACAAACGCGGCGGGAAGCCCTTCGACTTGGGATGACTTCAACGTCACACCGCTCGTACAAGAATGGGTCTCTGGCTCCAATCCCAACTTGGGCGTTGTGCTGAAGCAAGCCGATGAGACCTTGCGAGACGGCAATTACAGCGCGTATTGGTCCAGCGATTACACGGTTTCGCCCTCGTTACGTCCCAAGCTCTCCATCGACTATGTCGATGGCAGCCATGCCTTAGGCCCCACCGTGGCCGTGCTCGCGCCGGGACCGAGCGAGTCTGTCAGCGGCACCGTCACCGTAAAAGCTAGTGCGACAGATGACCGTCGCGTCGACAAGGTCGAGTTCTTCAAAGACGCGGTCTCTTTGTCCACTGACTTGAGCGCTCCGTACGAAGCAAGTTGGACGACTACTAAGGGCGACAATGGCAATCATGTCCTCACGGCGCGTGCCACGGATGACGCGGGCAATGTAACAACTTCTCAGGGAGTGACGGTGTCGGTCCGAAACGCAGACCCTCCGCAGACAAGCATCACCGCGCCGTTAGCAGGAGCGACGGTAAGTGGCAACTCAGTCACTGTAGAGGCAAGTGCGTCAGCGGACAGCGCGGCGGGAACGACCGTGACCAAAGTCGAGTTCTTCTTCGATGGCAACCGCATTTCCGATCCGGATACGACGGCCCCTTACTCGGTGTCCTGGGACACGCTGGATCCGCGGCAAACGGCTTTCGACGGAACCCATAAGCTCACCAGTCGCGTCTACGACTCAGACGGTCGTGTGGTGACCTCGGCCGAGCGTTCCGTGACGGTGGCCAACACCACCAACACCAAGTACAGGGCGACCTATCAGCTGGATGATCCCAGCGGCATCCCCCAAGCCCTCACTTACAAGCCGCCGGCCAACCCGACGGATCCCGAGCCACTTCAGGACAACCACGTCGTGAAGCTCTATGCGACCAACAACAGCAGTGTCACATGGCGCAAGTCCGATGTCGTACTGCGCTATCGCTGGCTCAACTTGGATGGAACCACGGCGGCCACGGGAACGGACGCCGCCCTCGCCGGAGATGTACGCGCTGGAGCAAAGAGCAAGGTGATAACGGTCAGCGTCCTCCCCCCCAAGCTTGCCGAGGGCGTCGATCGCGGCGAATTCATTCTGCGACTTGACCTATTCGACAAGCCCACCGGCAAGTTCTTTGCGGAAAAGGGCAACCCGCCCCTCGATAACCCTGTAATAGTCAACAAGCAGATCGCGGCGACGGCTCTGGGGCTAGAGCGCTACTACCACTACGACACGACCGATCTAGGAGCAGGCATGACGCATCTGGTCAATGTCGCCTCCGGCAACTCGTTGGTGCGTTGGACGCCCTTTACCTCTCCGGGTAGAGGCCTCTCCACAGTAGTGTCGCTTACCTACAACAGCCTCGAGGACAAGAACGACTCACCCATAGGCAATAACTTCTCGCTGGGGATCTCAAGCCTGAGCCGCTTCGGGCTGCCGTTGGATATCCACCCCAACAAAGCTGACAGCCTCGCCGGCCGCGCTGCTGAGTACATCGAGTTCACCGACTCAGACGGTACAACCCACCGCTTCACCAAGAACGCGGGCGGAGGCTGGGATGAACCGCCAGGCGTCCATCTGTACCTGCGTCAGTTCTCAACGACGGACCCGACGCGCAAGTGGGCGCTCACGCGCCCGGACCGGGTCACGTTCTTTTACGACGACGCCGGGTTTCCCTCATTCGTTGAGGATCGCAATGGAAACAAGATCAGCTTCACCTACCAAAACCCCATCCCTCCCGGGGAGGACCCCGGCGGCGTCAAGCGGCGAGTCACCAAGATCACTGATGCCGCCGGTCAGGGCGCAAACCCTGCTCTCAATCGCAGTTTCGACATCGATTACTGGGACACAACAGAGGCCAAGAAGCCGCAGGTTCGCGGCAAGATCCAGTCGATCTCCGATCACAGCGGAAGCAAGCTGACCTTCGACTATTACGACGACGGCAACCTGCTCCGCATTACCCAGAAGGGCGGCACAAGCCCTGAGGGCATCACCACGCCCGACAGGACCTTCGTTTTCACCTACACCACTTCGAGCGGTGCCGGCCCCGCCATCCCTGCAGCGGCTGATCGGATCAGTCCGGATCCAAAGACGCCCAATCAATCAACTCGGCTCTACAGCGTGCGTGACCCGCGAGGCAAAGAAACGACGTTCACGTACTTCCTGCCCGGGGCCAACAAGAATGCGTGGAAGTTCCAGTCGATTACCGACCGCTCTGGGGCAATCACGTCCTTCTCCTACGACTGGGCCAACCGTGTGACAACCGTGTCGAGACCCCTCAACCGCACCACTAAGTTCACCTATGACACGAATGGCCTCGTCACCAAGGTCGCGCGCGTCCTTGATCCATTGGACAGCCTCAAAGACGAGGTCACTAACCTCGTGTGGAGCACTGATCGCCATCTCTCGAAGCTCACGGAGCCGGGTGGCGGGTTTACTGACTACAAGTACAACGACAACGGTTATCCCACTGAAGTCAAGGTTCTAGTGGAAAAGGGCCCGGACAACACAGTTGGCACTGCCGACGATGTACTTGCAACCACCTTGCTGGAATACCAGAACATCGCGGTTGATGCGAACGACGTGCTGGCCAAGTGGAAGACGGGCAGGCAGATCTCACACATTAGCCAACTTCAGAAAAAGACCGACCCAAAGGGCGCGGCCACAGCCGTGCCGATTGACGATTTCCAGTGGACCTTCGAGTACGACAATACGGGAAACCTGTCCAAAGTAATCGAGCCCGAGGGCAGCCCCCGCTTCTTTACGCAGCTGACCTACAACGCGGACGGCACTGTTGCTACCTTTGCAGACGAGAACGGCACCATGACCGGCAAGGTCACTACTTTCAATACATATGACGCTAATGGCCTGCCGACCCGGGTCACCGATCCTTTGGGCCACGTCACGACACTGTCATTTGACAACGATGGCTTGCTGCAGTGGATACAGGACCCCGACCACCAGAGCTTTAACTCGGGCGACCCCCACACCTACCGCACCTACTTCTACAACGATGCCTTCAACCGCCTCGTCCGCCAGTCCACCCCGAAGCTGACCGAGGCGCAAGACGGTGTCCTCATCTGGAGCTCCTTTGCCTACGACGAAAACGACAACCTCATCTCGAGCTCCAACCCTGAGGCAAGCGTGGGCTTTGCCGCGGCGGACTTCACGACCGCGGACTACGACGCGATGGACCGCCGCACCAAGATGACTAACCAGCAGGGTCACGCAACCACGACTGACTACGACACCGTAGGTAGGGTCACGAAGGCGACTCTACCGAAGGGTGTGCTGACTCCATCGATCGCCGACGACTTCGCTACGAGACTCGAATACGACCCACTCGACCGGGTGCTGAGAGAGATTCGTTACGACACCTCGGTCACGCCGGGGAAGGCGCTCACCACTCATTACTGCTACAACGATTCCAACGATGTGACATCGGTAACCGCTCCACGGGCTGATCTACCTGTGGTCAACTGCGCCGGACCGCGTCCTGCATTCACCACGCTCTACACATACGACGCGGTTCACCGCGTGCGCTCGGTGTCAGATCCTCTCGACCACCGTGTGAGTTTTGATTACGACCTCAATGGCAATCTGCGAGCCACGACCAATGCCGCTTTAGATCAGACTACCGCCGAGTTCGACCAGAAGAACCTTCTAAAGAGCGTCACCGAACCATTCAATGGCACGCTCAAGCCCACGACGGCTTTCACCTACGACGGTGCCGGCAACCTCAAGTCGGAGACCACCCCCCGGGGCACGGCCACCACTTACGACTACGACGCGGCCAACCAGCTCACCAGGGCGAGCTTTCCCAGCGATGCCCAAACCACCGCTGCCTTCGTGCATCGCTTCTACGACCCCAACGGAAACCTCTCCTCGATCAGTCTGCCCGTGGGGATCGCGGCCGCGAGTCAGAAGTCAGACATCCCCGACAAGCTGCGTTCCGACCTCACCTACTTCGACACCGGCTGGATCCGAACGCAAGACGATCACGTCGACCCCAAGGTGACCTACGACCACACCCCCGAAGGTTGGCAATCGGAACGCACGCTTTCGGGAGGGGTTACCGAACGTTGGACCCACTTCCCCGATGGGATGCTGGCCCGCCACGATGACGACCATCCGCTGGGTTCGCAATTCGTGACCTTCGACTACGACGCAGACAACCTGCTGACCAAGACCGAGGACCGCGCCGGACTCAACGGTGCCCAGAAGCCGGTATTTGTCGAGGTTTCCTACGACAGCCTTAACCGCGCTAGCGAAGTGCGTAACCGCAAAGACGCCGATTCCAACTGGAGTTTTACGACGTTTGCCTACGACCTGAACTCCAACGTGGTCGAACGCGGTGAGAACGGCTTCAAGAGCGTAAGTACGGGCCTGATAACCACGCCTGCCAAGCGCCACACCTTCACTTACGACGCCGCCGACTGGCTCGACATCCAAAGAGACTTTCTCCCCACCGGGTGCCAGAAGGTCGACAATGACTTCACCGTCACGGGTTGGGAGTCGCGCCGCACGATTACGGCCGCGACCACCGTCTGTGGAGCGACACCTGCACAGGACCCTGTCTTCTCTCCGAGACAGACGACCACCTGGGATTACTTTAAGAACGGCAAGCTCAAGACTTTGCAGACAAGCGATGCCGCCGGAGCTGCCGTGGAATCCCACACGATCGATTACGTGACCGGTGGAACCTACATGAACGGCCACCGCGTCAGCGATCGGTTCTTCCTTGCAGGACCCAATCTGACTCAGTGCCACCGTAGCGACCAACAGTGCACCGCGACCTACTCCTACGATCGCCGCGATCGCCTCGTGTCCCACTTCGACGGTCACGGTGGCACCACGACCTATGAGCTGGATCCCCGGGGCAACATCACGACCGAGACCAAGGGCACGACCACGAGGACCTTCGTCTACGAAGGCGACCGCCTGGCAAAGGTCACCGTCGGCGGAGCGACGCCCACGACCTCCACCTACCTCTACAAGAGCGGCGATTTCCGCTGCATCGCCAAGGGTGACTTAGCGCCCACGGCGACTTGCCCCACCGACACCTCGGCATTGATCGCCCGCTACTCCTTTGACTATCTCCACCGCCTCACGACCTACGAGAGCTTCCGCACCGATGGCACGCTTAGGGACAACGCTACCTACGACTACGACGCCTTGGACCGCGTGGTCAAGCAAACCGAGGCCCACCGCGACTCCCGGCTCGCGGGCGCCAGCCGGACCACGAACTTCACCTATCTCGGCCCCAGCAACCTCGTCACCAGAGAGGATCTCAGCACCGGCGGCGCCAAGACCTACGCCTACGACGCCTACGGCAAACGTATGTCTATCTCCGACCGGCCCTCAAGCCTCGGGACAACCACGACCTTCACCTACGCCTACGACACGCATGGCTCGACGTCGCTGCTGCTCAACAGCACCGGCGGCGCCCGCGTCTCTTACGGCTACACCCCCTATGGTGATCGCGACACCGTGTTGACCAAGGGCGCCACTACGTCGGACGTCGATCCGGACAGGCCCCTCAACCCCTACACCTACTCGGCCAAGCGCTTTGACTCCGGCTCAAAGTCGCTCGACATGGGAGCGCGTAGGTTCGGGCCCGATGTCGCCCATTTCCTCACGCCGGACTTCTTCCGGGGTGCGCTATCTGACCTTTCCTTGACGACTGACCCCTTGACGGCCAACCGCTTCGGGCTGGCCGGCGGCAATCCGATCTCCTACGCCGAGTGGGATGGCCATCGTGTCGTCGCCGACGGCACAGGAAGTGCCTCCCGCTACAGCGATTGGACAGGAGGGCGAACCGAGGGGCAGTGGGCTCCGTCCGTGGAGGCTGGAGCTCGTGGGGAGATTTACGGGCGTCCACTGCACAATCCATCAACCTCCCTCTGCCCGGTCTGTGGCAAATCGGGCACGTTTGTGCCAGTCGGCGGCACTATGCGCGAGATCGGCTACGTACCAGTGGAAGAAGAAACTCGCAGGATTTGTGTCTTCCTAGGTCCCTGCGCGGTCTATGACGCACTCAAAGAGGGCAACATACTCGGGGCTGGCATCGAAGCAGCTGGATTAACGCCTTGGGGCAGAGTAGGCAAGTTGCTGAGGGGCGGGTGGAAGGCTCTAGCGTCCATATTGGGCCGTGCAGACGATGCGGCGGACGTCGCTCGGGCCACAAGGGTGGGAGGCATCTTTCGTGGTCTGAGCGCTATCCGATCCGAAACGGGGGCCGCTGTTGCGGCACGTCTCGAGGTCAATGGGAGCAGCTACGTGGGAACAAACCTCGCGCGTGGCAACGCGCCAATCAAGGGCACGTTCTCTTTCTTCGCGCAACATGCCGAGGGTGATGCCTTCGCTCAGGCACTGCGGGCCGGTGACCTCTCGGGACAATCAGCCGCGCTGTACGTAACACGAGCACCATGTAGGTTCTGTGTATCAAGTCTTAGCGCTGTCGCTCGATCCTCGGGTCTCAGCGAGCTGAGCATATTTACCCCAGAGGGCGTTTTCGGTATCTACACTCCGGAGACCGGACTGGTCCGTTCATTGTGAGCGATCAGCAATTGGTGACCGTCATTATCGAGCGCGCTGGACAAGAGGAGGACCGACGGGAGGGTCTCCCTGTCGGTGAAGTCGAGCGGCTCATCATGTCAATGGAGGGCGAGCGCGATGCAACCGTGTCGGTTCAACTAACCGAACTTGAGGAGCGAGCTTTTGTAGCGGTGGACGCAGGGCATGCGTTCATAGGGCTCGAGAGATCCGACGGCGTTTTCCAGTTCGCTCGACGGAACGCTGGATTGACGCGTACTCCTTTCACAATCGGTGGGCAGGAGACCGACATCGAGGTTCGCTACCTGGTAAACATCGACACCGCGGCCGCTATCGTACGAGAGTGGCTGAGGAATGGTGAGGAATCATCTATCGGGAGCTGGGAAAGGCAATAGCCTGGATACGACCGCCTCGGAGCGTTCTCTTGACGCAACAGTCGGTATCTGCGGAACTGACCCTAGGAGGCCCCGGCGCCAGAGCGCCGCGATTGAGCAGCGGACCGCTTCTGAGCGTACGACCAGCTTGCTCTGTTCGTCATGGCCGACTCTCGAACGAATCGAGAGCACTCTCTCGGATTCATACGCCGGGCAATCCGATTCCACTGCGTCGGAGGCTGCCTCCAACGCCTTAGCCTGAGCTTCTGGTTCTCCAGTGGTTTCAAGGGTGATTCTGCGTCACCTGCTCCCTCTATAAGTGCTCTAGAGGAGGGCGCCACCCACTCAAGGAACATTCCGGAACTCTTGGGCATCGAGGTGAAGTGTTATCTCACAGAAGTGTGATTTCACGCTCGAAGTTTCAGATCGTCGAGAGGTCTTACTCGACCACGTAGTCCGCGAATTCGTTGTCGGCGAGTTTGTCGTTTACGCGTGGGGACCTGAGGCCTTGAGGCGATCATCTATCGATCGAGGGTAGTAGCCGTTCATCGAAGGTGATCCTGAGGGCGATTATTAAGCATCGATCGGCCGCCTACCAGCAGCGACCAAGAAAGTAGTCGAGCTCCGACACGGGTACTACCTCGGCGAGGAACCCCTGGACTGGGTTGCAGGTACCTTTGTCTAAATGCGCTTCCACCCAAGAGCTGTCGCTCCGCTGAGCCTGCTATTCGTAGCTGCTCTCATTTTCGCTCCTGGAGAAAGCTGGCTCGGACAGACGCCAAGTACGAATCGAGGCACCTCGGATGTGGCTGCTCGAATGCTCGCACCGACCGTGGATCAGGGCCTTGCCGGTGAAGGCCGGTTTTCTCGGGTCGCTCCGTCATCACAGGAAAAAGAGAAGCGGGGACTCGGCCGCGTTTGGCTTGCCACCTTGCTGCTGAGTGCCGTCTGTCTGGCTGCGACTTGTCTTACATGTTTCGTTGAGGCGACGACAACGGCCCGACGACATCCTGCCGGTTCGCCCATTCTTCGACGAGGTCCACCTCTCCTCCAACCTTCGTAGCGACTAACCGCCGCGCGCCCGCGGCGTTCTTGGAGGAGTCCGTTTCTTGTCACGTCATCTTGTTTGGCGAACGATCTTTGTACTCGGCGTCATCGCCGGAGCAGCTGCTCTGGTCCTTTCGCGTCCCGCGCGTCTCGGCCTCGACCTTCGAGGCGGTACCCAGATCGTTCTCGAGGCGCAGGACACCGAGCTTGAGCGGGTCGACGATGACACGGTTGCGCGCACGCTCGAAGTGCTCCGGCGCCGGGTGGATCAGCTAGGCGTCTCGGAACCGACTCTTCAGCGGTCCGGTGACCGGCGTGTGCTTATCGAGTTACCCGGTGTTGCCGATCCGGAAGAGGCACTTGAGGTCATCGGCCGGACTGCTCAACTGACTTTTCACCCGGTGAAAGCAGTCGCTGGCCCTCAAGCAACTAGCAGTGGAAGGGGTGCCGAGGAGGATCTGATCCTGTCGGACGAGGGAGGTTCACGGCTTCGACTCGCGCCGGCGGCGATGACGGGCGACGCGGTGGGTGACGCCGAGGCGGTCGTGGACCAGCAAACCGGTTCGTGGTCTGTGTCGATCTCCTTCCGAGGGCAGGGTGGGGAGCAGTGGGCTCAACTTACCGGTGAGGCTGCATGCGCCCCCGCTACGAGCCCCCAGAGGCGAGTCGCGATTGTCCTGGACGACACGGTCATATCGAGTCCGGAAGTGGAAGTCGAAGTCGAGTGCGGCGTTGGGATCTCCGGAGGTGACACCGTCATCACCGGAAACTTCACTCAAGAGGAAGCAAAAGAGCTGGCGCTCTTGATTAGGGCGGGCGCGCTTCCGGTTCCGGTTGAGGTCGTCGAGCAACGAACCGTCGGACCGACGCTGGGCGATGCCGCGATCAAAGCCAGCATCGAGGCGGCGATCATCGGCGGTGCACTGACCATCTTGTACGTCATCGCTTATTACCGGTTGCTGGGTCTGCTGGCGGCGGTCGCGCTCCTTTTGTACGGACTTATCTCCTACGCCGTGCTCCTTGGAATCGGGGCGACGTTGACACTGCCGGGGATCGCGGGGTTCGTCCTTGCGATCGGGATGGCTGTCGACGCCAATGTCCTCGTATTCGAACGTTCCAAGGAGGAGTTCGCGGGCGGACGCAAACTGCGTGCTGCGACACTGGATGGTTTCAAGAAAGCATGGTCGGCAATCGCAGACTCGAACTCGACGACGGTGCTGGCCGCGATCATCCTGTTCTTCTTCGCCACCGGGGCGGTGCGGGGCTTCGGATTGACACTCACGGTCGGCGTCTTGGTGTCGATGTTCACCGCGCTGGTTGTCACTCGCCTGCTGGTCGAGCTCCTCATGAAGAACCGAGCTGTCGGCAGCAGGCCTGCGCTGCTGGGCATGAATGTCGGCGGGCGCCTGCGTCAACGCTTCAAGGACCGGCCGCCCGACATCATGTCTCGCTCGAAACTGTGGTTCTCGCTGTCGGGCGCCGTCTTACTCCTGGCGGTAGTGGGTCTCGTCATCCAGGGGCTTCGTTTCGGGCTCGAGTTCACGGGTGGCCGGCTGATCGAGTACGCCACCGAAAGCTCCATCGACCTCGACGACATCCGGAGCGAGCTTCGCGGCGCGGGCTTCCCGCGCGCGGTTGTCCAGGAATCGGGAGACGGGAATGTCGCGGTTCGGGCACCCGAGCTGTCGACGGAGGAAGAGGGGGCCGTTGAGAGAGCGCTGGAGGCCGCAGTCGGACCCGTCGAAGAGGTGCGTGATGAATTCATCGGTCCGAGCATCGGCGATGAGCTTCGGCGAAAGGCACTCATCGCGCTGGGCGTAGGCCTCGGCGCGCAACTCCTTTTTCTCGCCATCCGGTTCCGGTGGACCTACGGAGCGTCCGCGGTGGCCGCGCTATTCCACGATGTCGTGATCCTGCTCGGGATATTCGCGTGGCTCGGCAAGGAGATCGATGGGGTTTTCATCGCCGCTCTCTTGACCGTTATCGGGTATTCGATCAACGACTCCGTCGTGGTGTTTGACCGCATCCGAGAGCAACGCCGCGCACGGGCGAAAGAGACGCTCGACGTTGTGGCAAACGACGCGGCGCTGCAGACGGTTCCTCGCACGATCAATACGGGACTTGGCGCGCTATTCATCTTGTTCGCGCTCTACTTTCTCGGAGGCGACACCCTGACCGACTTCGCGCTCGCGCTGATCATCGGGATCCTGATCGGTACCTATTCGTCGGTCTTCACCGCGGCCCCGCTGGCAGTCGCGTTCGAGAAGCTCTCGGGCACCGAAACACCCCCACAACGGCATCCGGCCCAACGAGTGTCCGCTACCCGCCCGGAGGCCGCGACCGCAGATGTCGCCCCCGTGCCCACCGCACCAAGGGTCAAACCAAAGCCGGCTCGTCCAAGAGCCGGTTCATCGAAGAAGAAAAGGAGGCGGCGTAGATGATCACGGGGCGTTTTTCGGCGCGAGCAATTCTTTTGATGTCGATAGCGGGGCTCCTCACGGTGATCACCGTAGGGGGTGGTTTGATGGCGGTCGCCGAGCGACGCGGTTACTTCGAAGGTGTATGGCACGTCTTCAACGTGGTTACCACCGTGGGCTTCGGACCGGGTCCCGCGTCCGGAGTGGGTCAAGCTCTCGCTTTCGTTGCTTTCTGGCTTGCGGCGGTGTGCTGGTTCGGCATCCTGGTGGTGGCCATCGAGGTCGGCTACTTACGCTTCCAGCGACACGCTCTCCTGGATGAAGCTCTCCGGCCGCTGGTGCGACGTCCTCGCGATCGCTTGTCCACCGAAAACTGATGGGTCGGCACGCACTGGCGGTCGTCGTCCTGGCTCTCCTCGTCGGGTGTTCGGATGTGTCGTTCGTTGAGCGAATCACTTTCGTGAACGGCGGGGACTTCCCAGCCCACGTAGAGGTAAGTGATTCGACGCGAGCCGGTGGCTAGGGATCGGGACCGCACAGGACCGGGCGGAGACATCGTTCGAAGAGGTAATCGATCAGGGAGAGACCTGGGTCTTTCGCTTCGACTACCTAGGCAAACACCACGAAGATCTCGAGATATCGCGATCGGAATTGGAGCGCAGCGAGTGGCGGGTCGAGGTCCCGGCCGAGTTCGAGACATCATTGCGCGAGATCGGCTTGTCGCCGCCCCCTTAGATGAGGTCGGCATCGATCAAGAGAGGAGGTGAGACACCATCAGTGAGATTCAAGAAGTCAAGCTTCCCGGCGTCGGAGTGCGTTACGAGTTCCAGACCGGCGAGGGAAAGCGCATCGGAGTGATCTCTCATCGTTCCGGTCTGAGGGAGATCTACGTCTCCCGGTCAGACGATCCAGACGAGTTCAAGCGCGTCCTGGGGTTATCGCCTGACGACGCACGCACGCTCGCAGAGTTGCTTGGAGCCACGCGGGTGGCACAGCAGTTGGCCGACCTTCAACAACGGATTGAAGGCTTGGTCATCGATTGGTTGCCCATCAGGGATGACTCGCCGTACGCCTCCCGAACGATAGGTGACACTCGCTTGCGGTCCCGAACCGGGGTGTCAGTTGTCGCCATCGTGCGGGGGGAAGAAGCGGTTCCCGCCCCAGGACCTGAAGCGCGTCTCGATAGCGGGGACTACCTCGTCGTCGTAGGCACAGGCCGTGGCGTTGAGCAGGCCGTCGAAGTGCTGCGCGCGGGCTGACTCAGTGGAGCATCCAGAGCTCCTAGTTGAACTCGGCGCCATCCTTCTAGGGCTGGCGATCTTGTCGCGCGTCGCGACCCGCATCGGAATGCCGACCATCCCGCTCTACCTCACCGCCGGCCTTGCGTTCGGCAAAGGTGGGATTCTTCCACTCGTCACCGCCGAGGAATTCGTCCAGGTGGGTGCCGAGATCGGCCTGATCCTCTTGTTGTTCATGCTCGGCCTGGAGTACACCGCCGCCGAACTCACCTCGACGTTGCGCACCCAGGCGCGCGTGGGCCTCATGGACTTCCTCCTCAATTTCACCCCTGGTTTGGTGGCCGGTCTCGTGCTCGATTTAGGAATCGTTCTCGCGGTGGTTCTCGGGGGAGTTACCTACGTTTCGTCGTCCGGGATCATCGCCAAGGTCTTGTCCGATCAGGGGTGGACTGGTAATCGGGAGACCCCTGTCGTGCTGTCGACGCTGGTGATTGAGGACCTCGTGATGGCGCTTTATCTCCCGCTCGCCGGCGCACTGCTTGTGGGCAGTGGAGATGTCACAAGCCTCATCCCTGCGGCGATAGGCGTCGCCGTCGTCGGCCTCGTTCTCGCCGCCGCCACGAGAATCGAAGTAGGGGTCAGCCGGCTTGTGTTCAGCCGATCGGATGAATCCTTGCTACTCACCATCCTGGGCTTGACCATCATGGTCGCGGGCGCAGCGGAGGTCTTCGGTGTGTCTGCGGCGGTCGCGGCGCTTCTCGTCGGCATCGTGCTATCCGGTCCCGCAGCGGAAGCGGCCCAGGGGCTGTTGTCACCGATGAGGGACTTATTCGCTGCCATGTTTTTTGCTTTTGTCGGGCTCTCGGTCGATCCGTCTTCGATCCCACCGGTCCTATTGCCTGCGCTCGCACTCGCTGCTGCCACGCTACTTACGAAGTTCGCCACCGGCTGGCTCGGGGCGGCGCGTTCAGGTGTTGGGATCCGTGGTCGGACTCGTGCCGGCGCACTGCTGGTGGCCCGCGGAGAGTTCTCGATCGCCATCGCCGGACTAGCGACAGCGGCGGGTGTCGTTGCGAAGTTCGAGGCTCTAGCCATCAGCTACGTCTTCGTGCTTGCCATCCTCGGTCCCATTCTCGTCCGCTTCGCCGATCCCATCGGTGAATTTGTTGCCACCCGAACGGAGGCGCCAAAGACCGACGTCGTTAAGTGAGTGCTGAGCGTTGCGCTCTGCTCGCGCCTCAAGGAACATTCTTCAACTCTTGGACA
>JBHELF010000059.1:0-11109 GCA_046263155.1 Actinomycetota bacterium
GCGCGCGGTCGGGCTGGCCTGCAGACGGTCGGGACTGATCGGCTGGCCGCAGCGTTCGCAGACCCCATAGGTCCCGGCGTCCATCCGATCCAGCGCCGCCACAACCTCCCGATGCAAGGCCAGGTGCTGGTCGACGAGCGACAGGATCTCGGACCTCTCGGCCGTTGCCTGTGCGGAGTCGGCAAAGCCCTCGTCCACCCGTACCTGGAACCCGCCCTCGCTCGAGGCGCCGTAGTCCTTTAGCTGGCGCTCCAGCGAGGCTCGCTCGGCCTCGAGTCGCTCTCTTATCTCGGCAAGCAACGCCGGGCTCTCTTCAGGATCGCCCATCGACACCTCTAGACCCCCTCCTTGTTCTGTCGCCGGGCCCGGGGGTGAGCCGCCATGTAGGTCTCCCGGAGCCGGCTATCTGTTACGAGCGTGTACACCTGCGTCGTGGCCAAGCTAGCGTGGCCCAGGAGCTCCTGAACCACCCGGATATCCGCCCCCCCATCGAGCAAGTGGGTCGCGAACGAGTGCCTAAGCGTGTGGGGTGAGACCCGGCCTTCGAGCCCGGCGGCACGAGCGTACGCCCTCAGTATCTTCCATGCGCCCTGCCGGCTCAACCGCGCCCCTCGGGCGTTCAAGAACAGGGCGCCCCGGGGGGACCGCCGTCCGCCCTTCCCGCCCGCCCCGGAACCTCGCCGGCCCAGCTCAGGTCGGGCCCGCACGAGATAGGCGTTGACGGCGGCGCCCGCGGCACGGCCCAGCGGGATCCGGCGGGCCTTGCTGCCCTTCCCGGAGCGCACGAGGATCAACGCCTCGTCGAGATCGACGTCGTCGACATCGAGGGACACCAGCTCGGAGATTCTCAGTCCGGCTCCGTAAAGCAACTCCAGCATCGCTCGGTCCCTGAGTCCCAGTAGGCCCTCGCCGGGTTGCTCGATCAGCCGCTCGACCGCCTCGATCGAGATGGACTTAGGCAATGAGCGCGCCCGTCGCGGGGCGCCGATTCCCGCGGTGGGATCCGCCTCGATCTGTTCCGTATCGCCCAGCCAGCGATAGAGAGACCGCAGCGCGACCAACATGCGCGCTACCGAGGCGGGACTGTAGCGAGCTGCCGCGGGAGCTCTCCCGCCCCGCAGTAGCTCCAGGTATTCCGTGATGTGATCGGCCTTGACCACGTCGGCTCCGATTCGGTTGAGGCGCACGTATTCGCGCCATACCGCGAGATCCCGCCGGTACGCCGCCACCGTGTTGGAGGCCAGGCCCCGCTCGACCTCTATATGGGCAAGGAAGTCCGAGATCCACCGGTCCCAGCGCGCCGCGGACCTTCCCGCGGAGCGGCCGCGACCGACTGGAGTGGTGCCGGCGCGAGGCAGTGGAGTTTCCCTAGAGGAGTTTGTCGAGAGGGACGAAGTCGAGGCCGTGGGCCTCCGCTACCGGTTCGTATACGACCGATTTCTTGTAGACGTTCACGCCTTTGGCAAGCTGCGGATCCTCGGCAACGGCAGCCTCCAAACCCTGTTCGGCGAGTGCGACCACGTACGGAAGTGTCGCGTTCGTAAGCGCATAAGTAGAGGTATGCGGCACCGCTCCCGGCATGTTGCCGACGCAGTAGTGCACGACGTCGTGGACGGTGTAGACAGGGTCCGAATGAGTCGTCATGCGCGAGGTCTCAAAACAGCCTCCCTGGTCGATCGAGATATCGACCACGACGGAGCCCGGTTTCATCTCGCGGATCATCTCCTCCGTGACGATCTTGGGTGCCTTGGCCCCCGGGACCAGCACGGCGCCGATCACGAGATCCGCATCGGCGACCGTCTCCTCCACCGCGAGGCGGTTGGACGCGAGGGTAAGGATCTTGCCTTGATGGATCCGGTCGATGTCGCGAAGCTTGTTGATGTTCTTGTCGAGAACGATGACCTCGGCCTCCATCCCCTGAGCTATCCAGGCCGCATTCATTCCGGCCATTCCCGCTCCGATGACAACCACGCGAGCGGGCCGAACACCCGAGACCCCGCCCAGGAGGATCCCCCTGCCCCCGTGCGCGCGCTCGAGAAAGGTGGCTCCGACATGGGGCGCCATGCGGCCGGCTACCTCGCTCATTGGGGCCAGGAGGGGAAGGGAGCGGTCGGGAAGCTCGATGGTCTCGTAGGCCACGGCGGCGGTGCCGGAATCCATCAGCGCGCGCGTCACGGGCTCGCTTGCGGCAAGGTGCAGGTAAGTAAACAGAATCAATCCGGCTCTCAGCCGATGAAACTCCTCCGGTACGGGCTCTTTGACCTTGAGCACCATGTCCGCGTCGGCGAAGACCGTGTCGGCATCGGCGACGATCGTCGCTCCGGCCCGCTCGAAGGCCTCGTTGGGAATCGAGGAGCCGACGCCGGCGTCCTGCTCGATGAGAACCTCGTGCCCCGCGACGACCAGCTCCCTGACGCCGGCCGGGGTGATGGCGACGCGGTACTCGTTGTCCTTTAGCTCCCGCGGGATCCCTACTTTCACGTATCCAGACCCTACCCTTGGGGGCTGGGGCGGACTCGATCAGATCGGGCGTTCGCGCCCTCGATCCGGGCTAGCGGCTGTCTAGATCGACAACGGCCGGCCTCGCGCGGGCGTCCTCCGGCTCGCGGACCGACTTCAACTTGAGAGCGGCTCCGACGAAGTCCCGGAACAGTGGGTGCGCCCGGTCGGGGCGGCTCTTGAACTCGGGATGGAACTGGCCGGCGACAAACCAGGGGTGATCTGGAAGCTCGATGATCTCCACCAGGGTGCCGTCCGGGGATTGGCCGGAACACACCAGCCCCGCATCCTCCAGTTTCCGGCGGAACCGCGGATTCACCTCGTAGCGGTGCCTGTGACGCTCGAAGATCAGCTCCGTTTCGTACGCCGCCGCGGCGCGTGAGGGCGACGAGAGGCGACAGGGATACGCCCCCAGCCGCATGGTCCCGCCGAGGGCGTCCAGATCCTGACCCGCGAGGATGTCGACCACTGGATGCGGCGTCGATGAATCGAACTCCGAGGAGTTCGCGCCCTCGAGGCCGGCGACGTTGCGCGCGAACTCGATAACCGCGCACTGCAAGCCCAGGCAGATCCCGAGGAACGGAATGCCTCGCTCGCGCGCAAAGCTGATCGCGCGGATCTTGCCCTCGATTCCCCGCACGCCGAAGCCGCCCGGAACCAGGATCCCGTCGAGGTCTCCCAGCTGCTCGTCGAGATCGGCGGTCTCGAGATCGTCCGACGCCAGCCACACGATCTCCACATCCGCTCCGTGCGCGAACCCGGCATGTCTCAGGCTCTCGGCCACAGACAGATAGGCATCGGGGAGCGTGACGTATTTGCCGATGAGACCGATGCGAACCCGGACCCGTGCCGAGTTCACGCGCGCGACCAGGGCCTCCCAGGCCCCCATGTCCGGCCGGCTGTCGGCGGGCATCCGCAGATGGTCGATGACGAAATCGTCGAGTCCCTCGGAGCGGAGAACGAGAGGGATCTCGTAGATGTTGTCGGAGTCCACCGCGGAGACGATGGCCTCCATCCGCACGTCGCAGAGCAAGGAGATCTTCCGCTTCAGGCCGGGGCTGATCGGCCGGTCGGAGCGACACACGATGACGTCCGGCTGGATTCCGATGCTTCGAAGCTCGCGCACGGAGTGCTGCGTCGGTTTGGTCTTCAGCTCCTCTGCGGGCCCCATGTACGGCACCAGCGTCACGTGCACGTAACAGCTGTCGTCGCGGCCCAGCTCGGCCTTCAGTTGTCGAATCGCCTCGAGGAAGGGCAGCGACTCGATATCTCCGACCGTCCCTCCGATCTCCGTTATGAGCGCGTCGGCTCCGGAGTCCTCACCGAGCGAGACGATCCGCTCCTTGATGGCGTTCGTGATGTGCGGGATTACCTGAACCGTGTCGCCGAGGAAATCTCCTCGGCGCTCCTTGGCGATAACCGCCTGATAGATCGCACCGGTGGTTACGTTCGAGCTGCGAAAAAGGTTCTCGTCGATGAATCGCTCGTAGTGGCCGAGGTCGAGATCGGTCTCGCCGCCGTCCTCGGTTACGAAGACCTCTCCATGCTGGAAGGGGTTCATGGTCCCGGGATCGACGTTGATGTAGGGGTCGAGCTTCTGCATCATCACCCGTAGCCCGCGGTTCTTGAGCAAGCGGCCGAGCGAGGCAGCCGTGAGACCCTTGCCCAAGCTGGAGACGACACCGCCGGTTACGAATATGTGTTTCGCCACCGATCCTCCGTTCTGTCGATGCGGGTAACGGTGACGACCCCTGAAATATTCGAACCACGGCTGTGCCCTGATCCGGGCACGCCGACGGCCACGGTCCTTTCAGGGGAAGTCATCCCACGCTAACACGCGCGCTTGTCCGCACGGTTCTTTTGCGCACTGCTTTTCGCGCGGAATCCGACTTTTTCATCGGTTGTGCCCGAGGTCTAGGCGCGACCTATCTGGTCGAGCCAGGCCAGCACCTTGTTGCGCTCAATGACGGCCGAGAAGGAGATCCTCTCGGAAGCCAGGTTGAGCACGGCCAATACGACAAGAGCCGCTATGCGTCCGCTCTCCGAGAGGCTTATGGCCAACCCGAGGCCGAGTACTGCACCGATCGGATTTGCTCCCGCGTCGCCCAGCATGGCGCGCTCGCGGAGATCGAACGGCAGGCAGACCACCAGCGCGACGGCCATCCCCGTCGCCGCAAGCGACCAAGCCTGGGCTCCCCAGACGAGCAGCGCGAATGCGACGGCAGCGGAGACCTTCAGAGCGCGGCCCGGGGCGCGATCCAGAAGATTGACGGCATTTGCCGTGAGCCCAACGAGTAGAGCTGTCTCGGCGACGTGACGCAGGTCACCAGCCACGAGCAATCCCGCCGCAAGCCCCGCCACTCCTCCGGCAACCAGCTTGACGATCCCGCCGGTGACCCCACCGCCCTGAAGGGCGCGGAGGTGTCCGGAGAAACCTCGCGCCTTCTCCGCGCCGCGGAGGTCGTCCCACGAGCCCGCGGCCAACATAATTAAGGCGACTACCGCCATCGCTGCCAGGATGCGGGGAGGGACGAGCCGAACCCCGGCGATCACCGCGACTCCGCCGAGCGACCCCGCGGCGAGACCGTCCGCCAACACCACCGGTACCGGACGCCCGCGCCAGTTGATGTGGATGCGGCGCTCATAGTCCCCGCGCAGCCGCCAGACAAGGACGATGCTGCAAAGGACTGCCCCCGCCGCACCCGCCACTAGATACGCAGCCGCTTCCGTCATGCGAGCTCGCCTTGCTCCAGCGAGAGGTGGATCAAAACCGCGACGGGAGCGAGAAAGGAGAGCACCACGGCCGGGACCACGATCCCGGAATCGTTCACGGCGAATCCCAACACGGCGACGATCAGGCTACCGACCAGACCCGCCCGCAGGCGTGGGTGGCGATCCGCGAGCAACTGCCAGCGTCCCTTGGGACGCAGAAGTAGATAACCCATGAACGCGAGCGCAGGAGGGACCAGAAATGTCCATATGGTCGATGCGAATACGCGTAGGTTTGTCTGGATCTTCCGTTCGAGCGCGTCGATAAGAATCTGGCCGCCCCCGCTGCGAACGTCCTCGAACAAGCGCGCGAGATGAGTGCGTTCGTCCGGGGGCCTGGCCAGGTCGACCGCCAGCAGGAGGGCAAGGAGTAAGGCCGTTGCACCGATCGCGAGGACCGCGGCTCCCCATGTCGGCTTACGGCCGGCGAGCAACAGAAGGGTCAAGCCGAACCCGGGGACGAGCGCCAGGACGCCTCCCACGTCACTGCCGAACTGAGGCGCGCCGTCGATCACCACAACCGTAAGGAACAGCGCGCCCACCGAGGCCAGCGCCGCCCGGCTACCGCGCCACCGGTGCACGACCAGGGTTCCCGTTAGGAGCGCCGCGGCGGCAAGCACAGTGAACGCGATATTTCCGATGCCGAAGAAGCGACCGGCGACTATCGGCGAGTAGCTGAACACCGTGTTGAGCTGGAGATGCGAACCCGACAGCAGATCCACGAGAAGCACCGCCGTCGTCGCGGCAGTGAGGAGAAGCAGACGCTGTAGCGGCGACCGCGCCGAGATCGAGGTGGCCAGAACGAGGGCGGCGTCGATCGCGAGGAGGGCAGCAGAAAAGCCCCATGCCCCCAAATCGTGAGCGTCGACGAACCCGATCAGGTAGGTCGACACGGGAAATGCCACGAGCCCAAGGGCACCCAGCTCCAGAGCCCGCCGTGCCCCACGTCCACTTGTCAGTGGCCGGATCTCCTGGCGACGAAGCCACCAATAGCCGAGCGCGTAGACGAGAACCTGCAACAACACGAAGGCCGTCGCGACCGGGGTCCGCCAGTCGTCCACGAAGACCGATTCCTCGTCCAGGGCGATCGCAGCCTCGATCCGGTCGGCGACCGACGCGGGCACGTCGAAGATGGGGCGTCCTTGCATGCTCGCCGGCCGCGGGGTGTCGAAGTGCCGGAGCACGGTCGGCGCGATATCCACAAGCGTGACGATCCCCGACCGCTGCGTGGACGCCGAGCGCAAGAGGGAGCCCGCGGCGACACCGGGCCCGCGCACGATAGCCACCCCGAAGTGCACGTCGGGATCGGCCGCCGGATGCGTCGGGGACACGATCAACACGAGAGTCTGGGGATCGAGAGCCTGTTCGAGCTTCGCCCACAAATCGTCGGCCGCCAGAAGAGCCTCCCTGCGATACTCCTGTGCGCGTCCGGGTTCGAGCAGCGCGGCTTGATCGGCCCGTGCCAGGTCGCCCTGATCGATCACGGATACGCCGCAGCGCCCGATCGCCCGAAGTGAGGCCGCGCTGATCGCGTCTGGATCGGTGCGCGCCCCGTAGGGTGCCGAAGGGTCCTCCACCAAGAGGACCGGACCTACGATCGCCTCGTCGACGACGCCCGTCGAGTCCATCGCGCTCAACAGCGGCCAGCGTCCGAAGCCAAGCGGGACCGGCGGAGGCAGACCCTCGTCCCCATTGCCCACGGCGATTACATCGATGCCTCCGAGAGCAGTTGCCATGGCGCCCGGCACGGCTCCGTAGTCGTCCTCCGCGGCGGCAGCCTTCACCTCCGCCAGGCCCGCTACGGCCAGGTCGCGCGCCGAGCCTCCCATTGCCGGCTCGGGTTCCGCGGCACCTCCGCTGACTCCCGCCCCGTCGAGTCGCGTACCGGCTCCGATCGTGGCAAAACCAGACGACAAGGTCGTCCGCGACGCTACTGTCCGAACCGACAGCGATCCGATCGCGGAGGCCTCGATCGTGTCCAGCAGGGCCGGTGGCCGCCAGCGCGCGATATCGGCCCACGTCACCCCGGGGAGCGTGAATATGAGGGCTCGCTCGCACTGCGCCCGAGCCGGCTGGCTCGCGCCTGCAACCAAATAGCCGACGAGTACGGCGACCGCCGCCGCCCTACGATACGTAATGCCCGTCGACGTCCTACGCATCGCCCAGCTCGTGATAGAGCGACGCGATCCGATCCAACATGACGGCCTTGGAAAACTTCCTTTTCTGCGTTTCGCGGGCGGCGGCCGCGTAGCGGCGGCCGAGCTTCTCAGAAGCAAGGACCTCATCTATGGCCGCGGCGAGCGCGGCCGCGTCGCCCACCGGAACAAGCCGCCCGCTCACTCGATCCTCGATGAGCTCTCGCATTCCCCCGGCGTCGGTGGTCACAACGGGGACTCCCGCCGCGACCGCCTCTTGGGCCGCGAGAGCAACGGCTTCCCACGTGGAGGACAGACAGAACACGTTCGCCGCGGCGACGTAACTTCCGGGATCGTCCTGGAAGCCGAGCCATCTGACGCGTGGCTCGATCCCCATGTCGCGTGCGATAGATCTCAGGGAGCGCTCCAGAGGACCCTCCCCCAAGACGGCGAGGACGGCATCCCGCGCCACTTGCCGCCACGCGTCCAGAAGAACATGAAGAGCTTTCTGAGGAGCCAGGCGCGCAACGGTCACCCCCATCGGGCGCCCCTCCACGGCCAGTTCACGCCTGACCTCAGCGGCAGAGCGCTTCGGTCGGCCGTCCGTCTGCACTCCGAGGTAGATCGTCTCGATCTTCGCAACGGCCGGCGAGTAGCGGCGCACGAGATGTTGTTTGATCTCCTCGGAAGGGGCGACGATCCGCGTCGCGAGCCTCAGCGCCACGCGCTCGGATTCACCGAGGAGGCGTGCTCGGACTCTCCCGACGATCTTGGGATGGATCACGTTGTGCGCCGTGAATATCACGGGGCGCCCTCCTCGCCTGGCGGCCAGGCCTGCATCGACGGCCGCACGCAAACCGTGTGCGTGCACGAGCCGAAAACCGCCGTCCTGCATCAGGCGGTCGAGACGCCGAATCGCGGGGCCGTGATGCGCGAGTCCCCTCGGAATAGTGAGTGCGTGAGGTGGCTTCGGCATCGGAACCCGCGCCGTCGGGTCCCCCGCGATCTCGAGCTCCAGCCCGCGACGACCGTCGAGTTCATCCACAAGGCTGGCAACGTGCCGCCCGATGCCTCCGGCGGACTGGGCGAAAACCTCGAGGACCCTTAGAGGCGCATTCACCCGCCGGCTCTCCCCAGCAGGCCGCGAAGTCGAGCCATCTCGGGCGAGCGCGCCAGGGCCATACCCGCCATATAAACGAGACCCATCGCGGCCGCGGCACCTGCGAGCTCCAGGAACACGCCGGTCCTGGAATCGGCGTCCATCGCCATGCGGACCAGGATTCCGGCCGCGGCCGCGCCGACCGAGCCGATCAGGGACCGAGCGAGAGCGCGCGACAGCTCGGGACCCGTGGCGATCACACCCCGCAGGGGAAGCCGCAGCCCCAGCACGAATGCCCCCAACGAGAAGGCAATGGAATGCGCTGCCGCGAGACCGGCAACCTCCCAGCCGGACGGAGCCTGAAAGAAGAGCAGGACGCCGAGACCGCTCGCCGCCGCGACCGTCGTCGCATTCACGAGAGCCGGAGTCCGGGCTTCCCCTACCGCGTAGAAGGCGCGGGTCAGGAAAAGGAACGCCGAGTAACCCGGCAGGCCCAGGGCAAAAGCTGCAAGCACTCGTCCGATCAAGACGGTGTTCCCCGCGGACATAGCTCCGTAGTCGAGCGCCGCACTGGTGATGGCGTCGGACGCGACCACCAGGAGGGCCGCTACGGGCAGCAGCAGGAAACACAACATGCGAAGGCCGTCTCGAACCCGCGCGCTCACCTGTCTCAGTTCATCTCGCGCCGCATGTTCGGACATCGCCGTGAACAACACGTTGAAGATTGCGATGCCTATCAGCGCGTGCGGAAGATAGAAGAACGTATAGGCCCATTGGTAGGCCGCGACGCCCCCCTCGAGCTTGTTCGCGAGCAACAGAACCACGATGAGTCCGGCCTGGTAGCCGCCGGCGTACCCGAGTCCCCAGATCCCGATCCGCAGGCCGCGCCTGACCTCGGGGTCCCTCGGACGCCACACCCAACGCCAGCGCCAGCCCAGGCGGCGCAGCTGCGGCAGCAGCACCGCGGTCATCGCGATCACGCCGACGGTTGTACCGGCTCCCAGTAAGAAGGTCTCCCCCGTGGAAATCCCCTCTAGCTCCGGTGCCCTGCTGCCGCGCAACGAGGCGTAAGTGAGGTACACGGCGATGACAACAAAGTTGTTCGCAATGGGGGCGAGGGCAGGGAGCAGAAACTTGCGGTGGGCATGGAGGGCCGCCGTCATGATCATGCCGGCGCCGTAGAAAACGATCTGCGGAGAGAACAGACGAAGGAGCGCGGTCCCCAACTGGATCTCTTCGGCACGCAACGCCGGGTCCTCGACCCCCAGCGTGAGGAGGCGCATGATGAGCGGGGCCCCGAGGCCGAGCACCACTCCGAGTGCTATCAGCGCAACGAGAGCGACCCACATCAGTGCGTTGGGGACCTCCCAGGAGGATTCCTCCCCCCGCCCCCGGACGAGCAGCGACACAAAGGTCGGCACGAAGACCGATGTGAGTACGCCGGCGGCCATGAGCTCGAACAACAGATTGGGTGCGGTGTTGGCCGTCTGGTAAACGTTCGCAAGGAAGGTAGTGCCGAGAGTGGCGGCGACAACGACGACTCGCAGAAAACCTGTGATGCGAGAGGCCGCCGTGGCGAGCGCTATTCCGGCCGCGCCGCGCGCGAGATCACCTCTTCTCATGAATCTGGATCGGTTTGGGTGGCCACCCGCCCGCCGCGAAAAGCGGCGATCGGGTGCTTCCCGAGCAGGCCATCCAAGCTAGATACCCGGCAGCGGAAACGGCTGCTCCGCGCCGGCGTCATATCCGTAATGACCGGCTTCGAAGGCCGCTCGCGACAGCGCCAGGGCTGCTGCGATACGCCCCGACACGGTGTCGGCATGGTCCACCGTGGCCACCCCTTCCGCGATGTCGGCGTCATCCCTCACGGACTGGACCAAACCCCACACGCTGTCGGCCGATTCGACCGCAACGACCTTCGCCCCCCGGTCGGCGAGCGTGCCGGTCAACGCGAGGCCGAATCCCTCGATCTCATAGGCCGCTTCCTCCGCGCTCCCGCCCGCGACGATGAACTCCGCGCCGATCGGGATCGTCACGGGATCCTGATCGCGATCGATCGCGAGGAAGTTGGCGTCCTCCAGTTCCTCGATTAGGGCATCCAACCGTTGTTCCGCTAGCAGTGTCCGCCGGCGTTGGTCTGCGATGCTCGCCGTCGCTGCAACGCGACCCACGGCCCGGGCCACTTCTTCGCGCAACTCCGACGCGTCCTCGATGTCGTGGCCGGTGATGAGGCGCAACTCATCGGCCCCGGAGTCGTCCGTCAGGGCGAACCGTTCCGAAATAAAAATGGTAGTTGCGATATCGCCCCCGGCCTCCTCTACTACTGCGCGCAGCGCGTCGACCAAGGCATCGTCACTTGCTTCGAAAACGAAGAGAACGATCTCCGAGCCACTCAAGGCCTCGTTTACCAGCGCGGGCTCCAGAAAGCGGGCGAACTCCTCGCCGTTGGAAACCAGGCCTCGAAGCCGCACGATCTCCGCCAGACGTTCCTCATTTTTTACACGCACGTCTTCCAGCCGATCCTGGATGTCCTCCAGAAGGTTGTCGGCGATAACGGCCGAGCCGATCAGCAAGCCCAAGCCCAGGGCCAGAAAGACGGCGACCAGC
>JBHELF010000060.1:0-4924 GCA_046263155.1 Actinomycetota bacterium
GTTCAAACTCGTGCCGTCGGGGTTCTTCGACAGGAATCCGGCGCTGGATGTGCCGGAGTAGGACCTTTCTCGCGGCACCTTGCCGCTCGGCGTAGGTTTGCCAATCGGGCAGGGTCCAGCCGGAGGGGGTATCGACCTCGACGGTCCGGCCGCTGGGTTCGAGGATGGACACGCGCCACCATAGGGCGCCGGGACCCGAGGTCGGATCGGCGACTTGGTCGGCCATGGCGAACGCCTTCTGTCGGCTCTCCTCGGCCGCGGCGGGTAGCGACGGCGGGTCGGTGCGCGCAAGGATGCCCCACTCGATTTCCCGACAACCCGTCGGCGAGGTACTGCCGTTACTGCCATTAGAAACCCGCGAAATTCCGGATTCCTCCGTATGGGGTACTGCCGTTACTGCCGTTAGAGTTCTTCGTCAGTATTGGCAGTGTGGCGCCCAGGGGTTTTCGGGATTTCACGCTGCGCCCGGTCAAGCCAGTTAGCCATGATCGCCCCCCGGCTTGCCCGGTCTCACGGCCTTGGGATTGATGAAATAGCGCCAGGTACGCCGCCCCGTTCCCGGGCCGGTGCCGCCAACTTGATCCGCCCTCAGCCAGCCTTCATCTTCGAGGCAGTCCAGCGCCGCTTGGATGGCCTCATCCGCCGTCAGATACCGCCATTGATTGCGCCGTACGTCCCGAGCCGTGAAACCCTCCGCCAGCCTTCCTTGACTCACCTTTTCCGCCAGGGCTTGCGCCGACCGCAGGCCGTCATCGGCCAGCAGCCCATAGCAGCGCCGTGCATGGACCTCAAGGCACTCGCACCACGCTGCCGCGCGCAAGGCCGCTTCCGCCGTCACCGAGCCCCGCCGCCCGGTCGCCGCACATTCGGCGAGGTGAAGGATCAGCGCCAGTGCCGGGAACAGCTTGTCGAACTTCGCCAGGTGTTGCGCGATGATCGGGTGATCCTCGGCGGGAAGCCGCGTCCTGTGCAGATCCCTCGACCATTCGATGAAGGCTTCTTGCGCCGCTTCGTCGAGGGTGAAGTACGGGAATTTGATGAAACCATCGGCCGGGGAAGCGCCCCAAGCCACCGCGTCGAAGTCGGCCAGCGCGTCGAACACGGCAAAGGCGCGGTCGCGGGCATTCTTCGCGGGGAATCGGTGCCGTCTATCGGCAGCAATGGCAGTACCCCGCCAGCGCGGATGCTGGAAACCGAATCCGTGCGAGAGGACTTCGAGGAACGCGCGGCGATCATGGGATTTGACGGGGCCTCGCCCGCGACGAGGCCGAACGCGAAGCCTGGGCGCTGGTCTCAAAGAATATCGACTGCACTGAGGAATCGAGAATGGCCATCGAAAAGAAAGGTAACCAGCCCACGCAGCACGCTAAGGAGGACCCCAAGGCCGTGCGCGTGCAGCAGCAAGAGGCGGAAACCGCCGCCGATTTGAGGGCCCGCACTTCGCTGATGCCGACCGTTCAGGCCGCGCTCACATTGATGGACGTATCTGTTCAGCCAGGTGATTTAAGCTGCGATAGCAAACGTAGGTTGTGACTCGGTTGTTTGGGGCAGTAAAGAAGGCGGTGATTCATGACGTAAAGCCGATTGGCAAGCCGCGGTCAGATATTCCAAAACGTTACGGCGTTGTTGTCGAAAGGTCATGACCACGGTGAGGATCCGTTCTACGTAGCGACTCCCATCCTCGCTTTGTGTGCCATAACTGCCTTTGCGCCATAACACCGCATGACGCAGTGACCGTTCGCCGCTGTTGTTGGTGGGCTCCACGCCGGCTACCCACACAAAGGTCCACATTGCTGGCTCAACGCTTAGCAATTTCTTGCACATGCCGGCGATTTTCGTGTCCGCACACGCCGCGCCTTGTTCCAAAAGCACACGAACTTCACGGCGGATCGGTGAAACATAGCGGGCGAACGAAGAACGCTCGAGCGGCCCATCCCAAACGCGATGCCAGAGTTTGAACAGACGTTGCGTCTGTTCGAGGAGGGATTGGCCGATCCGGGCCAGGTCGCCCTGGGCGTCCGCGATCTTCTGAAAATCACGCTTCAAGTGTGCTCAGCAAACTTGCCGCCGCCGCAATTCCACCCAGGTATAGCCCGACCAGCGGTCCGACACCAAATAACCCGCAAAACCTTCACCCAACAGTTCCTTGGCCACCACCTTACCGCGACTCAGCCGAATCAGAAACACCGTCACCCAGGGCGTTACCGCGACCCACAACCACGCTCGTTTCAAGGCTTGCCTCCAGGAGGTTTCGTCCTGTACCTCCCCGAAGCATTACGTCCATGTAATCCCGGTTCGTCACCGTGAACCACCGTTTGTTCGCGGACATACTCCTGCGCTTCCCGCACAGGCTCCGCCAGCGTCTGGCTGACGGATTGCTCGACCGTGATGATCGAACCCAAACTGATGCCAATTCCCAGCAGGTCACTCAGCAGTTCATCCCTGTACCTCTCCGAAGCATTACATCCCTGTAATCTCGGTTGTTGAATCTGCCGCTTGGACAACCGATAGGCGCCACTCAACAGCGCAATGACCGCCAGCAAACGCGGCATAAAACAACCCGCCGGCACCCCCTCGGGTAATCGACCCCGGGTGACTTCGCCACAACAGCCACATTTCAACGCATGCAAACGGTACTCCGTCACCTGCGGCTGGATCGGCGGTATCTCGACTTTCTGTCGGCGCTCCGGCGCCGGATCGCTTCCCACCAAGTCCGCTCCACAGTGCTCACAGCTCGACGGACGCACCTCAACGCGTTCATCGACTTCCTCACTCGGCAGCAGATCCCGGTGGTGACCTTCATGGCCCGTTTGTCCACCCCGCTTGCGCCTTTTCTCTCGCGCCGGCAACTGACCTCGCCGAAATGTCCCCGGACCATCACTCGATGGCGGCTTATGCGAGTTGCGGGAGTTCTGGTTAACGCGTCTCTCTAATTCCACAATCTGGGCCGCCTGCCGCTCAATCGTGTCCCGCAGCTCTTCGACCTGCCTCCTTTGCTCAACAATGAGATCCATCAGCGCCGGGCGTTCCAACGTCTCCAGCGTGGCTAACTCTGGGCCTATCAGAATTACCGCCGAGGGTTCCATGTCTCAATAGCAACCATGAAAGTTACTCTGCTGTCAAGAGGGAGCTGAACGGATACGAATTAGGGACAGCCCCAAAAGCCGGCGGGGAGCGCTCTCTGCGGGCTCATCCGATGCGAGAGCGTTCATTCGAACGAGCACTGGCCGAACGCTCGTTTCGAGCACGATCAGCTGGTCAGCGAGTTCCGCTGATATTCCCAAGGCGGCGGCAGCGGTGCGCAGCCGGTCCCGGATCGTCGCGCTGAACCTGTCCTTGTAGAGCGTCTCCACGCGTGCAACGTGATAGGGCAACAGTTGCCCTGAAACGTTTCCTTCTTGCCCGACCCGGAGGATGCTCGGTGCGGCCGTAGGCGCTGGGAACAGCTTCAGTACGGCCTCCGCAGCGTTGTTCACCGCTTCATGCGATTGGCTCGCCAATAGTACGTTTCGCACGTACCCGCGGCTCAAGACGAAATGGATCAACGCACCGATGAACTTTGTTTTGCCGGTGCCCGGCGGTCCCTGCAAGAGGCCGACCGGCCGCGACTGGACAATGTCGACAAATGCTCTGGCCTGCACATCATTGAGACCATACTGCTCCTTGATCTCATTGATGTCCACGTTGATGGACAGCTCGACACTGGTTGGCTGACAAGTGGGATCGAAGTACTCAACAAGGTTATGGACAACGGATTGTCGCCCCAATATCCGCGAGACAGCGGCCTCGCGGCGAGATCGGCTGGTTGTTTCCAGATGGCTCTGGAAGCGAAGCCGCTGGTCTTCGGCAACCAGACGCTCGCCTTGATACGGCCACCATGTCGGTGTGTCAATGTGCACCAAGCTCGACGTGGTCGCAGTCAAGTCGAGGTGACCTATTTTGGCCCATCGACCGTTTTTATCCTGCCTTTCAATGAGGACTTTGTCGTTCCTGTCGAAATCCAGCGTCCCGCTCTCTAGAGCGAATGGGACGATGTGGCGGCGTACCTCCTTGCGGTAGCCGCTGTCTCCCGCCGCAATGCCCTCTGTTGTCAAGCTTCCCTCGACGTCTATGAGTCGCCGCCACAGCTTCGGCACGTCGATCACATAACTTGATTTGGCCTCGGCGGCTACCAGCTCAGAAAGCGCGTCCTCTGCCGTTTCGGCTGTTGTCGGCGGATCAAGAGGACTGAGGTCAATTGGTTCCTGGTCTGCCGAAGGCGTTCGATTGTGGAGAAGTTCCGCTATCTCCGGCTCATGGATAAGAGCCGTAAGGTCCTCGAAGCGAAATCCAACCTTATCGCTTACTTCCAGATCGGCGTCGAGGGTGCCCAGCTCTTGCCGGGCGAGCCGAGCGATGTGATTCTGAGCCACCCTGCGGCGGCGCCCCCACACGGGTATTTCGTTCTCCAGCCGGATCTCAACAATCTCGCTTGCCCCGCGCAGGACAGCAGCTGCCTATCGTAACCGATTCCCACGCGCCCCTCGCCCGACAGTACCGGTCCTGATTCCGCATTTGCTATACCTAGTATCAGTTGTCGCCGGACCTCGCGCACGGGTGGCGTCAGCGCCACTTCCAATGCCTCCACCAACGGAAGTAGCGTAGCGTTCTCTGGCGGCCCTTTCCGGCAGGTCGAAATAGCCGCCCCAATAGAGGCAATAACGCCTGGTCCGATGTTCGACTTGCTAAGGATCTCTTCGACCATCTTTATAGTGGCGAATGGCGTTGTTGCACAAATCAGCTGCGGGGCGAATTCCTCCAGAGGCCGGCGGGCGGTTAGAAGATCGGTTGAGATTCGGGCATGCCGAGCCGGGTCATCGTGTTCCTCGCAGCGATCCGCGCATAGACCTCGGCCACTTGGCTGTCGAAACGGCGTGCCTTGAGC
>JBHELF010000061.1:0-16079 GCA_046263155.1 Actinomycetota bacterium
GAGACCGGCCACGGTGTCGTCCAGGCTGGCCTTGGCCGATAGGAGAATGATCGGCGTGGTCGAGGTATCGAGATCCGAACGCAGCCGGCGGCAGACCTCGAACCCATCCATCTTCGGCATCATGACGTCGAGGAGTATGAGATCGGGTTTGTCCCTTTGGGCATTTGCGAGCGCCGCTTCGCCGTCCGCAGCCTCAACGGCCTCGAACCCCTCGGCCTCGAGCATCATCACGATCAGGCTCCTCATGTCGGGCTCGTCCTCCGCCACGAGAATCCGATCGCCGGTCACATCCGCCTCGGCCATGCATTCCACCCCGCCCGGGTCGTCGTCGGCCCTACCTGCCCCGCCCGGAAGATATCCCTTAGCCGCCCTTGCGGGCCTTCCACACCTGCTCGGACGGCCACCGCCGCGCCCAGTCGAGCGTCACAAACGAGTACCTCCCGACGGCCCCCTCGGGGGGTCGCAACTCGATGAGATCCTCGATCTCGAATCCGTTGGCGCGCAGCAGGCGGATCCAGTCGCCGTAGCCGAGGTGGAACTCGATCGAGTCGTCGTCGGGCCACTCGAAGCGATGCATCTCGAAGTAGCCGCGCAACAGCTCGGTGCCGGCGACCTCGTCGGCCATTTCGGGCACGCACAGCATGAGCAGCGTTCCGTTCACCAGGAAGACGAGCCGTCCACCAGGTCGCAGGACGCGCGCCGCCTCGGGGACCCAGACGTAGGGGTCGCTCCAGATGCTGGCGCCGTACTCCGAGATGACGAGATCGAAGCTGGCATCGGCGAAGGGCAGACTCTCGGCGCCGCACATCACGAGCGGAAAGAACAGCTCGTGCTCTGCCTGCATGGCACGCGCGGTATCGAGCTGGCCCGGAGTCGGATCGAGACCTACCGGGCGGGCGCCCCTGCGCGCCAGCCAGGCGGACACGTATGCGGTGCCGCAGCCGAGCTCGAGCGTGTCGAGACCGTCCACGTCCGGGAGGACCCCGACGTCGGCCTCTGCGATCCCCCAGATGCCCCACTTAGGTTCGCCGGCCCAGCTCTCCTTCGCCGGCTCGACGAATTCCTGGGCCCACTTCCCCCATTGAGCGCGGTTGTGTGCCAGATAGTCGGGGCGTTTCAGCGCGGGCTCCATGGCAAAAGATGGAGTACTACACCGGTCAGGTTGGTGACAACCTGCCTCCGATGAGCAATGAGCAGAAACACAACAGATCACACCTCAAACCGCGGGCGCTTTTGCTCAGCTTCTCTCAGTTGAGCACCAAAGCGTTGCTCAAACACATCCGAATCCTCGACGACCACTGCTTGAGCGTCCCGGTGCATAGTTACGGTGAATCGATTAAAGAATCCCACCTGTCCTAGGAGCACTTGCCATCCGGATGCCCGCCATGTTCGCGGGAGCCCGATTTCAGCGTTCCACCCAACGAACATTTCTTCATTTGGCTCAGGCGCATGCAATCGAAGGTTCGCTTTATGCAGACCGACAAGGAGGGTTTCACCCCCCATGCCCAGGGGGATCTCTCGAACTGCATCACCTGGATCAAGACCGATCTGGCGACCTATCCAGGGCGCAATCAGAGTCCGTTCGGACCAGGAATCGATAAGGGCCAAGACCCTTTCTTCCATACCGGAAAGACTGACGCTGACAAGGGGTTCTAAGGACTTCGCGAGTGGGATCCGAGTAATGCGCCCGTGCTGATGGATCTTCGACGTAAGGAAATATCCACGGGAACGAGGGCAGCCCCACAGCGCCCGCGTCCTACCCGAAGCCGACTAGCTCCGGTTCGTCTGCCGCCGGCACCCGGAGAACAGTGCAGTTCCGGAGCTGTCTGCCATGTATCTCCATGTGCAGAGCGTCTGGCGTCTCCCGAGCCGCGATGACACGTCCATCCTTCAGAGCAACCCACTGGCCCTCTAAGCCTCGAAGGTCATCAAAAAGACGAACAGGCTTCATCCGCTGCACGCTGGAAGCCCTCCTAAGAGCCCTTGCGATCCAGGCCTGCCATCTTCTCATCACGACTCCCAGGTCGACCAGATTGTCGCGCGATATATCGCGCGTTTGAATAACATATCTGTAATTCAAAGAAGCTGTCTAGGTGACCGAGATCAAGGGCAGACAGCCGACGCGAGCGACATCCACCGACATCGGTAGATCGGAAGTCGCGCGATATTCCGCGCGGTTAGGACATCGAATCAGGACACTTAGGTTGCGCAAGGGCTTGAGTGCGCAGCAACTGGCTACTCAGGCCAAAGTGGGCCTTGGCACGATCTACGAGCTGGAAAAGGGCCGACATGATCCCCGCCTGCGAACTCTGCTGGCCCTCCAGCGCGCACTCGGAGCCGCCTCACTTGAGGAGTTGTTTGACGAGGTCCCTGACCCCCCATCGTTAACGATGATTCCGGGCACCCAGAAGGAGTGACGGGTCACCTCGACTCCTAGCGCGCGAAGAGGCGGATCCGAAGCAGGATCCAAAGAGCCTGCAGCCCGTCGGTCCACGTCAGCTTCTTGCCCTCCTCGCGCGACCGGGCCTGGTATGTGATGGGCACCTCGAAGATCCGATGGCCTCGGCGCAGGAACTTGGCGGTGACCTCCGCCTCGATGCCGAAGCCTTCCGTGCGGAGGTCGAGAGCGCGCCACTCATCCAGCGGAGCCAGCTTGAAGCACGTCTCGATGTCGGACAGCCAGGTGTTGAAGAGGAAGCTCGCCCAGAAAGACAGGAACCGGTTGCCGAGCACGTACCAGAACGAGAACGCGGTATGCGAGCCGAAACTGCGCGTCCCGTAGACGACGCGGGCCCGGTCGTTAAGCAAGGGCTGCAACAGCTCCTGATAGTCGTCGGGGTCGTATTCGAGATCGGCGTCGAAGATCGTCAACAGATCGCCGGTCGCCGCGCCGATCCCGGTGCGCACCGCATGGCTCTTGCCGCGGTTGCGCTCGTGCGTGATCAAGTTGACGCGTCCCGACTCCACGAGATCCGCGATCGTCCCCGCGCTCCCGTCGGTCGATCCGTCGTCCACGACGATCACCTCGAGGTCCAAGGGCAGATCGACCTTGAGCAGGCGGTCGAGCGATTCGCGCAGACGATCGGCCTCGTTGAAGACCGGAACTACGACGCTCAGGGTGTCGAGATTGGCCATCGGGGGAGCGTATAAGAGTGGCTAGGCGATCCGCGCGATGAAATCCTCGAGCTGGCGCAGGTTGCGTACCTCTACCATCTCGTCCACCCAGAAGGCATAGCGCGAGGCGATCGAGTCTCCTGTGTCCCAGTCGGCCCTGGGCTCGGGGTTCAGCCAGAAAGCGCGCTGGGCCCGCTGGGCGATGTCCCGGAGGATTCCCTCTTTGGACTCCCGATAGTTGTTGCGGGCGTCTCCGAAGATCAACACAGTCGCCTTCGGTCCGACATCGCGCCCGAAGGAGTCTCTGAATTTCACCAGCGAGGAACCGTAGTCGGAGTGGGCCTCGTGGCGCACGATCTCTGCCTCTCGGTTCATCCGATCGACGGCCCGAATGAAGTCCTCGTGATCGAAAAAGCGAGTCACCTCGTCGAGGGTGTCGACGAACCCAAATGATCGGACGCGCGAGAACTGAGCCGATAGAGCGTGCACGAGCATCAGCGCAAAGCGGGCGAAGCGGCCGACGGAGCCGGAGAGATCGCAGAGGACAAAGAGCTCGGGCCGATGGGGGGCGCGATGCCGGAAGGCGACGTCGAAGGGAACGCCTCCGCTAGAGAGCGAATGCCGCAATGTGCGGCGGACGTCGAGGGCTCCGCGCGCCGCCCGTCTCCGTTTCGCGGCGACGCGCGCGGCCAGCTTGCGCGCGAGAGGGCGAATGGCGCGTCGCAACGACACGAGCTCCGCCTCGGTCGCCCCCAGCAGGTTGAGGTCCTCGGGCAGCGGCCCCACGGCGTAGGACGCAACGGCCTCCGGCCCCCGTTCCGCCGCGGCTCGCCGGCGTGTCTCCGCTAGCACCTGCGACCGGAAGCGCTGCAGCCGCCGCTGGAACTCGGCGGCGCGCAGTCTGCGCTCCAGTGGCGAGAGGTCCTCCGCGGCGGCGTCCTCCAAAAGGCGGGCGAGAACCGCATCGAGATCGAGCGCCCGGATGACTTGATATTGCGAGTACCAACTCTGCGCCGGTGCTGTGGCCACCCGCCCGAAGGCGGCCACGGCCGCGATCGCCAGCCACGCCACGGCGTGCTCGTCGCCGATCCGAATCGCCTCAAGCAGCCGCGCGCTTAGTTCGTCTGCGTCCACCTCTGAAGTTTGAGGCTCCTCCGTCGGGACGGGTCCGGGACGCGGTGGGAAGTAGAACTCGAACAGAGTGTCAAAGGCATCTCGACTCGAGTCGCCCTTTACCAGAGTCATCGCCAGTGCCGCTTTCGTTTCGGCGCGGCTGAGGCTTATGTGTCGCAGGCCCTGCAGCGCGTCGATCTCCTCGCTGACGGCGACCGGGACTCCTGCCGATCGCAGAGCCCCGACGAATTCCAGGACTCGCTCGATCACCGCTCGGTGGCGCGCGCCAGTTTGAGGTGTTCGGCGGTCCTGTCGAGATCGGTTCGGTACTTCAAGAGGACGGGAAGCGTCTGCGCGATCACGCCCTCATCCACGGCATCAACATTGAGCTCGACCAGCGTGCGTGCCCAGTCCAAGGTCTCGGCGATCGAGGGCGCCTTCTTGAGGTCGAGCTCCCTGATTGTGTGAACCAGTCGGACCACTTGCTCCGCCAGCGCATCTTGGATTCCGGGAACTCGTACGCTCACGATCTGACGCTCGCGTTCGGTGCTCGGGTAATCGAGATACAGATAAAGGCAGCGTCGCTTGAGGGCCTCGCTCAGCTCTCGTTCGTTGTTCGAGGTCAGGATCACGAAGGGACGCAGCGCGGCCTCGACCGTCCCCATCTCCGGGATCGTGATCTGCCAATCGGACAACACCTCGAGAAGCAAGGCTTCCGCTTCGAAATCGAGTTTGTCGATCTCGTCGATGAGAAAGACGACCGGCTCGCGGGCGCGTATGGCCCTCAGGACGGGACGCTCGAGCAGGAACGGCTCGCTGAAGATGTCCTCCGAGAGCGCATCCCAGGAGCGTCCCTCGTCGGCCTGAATACGAAGCAGCTGCTTACGATAGTTCCACTCGTAGAGGGCTTTCGCTTCATCGACTCCCTCGTAGCACTGCAAGCGGAGAAGGGGCACGTCGAGGGCGCGGGCGAGCGATTTTGCGAGTTCGGTCTTTCCCACCCCCGCGGGACCCTCGACGAGCAAGGGCTTCTCCAGACGATCCGACAGGAAGACCGCGGTCGCCGCCGCGTCGTCGGCGAGGTAGGTCGCGTCCGCGAGGCGCGTCGCGACCTCGGCAATCGATTGGAAGCGAAAACTGGACGAGTGTCCTTCGTCGCTGGTATTCACGTTCGCGATCCTAGGTGGTTCAAGTCTCTTTCTTTAAGGCATCGACACAGGCCCGCACCTCGTGGAAGAGCTCGTCCGCTTCGGAAATGGAGCCTGCGATGCACACGACGCCGAACTTGCCGTGCTCGGGCAATGCTCCCAACAGGTGGAGTGTTGCTCCCGAACGCGTCCGAGGATCGAAAGCGAGGCCCGCGCTGCGAACCGCGGCTATGACCTGTGCAGGGAAGAGGCCCACGTAGGCCTCTGCCTTGACGTTGTCGCTCGCGACATACGACTTCCTACGACCGTCGGCGACGAGGTCTCCGGTCACGGGGTCGAGCGTGCCCCCCGTCACCGCCGCGGCGGTCAGAAATGGATGCGTGGTCCCTCCAATTCGAAGATTGATCTCGCTCAGGAAGACCTGCGGCCCGGCTTGAGACGGCACGACGATGAAGTCGATACCGAAAAATCCGGTGACTCCCTCGTCGGCGAGCGCGCGCCCGAGCTTGAGAGCCTCTTTCGTCACCGCGGCTCGGTAACCCGGATCCGCCGGAAAGCTGCATCCGAGATAGACCTGGTTGCCCGGCCCTCCGAGCCGCTGGTCGTGGGTCGAGACGAGCGCGCACCGCCCGGTCTCGTCGATTCGAAGCTGCGCGCTGGGAGAGACCGCATCAGGCCGCGTGACGAGCTCCTCCACGATGGCACCCTCGGCCAACATCTTCGGGAGGTATGTCTCCCAGGACTCGCCGCCGGCGCAGAAGAGAGCACTCGAGCTGGTGACCGATCCCCTCATCCCATCGACGCCCAGGATCACATTTCCCTGCCCGGAAAAACCCTCGTTCAACTTGACCACCACGCCCCCGATCCCGGGCCGCCGCCCGCGCAGGGCCTCAATCTCTCGCTCGAGGTCTTCGGGCGAGCGCAGCTCCTCCGCGCCGTCCAGCACCGCTACTCCCAGCTGCCGACCCAGTCTGCGCGCTCCGGTTTTCGAGCCGAGGAACGCGTGCTCCGGCCGGGGGCCGTGGAGGGGTATCTCGAGGGCCTCGGCCAGCCTGGACTCTGCGGCGGTGACGTTGAAGGGAAGAAGGTAAGAGGGCCCCTCGATCAAGTCCTGGATGACGCGCAGCGTGTCGGGCCGCGCCAGCAGCTTCGTACTCAACGAGCCGGGTCGTGGATCGTCGAGCGCGACCAGATGAAGGCGCTCCCGGGCCGACGCCGGATCGGGGAGTAGCTCGAGGTAGTAGTCGACGATCACGGGAGCGATCGGAATCGACGTGATGTAGACGAGGCGGAGGTCGGGCGAGGCGAGCCACAGTGCGGTGCATAGAAGCCGCGTTTCGTAATGGATGATGCCCGTGATCTTCTTGAGCTCGTCGGTGGGAAAGCTCAGCGAGGGCAGGACGACGATGGTTCCGCGATCGATCTCGGCGAGCATGCCTCAGCCTAGCCCCCGCCGTTCCCACGGCTGTCGACTCGGCGCAGCCAGACACAAATATGGTGCTCCACTACAACGACTTGGGATTTTCCGAAGGCCGCGGCACGTTGCACAAGTAGCGTCCGATATCCTCTAGCTCCTCCTGGCGGGATGCCCGAGCGGCCAAAGGGAGCGGTCTGTAAAATCGCCGGCTAACGCCTTCAGAGGTTCGAATCCTCTTCCCGCCACTCGCTTGCTTTCCTTCCCGCAGACTTTCTGTGAGTAGTAGCTACCGCTGAGCGACAGCTATTGCTCACGGAATGGGAATCGGGGGTCAGTCGCCGCTTTCGCTGGTCGAGTCGGCGAGATCGAACAGCAACCTGCCGAGCTTCGACGTGGGATCCACGCCGAGGCCCGCTCCCATCGACGACACCCGGACGTCGCCGGTGAAGCCCTGCTCGAAATCCGCGTTGCCCAGGGCGGCCGCGAGCGCGGCCTCCGCCAGCACCAGCACGCCTCCCGTCGGGGACGAGCCCGACGCCCACAACGACTCGCCCGGAAGTGTGAGTTCCGACAGATCGGGGGCCAGGTAGTCGCCGAAGCGGCGACGCGCCGTGAGCCGATCGCTGTTCTCCACGCGCAGAGCTTGGATGCGCTCGAACGTGTGCAGGGCCCGCTTTTCCGCGGCGCGCAGCCAGGTCACCAGGATTCTGTGTGGGTTCAAGGCCCGTCCACCGGCGGTGTACCAGCCGAAGTGAAGGTGGGGGGGCGTGGTGCGCGCGTTGCCGGTGTTGCCGCAGTAGCCGATGATGTCGCCGCGGCGAACCGAATCGCCGCTGGCGAAGTCGCCGAGATTCCAGTCGGATAGGTGCGCGTAGTACCAGTAGCTGCCGTCGGCACGATAGAGGCGCGCCACGCGCCCTCCGAGGCCACCGACGTCGAACTCCACTATGCCCGGCTCCGCCGCTAAGACCGGGGCCCCCATGCGACAGAAGATGTCTTGGCCCTCGTGTCGCCTCACGATCGGCCCGGGGCCGTAGCGAGGAGCGCCCCAGGTATTGGCCCAGGCCGCGTCTCCGGTGACGACGAACGGCGGATAAACCTTTCGCAGCACGTCGACTTCGCCGAAACCGAACGAATGCAGACTGGCCTCGATCGCGACCAACGTCTCGGTCGAGTACGCGCCGGAAGGATGGAACGTCCCGAAGTACGGAGCCCCCTTGCGCAGCCTGTTGCTCCGCTTCTCCTTGTTCTTGCGATCGACGCGCTCCTTGCGTTCGTTCCTCTTCTCCCTCTCCTCTTCCTCGTCGGGAGTCGGCGTCGCCTCCGGAGAGGGTGACTTGCTGGGCGTGGGGCTCGGCGTCGGCGTCGGGAAAAGCGGCGGGAGCGAGGGGGTCGGGTCGGGAGCCGGCTGAGCGAGTGCAGACATCTGGGCGGGGACAGCCGCCAGCAGAGAGGCAACCACCGCGCTCAACAACACGCCGGCGAACGCGATGCGCCGCGCCGCTGTATGTCGTCTGCGTTCCATGGGTGCCAAGTGTGTCATTTCCGCTCTCTAATTCACTCCACGCTCAGGTCTTCCTCTTAGGCTCCGGCGATGGGCCCAGTCGGCTCCGTGCTTTTCGCCGCCGGGCGCGGCGTTCGGCTCCGTCCGCTTTCGGACCTGCTCCCCAAGGCGGTGGTGCCCATTCTCGACATACCTCTGGCGGCGTTCGCACTGGCGCGCCTGCGTTGGTCGGCTCCCCCGGTCGTGGTGAATACGAGCCACCTCGGCGACTTTATCCAAGAGCGACTCGGGCCTCCTTTCTCCGGCGAAGACGTGTCCTTCATCGACGAGGGGACGAGCCCGCCGGGAAGCGGAGGCACCCTCGCCGACGTCGCCGCCGGGGTGGTCCGGCGAGTCGTCACGCACAATTCCGACGCGCTCACGGACCTCGACCCGGTCGATTTGTTGGAGACGCATGAGAGATCGGGCGCGCCCGCGACGCTGGCCGTGGCGCGCGTTCCGGAGGGTGCCGACCTCGAGACGGACGGCACTCGGGTGACTCGCTTCGTGAATCGCAAGACCGAGGCCGAGGCCGCCGGCGCGCGCTTCATCGGCGTCGCGGTCTTCGAGAAGCACGTCCTCGACCTCATTCCCGAGGAACGACCAATGGATCTGGCGCGCGCCCTCCTCATGCCCCTAGCTGCCGCCGGTGAGCTCGCCGTCCACCTGCACGACGGCTACTGGATCGACGTGGGTACTCCACGGCGTTTTCTGCGCGCCTCACAGGATGCGCTGAGTGCCCACAGGGAGCTGCTCCTTAAGCCGCCGGGGGAAGTGAGATCGGTGTCCGGAGGCACGGCCTACGTCGGGCCGGACGCGCGCACCGATGCCGGCGCTCTGGCTCCCGGAGCCGTCGTGCTTGCGGGAGCCATCCTGGGCGCAGGCACTGTCCTGGAGAACGCGGTCGTGTGGCCCGGCGAGAAAGTTCCGCCGGGGCTTCACTTGACCAATTGCATCTGGGCCGGCGGCGGACGACTCGATATCTGAGACAGCCCTCCGTGCAACGATTGAACGACGCGAATGGAGGTGATCCGCAGTGGCAGAGACGAAGAGCGTGACGGTCGAGGTCTCGCTTAACGAAGACTCCTCGCATACGGAGGCACGGGCGATTCTCCGGATCGGCGATCAGGAGCTGAGTGGCGAGGGCCTGGCCCGGCGCAACCCGGACGACCCCAACGTGCCGGTCGTGGGCGAGGAGCTGGCGACGGCCCGGGCTCTAGCCGACCTGTCCCATCAGCTGGTCGAGACGGCGGCGAAGGCGATCGAAGGCTTCGTGGGCCGCCCCGTCAAACTGGAGGAGTAACCCGTCTCGAAACGTGTCGGCGCACCCTCTGAATTTTTCAGAAATTCCAAACCAAAATTCTGAAAAAAACAGAGGGGCAATCGGTGACCTGGCTCGCACACCCTGCCGGCAGGACTGACCGGCCGGCTATAGCGCTGTGGACGCGTCCGCTATCTCGGTGAGGATCGTGGGGTAGACGAACAGCGCGACCAGCACGAGCGACGCCACTCCCATGGCGGCGTTCAGAAGGTAGGGCACCTCCACGGGCTCCTCGCTGATCGGGGCATCGAAGTACATCCGCTTCACGACCGCGAGGTAGTACCAGGCGGCGATGACCGCGTTCACTCCCATCACTACGGCCAGCCAATAGACCTGCGCATTGATCGTGGCGAGAAAGACGAAGAGCTTGGCCCAGGCACCCGCCATCGGCGGAGCGCCCGCCAGAGAGATCAAGAATCCGGCCAGCAATGTCGCGAGAACCGGGCTGCGCTGCCACAGTCCGGCGTAGTCGTCGATGAAGTATGAGCCTCCCCGGCGCGCGAACGCGATCGCCGCGCCGAAGGCACCGATGTCCATCACGCCGTAGATCGCGAGATATACGAGGGCCGACTGGAGGGCCTGGCGATTGGTCTCCCCGGCGGCGGGATCGATGAGCGCAAGGGCAACCAAGACGTACCCGGACTGCGCGATCCCCGAGTAGGCAAGCAGGCGAATGATGTGGCGTTGTTGGAGCGCGATCAGGTTTCCGACCGACATCGTGAGCGCGGCGAGGACCGCGAAGATCGGTCGCCAGTTGTTGGCGACCTGAGGGAAGGCGACGAACAGCAAGACCAGCAGCCCCACGAACCCGCCGATCTTCGATGCGGTCGAAAGAAATGCCGCCACGGGGGAAGGGGCGCCCTCGTACGTGTCGGGGGCCCAGAAGTGGAAGGGCACCGCGGAGATCTTGAACGCGAAGCCGACGACTACAAAGAAGACTCCGAGAATGACGAGCGACTCATTCGCACCGGCGGCTATCGCGTCGCGAATGCGCACGAGAAAGATCTCGCCGCCCGTGGCACCGTAGATGATCGACATCCCGTAGAGCATCACGGCCGAGGAAAGAACGCCGAAGAGGAAGAACTTCAGCGCCCCCTCGTTGGAGCGCGGATCACGTTTGCGCAACGCCGCCATCACGAAAGCAGGGACGCTGATCAACTCGATGGCGATGAAAATCGAGACGAGATCCCGGGCACTGGCCATGAGGAGCCCGCCGAGGAGAGAACAGAGCATGAGGAAGTAGTACTCGCCCTCGAAATATTGCCCGCTGCGGAAATAGTGGAAGGAGAGCGCCAACACCAACAGGCCGATCAGGCAGAACAGGCCCTTGAAGAGCAGCGCGAACTCGTTGACCTGAAACGAGCCGGCCAGCGTCGTGCGCTCCGTGCCGATCAGGGAGACGACGGCGGCCAGAGTGGCGAAGACCCCCGCGGCGGAAACGGGCATAGCCAACCACTTCGACTCCTTGGGGAGAAATAGGTCGGCGACCAGAACGAGGCAGGCCGTCGCGGTAAGGACGAGCTCGGGCGCGAGCGCGTGCCAGTCGACGTCCGGCTGCGCGAGCGCCTGAGCTAGATCCAACCTCGCTACTTCCTCAGGACCCCGCGCCCACAAACGTGAGCAGGTTCTGCACCGCGCCGTCCGTCACGTGGAGTACGACCTTCGGATAAAGGCCCGCGGCGAGGATCAAGACGATGAGCGGAGCCCAAGCCCACCACTCGAGAGGCTGCACGTCGAAGACACCATGGCCCTCTCTGAAGCGCTCGGGCACGCGCCCGAGATTGACGCGCTGCAGCGTCCACAGGAAGTAGCCGGCGGTCAGAACGGTCCCGATTCCTCCGAAGACCATGAGCCAGCGGAACAGGGCCACGCTCAGCTGCGGAGCCGGCTGATAGGAACCGATCAGCGCCAGCATCTCGCCCCAAAACCCGGCGAGACCGGGCAGGCCGAGTGAGGCGATGGCGACATAGGTGAGGACCGAGCCAAACCGCGGGATCTGATGCAGCACGCCGCCGAGTTCGGATATCTCGCGCGTGTGGTAGCGCTCGTGAATCGATCCGGCGAGGAAGAAGAGCATTCCCGTGATCAGCCCGTGAGCGACCATTCCGAAGATGGCTCCGTTGATCCCGACGTCGGTCAAAGTTGCGATCCCCAGCATCACAAACCCCATGTGACCGACGGAAGAGAACGCGATCAGACGTTTTAGATCCGTCTGGGCAAGGCAACAGAGCGCGCCGTAAATGATCGCGATGACGGCCAGGATCCCGATTATCGGTGCGTAGGCAACGGCGGCATCCGGGAGGATCGGTATCGCGATTCGAATGAAGCCGTAGGTGCCCATCTTCAGCAGGATGGCCGCCAGAAGCACCGACCCCACCGTCGGCGCTTCGGTATGCGCATCCGGAAGCCAGGTATGGAACGGCCACATCGGGACCTTGATTGCGAAACCCAGGAACAACCCCAGGAAAGCAAGGTTCTGGAAGAGCTGCGAGCCGATTCCCGTCGCCGTCCCTATCTCGCGCAACTCGACCATGTCGAACGTCCCGGTCTTCAGGAACAACGCGAGGAAGCCCAGCAACATGAAAATCGAGCCGAACAGGGTGTAGAGGAAGAACTTCACGGCCGCGTATTCGCGCCGTGGTCCTCCCCAGATCCCTATCAGGAAGTACATGGGAACGAGCACCAGCTCCCAGAAGATGAAGAACAGAACGAGATCCAGCGCGATGAAGCTCCCGTTCATCCCGGTCTCGAGCAACAGGATGAGAGCCATCAGCGCCTTGACCTTGCCGGGCGCGGGAACGTGCCAATAGAGATAGATCATGCAGAGGAACGACACGAGTACGGAGAGCACCAGCAGAGGGAGATTGATCCCGTCTACGCCGACGTGGTAGTTGGCGCGGATCGTCGGGATCCACTCCTCGTTTACGACCTGCTGGAGATCACCGGCGCGGCCGTAATCGAAGCGAGCCGCGACCCCCACTCCGGCGACAAGGGCGAGACCGGCGAACAGCGTTCCGACGAACTTGATGGCGCGCTCCTGGGCCCCCGGAACAAACAGAAGGACCACCGCGCCGATAATCGGAAGGAAGGTCGCGAGGCTTACGCCCCAGGAGTCATACCAATCCATCGTCTAGCTCCCTCTTAGGTCAACGCGAACAAGGCCGCAAACAAAGCCACCGCGGCAAAGAGCACCGCGGCGTATCGCTGGACGTTTCCGCTCTGGACGTAACGAAGGATTCCGCCGGACCAGCCCGTGAGCCCGGCGGCTCCATTGACCGCGTAGTCCACAACTTGCTGGTCGATGTCGTCGTACATGACCCGCGCTGTAGCCATGGTCCCGAAGGCGGTGCCGTTCACGGCTCCGTCGAGGATGTTTTGGTTGGTCCAATACGTCGCGCGTGCGATGGCGTATTGGATCGGGCGCACGATGCCCTTCAGGTAGATGTCGTCGAGGTAGTACTTGTTGACGACAAACCGATACATCCACGCGAAGGGGCCGGCGAGAATGTCGTAGCGCCACCGGTTGGCGTAGAAGAACTGGTAGCCGACGAGGATTGCGAACAGGGCGACGGCGACCGAGCCCAGCGGAAGCAGCAAGTTATAGAACGTCGAGAATCCATGGTGTTCGTGGCCGGGAACATTGATCCAGTCGACGAACGGCCCGATCACCGGAAGACCTAGGAATCCAACGGTGAGACTGCACCCGGCGAGTATCCAGAGCGGGGTCACCATCGAGCCGGGACTCTCATGCGGATGCCCGTGGCCACGGTATTCACCCCAGAAGGTCTTGACGCAGGCGCGCGTCATATACAGCGCGGTGAGAAACGCGGTGAGGATGGCCGCGATGAAGACGATCCAGGCCGTCGCCGCGGTCCCCTCGTTCGCCGCGCGCAGCGCGCCGCCGATGATCTCGTCCTTCGAGAAGAAACCCGCCAGAGGAAAGATGCCGGCCAGCGCGAGCGACCCGATGATGAACGTCCTGAATGTGTGGGGCATGTATTTCCTCAGCCCCCCCATCTCACTCATGTTGTTCGTATGCGCGGCGTGGATAAGAGAGCCGGCGCCCAGGAAGAGCAGCGCCTTGAAGAACGCGTGGGTGAACAGATGGAAGACGCCGGCGGTGTAGGCACCGACGCCCAGCGCGGCCATCATGTAGGCGAGCTGCGAGATGGTGGAGTAGGCGAGCACTCGCTTGATGTCGTCCTGCACGAGCGCCATCAGGGCGGCGATCAACATCGTGATCGAGGCGATGATCGCCACGACATTGAGCGCGGAGCCCGCATGCTCAAACAAGAGAAACATCCGCGCCACCAGGTAGATGCCTGCCACGACCATGGTCGCGGCGTGGATCAGGGCCGAGACCGGTGTGGGTCCGGCCATCGCGTCCGGTAGCCACACGTGTAATGGGAACTGGGCCGACTTTCCGACCGCGCCGCAGAAAAGCAACAGAGCGCCGACGGTCAGAAGGGTTCCGTGAAGCTCTCCTTCCTCGGCCATGTGGTTCAGCTCGATGACGTTAAACGTGTGGCCTGCGATGAACAGCACGAATATGCCGAACAGAAAACCGACGTCGCCGATGCGAGTCGTGATGAACGCCTTGATCGCCGCGGACGAGTTCTCCTTGTCCTCCCAGTAGTGGCCGATGAGGAAGTAGGAGCAGACTCCGACGCCCTCCCAGCCCACCAGCATCTGCAGCAGGTTGTTGGCGATGACCAGAAACAACATCGAGAAGGTGAACAGTGAGAGCGCCGCATAAAACCACGTGTAGCGACTGTCCTCCTTCATGTATCCGGTCGAGTACACCTGGACGAGCAACGACACGGCCGTGACGACCACGAACATGACACCCGTCAGGAAGTCGTAGTTCATCCCCAGTTCGAGCTTGAGACTGCTGTCGAATTGGAACCACGTCCAGGATTTGACGACCTGCGCGTTTCCCGCCGCGAGCTCGGCGAAGGCGGCCAGCGAGAGGAGGAGACCGATGCCAACCGCGCCGATCCCGAGACTGTGACCTCGGTCCGGCATCCGCTTGCCGAAGAACAGAATCGCAAAGAACGCCAGGAACGGAAGCAGGGGGACGAGCCACATCACCTCCGTGACCACGCCTTCCTTGGCAGCCTGTTCGACCTGGGCCCAGAGTTGGGTCACGGGCTCACCACTTCATCAGGGACATCTCGTCGACGGCCACCGTTTGGCGATTTCTGAAGATCATGATCACGATCGCGAGACCGATACCGACCTCCGCGGCGGCGACCGCGATCACGAACAAAGCAAAAACCTGGCCGACGACTCCGGCGTCGCCGAAGAGCGCGGCGAAGGCGACGAGGTTGATGTTGACCGCGTTCAACATCAACTCGATCGAGAGCAGGATCAGCACGGCGTTTTGACGCGCCAGCACCCCGTAGACCCCGATCGAGAAAAGAAGGGCCGACAGGATTAGGAAATAAGTGATGGGCACGGGCTACTCGACGTCCTTGCGGGCGACGACGATCGCACCGATAAGCGCCGCGAGCAGGAGCACGGAGACGGCCTCGAAAGGCAGCACGTACAGCGAGAAGATGACCTCGCCTACGGATCTGGTGACCGTGCCCGACTCGCGCGCCATGTCGATGGTCTGACCCTCAAATGCGCCGGCGGTGACGGTGCTGATGATGAAGAAAATGGCACCGGCGCAGATCGCCGCAATCAGACGTTGATCGTTATCGAAGTTTCCCTTGCCGATCGGTGCTCTCGTCAGCATGAGCCCGAAGAGCATCAGGACGACGATTGCCCCCACGTAAACCAGTATCTGAACCCAGGCTATGAACTCGGCAAACAACAGAACGTAGAGCGCGCCGGCGCCCGACAACGTGGCCACGAGATACAGGGCCGCGTGGATGACGTTGCGAGTAGTGACGACCATCAGGGCGGCTCCCGACATCATGACCGCGAGAAACGCGAAGACGATCTCCTGCCAGGCGGCGGACATCAGAAGAGCTCTGTTCCCTCGATGGCCGCGCGACGCGCGGCTTTCGCCCGGGCGATGGCCACGGGCTCGCTGGCACCGCGCGCTCGCTCCTCGGCGAGCACGCGCTCGTAGACGGCCTCGGCCTCGGATTCATCTACTCCCTTGATGGCCGGGGCCTCGGCAGGAAGCTGCGCGGTGGGATCGGGCTGGGGGGGAACGGGGGGCACCGGCTCGATGGGAGGCGGCTTGGGCTCGGGGACCGGAGGCACCGGCTCGGTCTCCTCCGGAGGAGGCCGTTCGCCTTCTCGTACAGAGGGAGTCCGTTCTGGCATGCCACCCGCCACCGCGCTAGACCCGGTAGCCACTGAGGACGACGTTGGAGCGGCCGAACCTGCCGCATCTTGCTGCTCCTCCTGAGTGGGAACAACCGGACCCTGTGGCGGCTGGGGCTCTTCAGCTGCGGGGGCACCCGAGGG
>JBHELF010000062.1:0-4234 GCA_046263155.1 Actinomycetota bacterium
TTCTTGCCCCCACCTCCGCCGCCGGTGGTGTCCAGGTGCGCGTAGATCGAATCAAGTTGCGCGTAGTCATGGGCTCCGGGACTAATAAAGGCCGGATCGAAAAGGCCGTTGAGGTCGTCCATGCAGGTTGGCTCGGTGTACTGGTGATCGAGACCGAAATCGTGCCCGATCTCCTGGCATAGGACATGCCGTTTGGCATTTGGGTCGTTGTAAAAGTCCGTGTCGAACCAAGTGTCGTTCACCTGAGTCGTGGCCTGCACAATGTGATCGCCGTTCAGCCAGACGGTCGCCAGGCCCAGCCACGTGGGATCCGCATACTTGGCATTGCACGCGCGAATCTTTCCCGGGATCGGAAGACATGCCGTGCGCTCCACGAGCGAGTCGGCACCCGCCGTCGCGGTCAGATTGAGGACAGACGAGGAATTCCAATCTCCGACTACAGCCGGCAACATCCCATCCCAGCTACCGACGAGGCTGTCGACCACCTCGAGGTTCGCAGGATTGGCCGTGCGAAACCAGTGGAAGCCCTCCCAACTGTGATTCGCACCGGCCGGAAGACTTGTCGCCGCCAGCAGCGACAGCAAGCCGGCAATACCAATGAGCACACGCGGTCTGCGCATGCGTCACCCCCTTTTGACGAAGCGCACCAGGACAGGCACGACCCTGGGCGGTGTATTAAGCCCGGGCGCCCGATACCCTTTAGGAAACATCTGGAAGGCGCGTCATGGAGCGGGGTCGGGAGTTCGAATCCTTCCGGGGGCGCAGGAAAAAATCCCTCAACGCGTCATACTCCCCGTCGATGGTGGCGTCGGCGACGGTCGAGCGCAGACAGAGTCCCCTGCCCGCCCCGGGCGCGTTCTTGATTTTTCTGGTTCTGGGCGTTGGAGCCGTGCTCACGCTTCCAGCGGTCGCGGATGCAATTCCCCATCCGGGGCGGCCGGAACAAGCTCAATATGCGGCAACCTGCCTGGGCGTCCTCACGTCGACCTGCATCTACGTCTACCTCGTAGCCAGGGGAAACTCCGTTCTCGGGCGCGCCTGGATCTCTTGGACTTTGGTCTACGGAGGGGCACTAGCGATCGTGAAATTCATCTTGTCGCCCACTGCCTTCCAAACTTCCTCCGGTGCGAGCCTCGGTGCCTTCGTCGGCGCCGGGCTAGTGGTGATGCCGCTGTATCTCGGGGCCCTAGGACTCATGTATGTGCTCGCCGTTCGCAGAAGGGGTGAGTGGCCCTTTTCATCGAAGCTCGGTGTGGGAGTGGGCCTTGCACTGGTTGCGGTAGCGACCAGGTTCGTCGTCGCATTCTTCCTGGGAACGTCAACGCAGTACCTCGAAGATCTAGTTGGAGTCGGCCTGATCCTTCCCCTCGTCGTATGCCTCGCATCCCTCGCAGTAATGGAGTCCTTCGATCGGGCCAGAGCATCACTGAGGACGGCCCTAAACGTGGGCATCGCCGTAGTAATTGCTCAACACCTCTTATGGACGATCTACATGTATCGCCTTTTCCCATGACGGACACCAGCGGCGCAGGTCCGGCCCCCCCGAACACGAAGCGATGCCCTCACTGCGGCGCGTCGAACCCAGTCGATGCAGAGTGGTGCTCTCAGTGCCTCGAACGCTTCACAGCCTTTCCCCCACCTGCTCCATCTCCTCCCGTCCCCGATACGCCCGGCCGCCAGAGTCCTTCCAGCGGGCAAACACCGGCGCGTATGGCTCCTCCAACCCCGCGGTTCCCGGGCCCTCCGCAGCCGGCGAAATGGACGGCGGGCCGTGTGTTCGCGTGGATTGTCGGCGGCGTTCTGATCACCTCCGGCCTCGTGGTGGCGGGGTTCATGCTCTTCCTCTTTATCGCTATACAGGGCTTGGGGAGCAGCAAATGATGTGGGCGATACGGCTCCTAGTGATGATGATCCGGCCGCCCGTCGCCTTGGTCCTCCTGCTCTTCGCGGCAATTGGTCTGGCCGTTGCCGGCGAAGGCGATGGACTTCATCCCCTCCTGACCACGGTCCTGTTAATCGTGGGTGGCTGGTTTATTCATGGAACGGCACTCAACGATGTCGCGGACGAAGCCATCGACCGGGTCAACCTCACCAATGCACGGGGGAGACCGTTGGTATCCGGCGATGCCACGCGAAGACAGCTATTGATCCTCGGTCTCGGCGCCGGTGCATCAGCTCTCGTAGTGGCCTGGATGGTGAACTGGCGAGTGGGAACCGTCGTGGCCGCAGGGCTTGCATTGAACGTCGCGTACTCATTCAGACCGTTGCGGCTGAGCGACCGCGGATTACTGGCCGTCCTCTTGCTTCCTCTCGGTTACGTCGTCCTGCCTTTCCTGGTAGGTGTCTTCACGGTTCAGTCAACTCTTGGATCGAATGGCTTTGTAATTCTGGTGGGCCTCTACATCACATTCATGGGCCGGATAGTTCTCAAGGATTTTCGAGATGAAGTAGGAGATCGACTCTTCGGAAAACGAACCTTCCTGATCAGACGCGGGCGGGCGGACACTTGTCTGTTTAGCGCGGCCTGTTGGATTGCAGGCAGCGCGGCCCTGATCGCAATAGTCCCGCTTCGATCAGTTGTGATCGGCGTCTTCCTCGCTTATTTGGGGTGTGTACTCCACGGGCTGTATCTCCTCGCAAGGGCCGATGGGCATACGGCCGAGCAGGTCGTTATCGGCGCCATCGCCCAGGCCAGTCGCGGTATGGGCATCTCGCTACTGATCCACCTCACCATGTCGGGCAAGGGCTGGCCCATGGGTGACCAAGTCCTGATCCATCTCTCCGTGGCCGCTGCGTTCGTCTTGATGTACCTGGAGACGGCGGCTCAGCGAGAAACCGTGGACGCGGCAGTCGTACGACCCTTCTAAACATGCGGACGACGCTTTTGTTGGCGGTTGCCGCTGTGGGATTCATCTCGCTGTTAACCGCGGTCGAGCTTGTGGCGCGCAACCGGTCCCTGCGCCCAGAGCTCGGGCGAAAGCTGGCCCACATCTCATGCGGGATCCTGGCGGCAGCTCTTCCCTTCTTTCTTCCTTTCAGCGCGATCGTGCTCCTGGCCGCGGCGTTCGTGCCCTTCATGGTTGCCTCTCGGCGGCTCGGGCTATTCCCTCTGGTTCACAGTGCAGAACGTTCTACGTACGGAGAGATCTATTTCCCTATAGGCGTCCTGCTGGTTGCCGCGCTGGTCCCGTACCGAGTGGAGTACGCGTTCGGTGTGCTCGTGTTAGCCGTGGCCGATGCCCTGGCGAGCCTCGTTGGGCAGAGGTACGGGCGGCGCACGTACGAGCTCCTCTCCGCAACCAAGACCTATGTCGGCAGCGCCGTCTTTCTGTGCACAACGATGGCCCTCGGCTTGATAGCCACTCAGGTTCTCGGAGAGCTGTCAGGAGCGACGATCCTCGCGATCTGCATGATCGCCGCCGCTACAACAGTGGTAGAGGCACTCGTCGGAGGTGGAGCCGACAACGTGGTCTTGCCCATCAGCGCAGCAGCCATGTTGCGAGCAATGACCTAGTTATCTCTGAGGCGATGCCGCGCGCCGCGTTCCTACGCTTGGGCAGGCTCCGGCTCGGGCGGCGCGGGAGCTTCCTCCAGAGAGACCTTCGGGATAAGACGATCGAGCCATCCCGGAAGCCACCAGTTCCAGTCCCCCATTAAGCGCATGGTCGCCGGGACGAGCACCGCCCGGATCAAGGTCGCGTCGAGGAACACCGCGACGGCGAGGCCGAACCCCATCGCCTTGATGGGAATCAGGCTCGCCGCGGCGAAGCCCCCGAAGACGGTGACCATCACAGCCGCCGCGCTGGTGATGATGCCGGCGGTGTGTTCGAGTCCCCAACCGACCGCCTCCGTGTTGTCTTTAGTCCGCGCGTATTCCTCGCGGATACGGGACAACATGAAGACCTCGTAGTCCATCGAGAGCCCAAAGAGGATGCAAAACAGAAAGACCGGAATAAACGGATCGATCTTGCCCGACGCGTCGAAACCCAGCAGGTTGTCGCCGAATCCCTTCTGAAAAACGAGCACGAGCAGCCCATATGAGGCAAGGACCGAGCCCAGGTTCAGCAATACCGCCTTCAGTGGGAGCAGCAGGCTGCGAAGAAACACCAGGAGGATGAAGAACGAGAGCACGAGCACGACCGCGATCACCTGGGGAAGCGACGAAGCGAGCTCAGCATTGATGTCCTTGTCGAGCGCGGGGTCGCCACCGACGAGTACCTCGGCATCGCTGCCG
>JBHELF010000063.1:0-46604 GCA_046263155.1 Actinomycetota bacterium
CTCGTACTGCTTGTCGTTCTTGATACTGGGGCCGTGGTCCTTGGCCATGGCTACCTCCTTCCCATGACTCGTTACGAGATCTGCCGCGTAGGACGAATCTTCAGAATCACGCGTTCCGTTTCTATGGGGTTCTTGTAGGGGCCACCCGTGTACTTCTCGCTCAGAGAATCGATGTGGGTACGCGCCTCGTCCCCAGTGATCGTGTCCTCGACAACTCCGCGGACCTCGACGTAGTCGTAGGGATCATCCTCGTTCCGAACGGCGACCGACACGCGTTGGTCGCGCTGGATACAGCCGTACTTGAACCGCCCGGTCTCGGTGTTAAGAAGAATGTGCTTGTCATCGGAATCCACCCACATCATGTGGTTGGCAGGCGAGCCGTCCGACATAAGAAATGCCAGCGTCGCGAAATTGCGCCCCTTGGTCAGGCGCTTGACTCCCTCGTCGAGCATGGAGTGACCTCCTAGAGGATCGAAAGTCCTCTAGTCCACCTACCCGACCAACCCCAGGTCTATGCAGCTTAGGGGCGCGGCCCCCAATCGAGCCCAGCCTCGCTGGCATCAAGCTCGATGTCGATGAGTTTCACAACGTTAGATCCGTCGGATCTCATGGTGTAAATCTTGTAGGCACCGTCGCGGTCACTCAAGAACGCGATCCGCTTCCCATCGGGGGACCAGATTCCAAATAGGTTGTCGGCATCACTATCGGCCGTCAAATTCTGGGGATGGGTTCCGTCCCGACGCATCATCCAGATATCACGATCGGCTTCCCCAGCGGCGAGGGAAATGAACGGAGTTTGTATTTGGCTTTGTCCCGATCCAAAGAGAATTTTCTTGCCATCCGGAGACCAGTGGGGACCGAAAGCCTGCACGCCGGGATCGGTGACCACTCTGCGTCCGGAGCCATCGGGCCGGATTACCTCCAAGGGGGTCCCTGCAGCCCCGCTGGCCTCCCGGTCGCGGGCGAAGATGATGAGACGACCGTCGGGAGACCACTCGGGCGAGCTCTCTATGCCGGGTGTATCCGTTATCTGCACGAGGCCGGTGCCGTCGGCATTGATGACGTGGAGATTTACATCCGTTGGATCCGTGGGGTTGTTTCGGCGGGCGAACACGATCTTGTCGCCCTTAGGAGACCACGCCGGCACATAATCAGAGATTACGGGATCCTGGGTAAGGTTCGTCAAACCCGTCCCGTCGCCCTCCATCACATAGATGTCGGCGGTGGCGAACGAAGGGTGCAACCTCGCAAACGCAATCCGTCGACCATCCGGCGACCAGCTCGGCTGAATGTCGGCTTCGGAACCCTGAGTGAGCTGTTGGATCGCAGCGCCATTTGAGGGAACCGTGAAGATATCGAAATCGCAAAGAGGACCTGCGGTGAGCGGGCCGGTACCCGTGAGGCAAGGTCCCTGCAACGATGCGAAGACGATGGCGCCGGGTCGGCCGGGAAAGGTGGCATGTGCCGTTGGAACAACGGTTGGCGGCAACAGACCGACTCCCAACACGACGATCAATCCGAAAGCGATGACTACGCCTTCTCTTCGCGCGCGGACACTCATTAGGACCTCACCCTTGCGAGGACGCCAAACGTTCTTTTGGGAGAGACGCAGGTTTATCAGTGCTGAGTCCCAAAGGAAGCTTCATGGGCGCGGGCCCCAATCCAGCCCGGCCTCGTTCGCGTTCAGTTCGAGATCGATGAGTTTCCTAACGTTGGATCCGTCGGATCTCATCGTGTAAAGCTTGTAGCTGCCATCCCGGTCGCTCAAGAAAGCGATGCGTTTCCCATCGGGCGACCACACTCCAAACAGGTGGTCCGACTCGCTACCCGCAGTCAGGTTCCTCGCGCCGGTGCCGTCCGGCGCAATCGTCCAGAGGTCCCGAGGGTCGTCGCCCGATACAGCGGTGTAAAGGATGCTTTTCCCATCGGGCGACCAGTGGGGCACACAAGCACCACCGCCCGGGACCTCAAGCGTTCTATGGCCGGAGCCATCGGGCCGAATCAGCCCCAGCGGCCCGGCACCGGGAGTGTTGGCCGTCTCGCGGCAGGTACCGAAAACGATCCAGCGACCATCGGGCGACCACTCCCCCGCGCCCGCTATCCCTGGCGTGCCCGCGAGCCGCGTCACATCGCTGCCGTCCGCGTTCATGATGTACATACGTATGTCTGTTACCGCCGGAGGAGGGACCAGTCCGCTTGGGGATCGTCGAGAGAAGAGGATCTTGCCCCCATCCGGGGACCATGCGGGCTGGTAGTCAGAAACGGTGTAGTCGGGCGTGAGGTTCGTAACTCCCGTTCCGTCGCGTTCCATGACCCATATGTCCGAGTTCGTAAGTAGCAGGTCCGTCCTCACAAATGCCAATCGCCGACCGTCCGGCGACCAAGCCGGTTGAATGTCGATGTCGGACCCCTCGGAGACGCGCCGGATCGCGCTGCCGTTGGGCGCGACGCTGAAGATGTCGTAGTCGCAGCCAAGGTGGTCGCCGGCGATGCCAGTGGTCGAGATCAACGAACGGGCGCCACCGGCATCGGGACAGAGTCCCTGGAGCGAGGAGAAGGCGATGCCGCCGTTGCGACCGGGAAAGATCGCCTGGGCCCTTGGGGCGATGGAGCGCGGCAGCAATCCGATCCCCCACGCGAGAGCGGCGATCACGCCCAGTGCCACAGTTTTTCTTCGGTGTCGAACAGTCAGCACCCTGGCTACGCCCTCCTATGCCTCAAACGTATGTTCGACCTTCAGACGGCTCTCCTCCACCAGGCGTGAAGAATCGGTTCCCGATCGTGCACCGGCGCTTCCGCCCGGAGAAGACGTAATGGCCGTGGAGCCGGAGAAGACCCAGCTTCAGTCGAGCGCGATCGGCCCAAGGCATTCTTCGGGAATGCCGAACGAGTCGACCAGGAGACGAGCGTGGGGGCGGAGCTCGGCGCAGAGCTGATTCACCGCGGCGATGACGGCCTTCGAGGCGCGTGGGGTTAGCCGTCCGTGTTCCTGGTACCAGCCGCGTTGTCTTTCGACCGTCGCCAACGCGTGCAGGTCGCAGACCTTATTGAGAAGCGAGGCGACCGCCTCGTCGGCGCAGCGATCGATCGCCGCCACGAAGCACTCGAGCACGATGCGGTCGATGTGCGCCTGGGCGGTAAGGAGGACATGATCCTGGGCCCGGTTGAAGACCGCGAACGCGTCTTCGCCCGCGTCGATCCCTCGTTTCAGACGGCGGGCCAAGCCCTCGATCAGATGCCGCTCGCGCCATTCGAACAGTTCCAGATGGTGACCACGATCGAGGATCGAGTTGTCGTCATCGCGTCCCGGCACAGCCGCGATCAGCGTCTCGATCAGCTGACGGCCGGAGAAACGCTCGATAGCCCTCGTCAGGACCTGATCGGTGACGAAGCGCGCCATTCCCAGGATGTCGAGGCTGCCGAACTCATCGCGGTAGTCGGTGAGGAGTCCCTTGGCTACCAACTGAAGCAACACGGTGTTGTCACCCTCGAAGGTCGTGAATACATCGGTATCGGCCTTCAGTTGTGGCAGGCGATTGTCCGATAGATAGCCGGCACCACCACAAGCCTCGCGACAGGTTTGGATCGTCGCAGTCGCGTGCCACGTGGTCGTCGCCTTGACGCCGGCGGCGACAGCCTCGAGGCGCCGACGGTCCTTCTCGGAGTGGTCCTGGGTTGAAAACGATTCGTGGAGAAGGCCGACTAACTCTTCTTGCGCGAAATGAAGTGCATAGGTTGTGGCGAGCCGCGGAAGCAAACGACGCTGATGCTGAAAGAAGTCGAGGATGGTCACCTCTTCGTCGCCGTCCGGAGGGCTGAACTGCTTGCGCCGGAGACCGTAGCGAATGGCAATCGCAAGAGCGACCTTCGCAGCACTGACCGCTGCCCCCGAGACGCTGACCCGACCCTGCACCAGCGTCCCGATCATCGTGAAGAAACGGCGCGTGCGGTTGTCGATCGGGCTCGAATATGTGCCATCGGGCGCGACCGAGCCGTACCGGTCCAGCAAGGCCGCGCGCGGCACGCGCACCTGATCGAAGTACAGGCGGCCGTTGTCAACTCCATTGAGACCGGCCTTGTGACCGCAGTCCTCGATCGTGACTCCGGGAACGACCTTGCCCTGTGCGTCTCGGATCGGCACGAGAAAGGCATGGACCCCGTGGGACTCGTCGCCATCTATGAGTTGCGCGAAGACAACCGCTATGTGCCCGTCCCGGGCCGCGTTGCCGATGTAATCCTTGCGCGCGTCCTCGTCGGGCGTATGGATCACGAAGACCTGGTCCTCGGGAATGTAGGTGGCGGTGGTCCGCAGCGATTGCACGTCCGAGCCATGGCCGGTCTCCGTCATCCCGAAGCAGCCCGGAAGCGCCAGGGACATCACCTCTTTCAGGTAGCGCTCGTGATGCTGTTCGGTCCCCAGGTGATAGATCGCTCCGCCGAAGAGGCCCCACTGCACCCCAACTTTCACCAATAGAGAAAGGTCGCCGAAGCCCAGCGTCTCGAAACCGGTGACGAATGCGCCGACGTCGCCACCACCGCCGTAGCGCTCGGGGAAACCGAACCTTGGTCCCGGCGTCTCGGCCAGGGCCTGCATCTGCTCGAAGACGCGCGCCCGGTGCTCTTCGGTCGCCAGCCCCGAAACGGGTTTGAAGAGCGGCCGCCGCAGTTGATCGCGCGCCTCCTCACGGACTTCCGCCCATTTCCCATCGAGAAAGGAGTGCAGGGTCGAGACATCTGGCGGCGGCTTCACCGGGGCCAGTCTGCTTGCTGACCCTGCTCCTTTCCAGTGGTGAAATCGGAGCTCGGCTCGAAGAGTCGAGTGGTCACGGATAGTCCTCGCCGGGCTTACGATCGAATTCGCTAGGCGTTCGAGATTACGAGGGGGATGGGATGACCGACCGACTTCGTCCACGCCACCGCCGATCCCGGCGCGGCGCCCGCATGCTGGTGGCCGTCGCAGTCCTCGTTGGGGCCGTTGCGATCGGTTCTAGCGGAGCCGCCGCCTCGTCCGGGATCAGGCGAGTGGAGCTTCCGGTCTCCGGGCGCTACATCGTGGCCCTCAACTCGAATACGGACGATGTGCTGGCTACGGCTCTAAGCCTCGTGGCCGAGCATGATGCACGGCTCGGCTACGTCTATCTACATGCATTGCAAGGTTTCTCGGTCGAGATGAGCCCTCTCGAAGCCCTCGCGCTGAGCCTCGATCCTCGCGTCGCCTGGATCGAGCAGGACACCGCGGTTCGAGCCGTGGGCACTCAAAGCAACCCCCCTTGGGGGCTCGATCGCGTCGATCAGAGAAACCTCCCCCTGAGCAGCTCCTACACCTATGGCCCGACTGGAAGCGGCGTGACCGCCTACATCATCGATACCGGGATTCGGACCAGCCACTCGGACTTCGGGGGTCGAGCTCGGCACGGTTACGACTTCGTCGACGGTGACGCCGACGCGAGCGACTGCAACGGACACGGCACGCACGTCGCCGGCACGGTCGGAGGCTCGACCTACGGGGTTGCGAAGTCCGTCTCGCTGGTCGGAGTCCGGGTTCTCGACTGCGGTGGCTCGGGCTCGGGCGCGGACATCATCGCCGGCATCGACTGGGTGACCGCGAATCACCAGGCGAATCAGGCCGCCGTCGCAAACGTGAGCCTCGGCACACTCATCGGGACAAGCTCCTCCATCGACACAGCGGTCCGCAACTCGATAGCCGACGGCATCACCTATGCGATCGCCGCCGGAAACGGAAACGTCCTGGGGTTTTCGGAGGATGCGTGCAACACCTCTCCATCGCGAGTCGCCGAGGCGTTGACCGTCTCGGCCACCGACTCGAGCGACCGCAAAGCCTCCTGGGCCAATTACGGAACCTGCGTCGATGTCTTCGCTCCGGGAGTCGGAATCACCTCGGCCTGGTACACAGGGGATTCCGCGAGCGACACGATCAGCGGGACCTCGATGGCCAGCCCCCACGTCGCCGGCGTGGCGGCCCAATACCTGGAGACCAACCCGACGGCATCGCCCGCGACCGTGGCAAACGCGATCAACAGCAACGCGACGACCGGCAAGGTCACGAGCGCCGGATCCGGGTCGCCCAATCGTCTCCTCTACAACGCATTCCTGGGGGCTGCCCCGTCACCGAGTCCCACTCCAACTCCAACGGAGACGGCGACTCCTTCTCCGACGCCGACCGAATCTGCGACCGCTACTCCAACCCCCAGCCCCAGTGAAACGACGGATCCCGATCGGAGCACTCCAAGTCTCACGAATGGGGTGGCTAAGGAGGACGCGAACGGTGCCGCGGGAACCTGGAAGTACTACAAGATCTTCGTTCCGGTCGGCAAGGCATCTCTTAAGTCCGAGATGGTGGGAGCAGCCTGCGGGCTCCTATCGTGCAACCCCGATCTCGACCTCTACGTACGCAAGGGAGCCAAACCGACCACGAGCAATTACGCCTGCCGGCATGCGAACGGGTCCTCGACGGGATCCTGCACAGTCAATAACCCCGGGTCAGACTGGTGGTACATCGGGATCTACGTGTATTCGGGAAGCGCGAGCAAGCCCTACAGCGTCAAGGCGACTTACTAAGTCTTGGTAGAGGTCTCCGCCTCGAAGTCGAGCGCGCAAGAGTTGATGCAGTAGCGCTTGTGGTTGGGGCCCGGCCCGTCGTCGAAGACGTGGCCGAGGTGCCCGCCGCAGCGCTTGCACGTGACCTCCACTCGGTGCATGCCGTGGCTGAAGTCGTCGTGTAGCTCGACGTTCTCGCGCGCGGCGGGATCGGTGAAGCTCGGCCAACCCGTGCCGGAATCGAACTTCGTGTCGGCCGAGAACAGCTCCGCTCCGCAGGCCGCGCAGCGATACATCCCGGGATCGTGGTTATCGACGTACTTGCCCGTGAACGGTCGCTCGGTGCCCTTGAGTCGGAGGACCTCATATTGCTCGGCCGTGAGCTCCTCACGCCACTGTTCGTCAGTTTTCATTAGCTCCACGGATGCTCCCTAGGCTGAATGAACGGTTTTCGGGCGGGCGGGTGGCTGACCAGATCGACTGGCATCCGAATCGCCTTCTACTTTTTGGCGCAGGACCACGTTGCATACGGCCCGGCCCGCCTTCTCCTCGTAGCGCTGGTGATATTCCTCCGCGAGGTAGAACTCCGGAGCGGGGACGATCTGGGTCACGATCTCGCGCGGGTAACGCGCCTGGGCCTCCACCTTCGAACGCAGTGCCGCGATGCGCTGGTCCTCATTGTGGAAGAAGATCGCGCTGCGGTACTGGTCCCCCACGTCCGGCCCCTGGCGGTTCAGTGAAGTCGGGTCGTGCATGGACCAGAAGAGCTCCAGGAGCTCTTCGTAGGACACCACGCTCGGATCGAACTCCACGCGCACGGCCTCGGCATGGCCGGTCGTGTGCGAGCACACCAGCTCGTAGGTGGGGTTGGGGACGTAACCGCCCGTGTAGCCCACTTTCGTGTCGGTCACGCCGTCGATCTTGCGGTACTCGGCCTCGATACCCCAAAAGCAGCCCGCCGCAAGGGTCGCCGTCTCCATAAAGCCTCCTAATCCGCCCGTCGGCTTCTTCGCAACGCCTCCAACACGCCGGGAAGGGCGAAAGTTCCCGGCGCCAGGGCTCAGGCGCTCGCGAGTTCGCGAGGGGAACGCACCACGAGGTCGTCGAGCATCCTGCGCGAGGCCTCCGCGATCTCATCGACCGCCCGATCGAATACGTCCGCATTGGCACGGGAGGGCTGGCGGAACCCGCTGATCTTGCGGACGAACTGCAGCGCGGCGGCGTGAACCTCCTCGTCGGTTACCGCCCCCTCAGGCACTCTCAGGGTCTTGATGCTCCGGCACACGGCTACCTGCCTTTCCTGGACTCGTTCGATTTGTCCTTTTCCTTAACACGCTTCGCGGGCACCTTTTTCCCCTTTGGTGGGGGCACCGCCTCGGAGCGGGGGCCGCCGCCGCGAGCTGCCGCTCTGGCTGCAGGGGCTGCGGTGGGAAGCGGCGCCCTCAATCTGAGAGCCGACCATGGCATCTCGACGAAGCGGTCCGCGCCGCTCAAAGCCAGGGCCTTCATCAGCCTGTACATGAGGTAACCAAGCAGCGGCGGCAAAACGAGCAGCGCGATCCGATAGATCATCGTCACCCGTCCCACGGGAACCTCGAACGCGATCGCCAGAAGGTCGTTGCTGGCTGCAAAGTGCAGAACCGTTAGAAAAGTGAGTGCCGCAACTCCCAGACCGGCGCGCACCGGATGGTCACGCGTGAGGCCGAGCAGGTGATGAGGCTGGTGGTCGCGCGTGAAACGCGCTTCCAGGAAGGGCCACGCAAATAGCAAGGTGAAGAGAAGCCCGGGCAACAGGACCGCAGGGAAGAACGGGTTCGGAATCTCGAAGCCAAAGGCCCGCACCTCCCACGCGGGAAACAGACGCAGCGCGCCCTCGATGAACCCGAGCCACCAATCGGGCTGCGCGGGAGAGGTCACCTGGTGTGGGACGAACGGTCCATAGAGCCAAACCGGGTTTATCTGGACGAGCCCGCCGAGCGCGAACAGGACGCCGGCGATCGCAAAGAAGAGCGCAACCGACTTGGCGGTATAGGTGGGCCACAGGCGCGACCCCACGACGTTCGTCTCCAGGCGACCCGGGCCGGGGAAATCGGTGTGCTTCTGACGCCACACGATCGCGAGATGAATGGTGAGCAACCCGATGATCGCCGCGGGCACGATCATCACGTGAGTAACGAACAATCTCGGGATGATCTCCTCCGCCGGAAACTCGCCTCCGAAGATGAGAAAAGCGGCCCACGTTCCTATGAGGGGGACCGACAGCGCAATCGAGTGGGCGATACGAAGACCCGTTCCCGACAGCAAATCGTCCGGCAGCGAGTAGCCGGTGAAGCCGTTGAAGATAGCCAGGATCAACAGCGTCAGCCCGACGATCCAGTTGATCTCCCTCGGCTTCCGGAACGCTCCCGTGAAGAAGATTCGAATCAGGTGCGCCACGATCGCCGCCAGAAAAACGACGGCCGCCCAGTGATGTGTTTGGCGCATGACAAGGCCGGCCCTCACATCGAACGAGAGACGCAAGGTCGAGTTGTACGCGTCGGAGATCTCGGCCCCCCTGAGAGGCGCGTACGACCCCTCGTAGATCGTTTCGTTGACGCTCGGGTCGAAAAAGAAACTGAGAAAGATCCCCGTGAGAAGAAGGACGACGAATGAGTACATCGCGATCTCGCCCAACATGAAGGACCAGTGATCGGGAAACACCTTGTTCAGGGCGGCCTGCGCGAATGCGCCTGTTCCCAGCCGCTCGTCGATCCCGCGCGCGAGTCCTTTAAGCACGGCCCCGATTCCAAAATCCGGGGCCGATCGGCTCGGGGAAGTCACCGCGCGCGATCAGGTAACCCTCCTCGTCGATGTCGAGCGGCAGCTGAGGCAGCGGTCGGGTCGCGGGGCCGGCGGTCGGCTTAGCTCCCTCCATCACGGAAAAAACGGATTGATGGCACGGGCAGAACAGCTCGCGTGTATCGGCTTGATAGAGGCCCACCGGGCAGCCGGCGTGCGTGCACACCTTGGAGAAGGCGACGAAACCCTCCACCGAGGCACCCTCGGGTCCCGGTGCAGCATCGCCGGAGGGAAGTCGGATCAAGATCGTCTGCGAGTCCGCCGCCTCGCTGTGACCTTCGGGAAAGACGGTGAGGACGCCGTCGACCGTCACGTCCGCGGCCCCAACCGGGAATCCCTCCTCGGTGACCAGCCGGACCCCGGCGCGCCACGAGGTGGCGAACAACTCCCGTCCCGGCCGCGTACCCAGGGAGCGGATCGGAAATAGCGAGGCCAGTCCCAAAGCCCCCAGGGCAAGGCCGAGGAGTCGTCCGATGAACGCTCGTCGTTGAAGAGGCTCGGCTCCCGCCTCAAACGCGCTGATCGCGTCGTCGCCGGCGGTCGACGGCGAGTAGAGGACCTTGCGCTCCTCGCTCACCGAGCCCCCCGGCAATGCGGCTTTGGCGAAGAGCGCGAGTCCCACGGCAATGCCGCCCAGCGAAATGCCGAGCAGGAATCCCTCGAGCTGCGGTTGGCCCCCGCGGAGATAGACGATGGCCAGTCCCAGCGACGCTGCCGTGCTGGCGACGAAAGCGAGTCCGATCGCGCGGCCCCGGTTCACGGATCACCTCTCCTGGTGCCGATCCAACGCGCGAAGGCGACCATCAGTCCGAGCCCGATGATCCAGCCGACCGCACCTTCGGCAACGGGTCCGATGCGTCCGATGGGTCCGCCGCCTCGGTCGTCGGGTTCCTGCAGATAGGCGACGTAGTCCACGACCGCGTTGAGCTCGTCGTCGTCGAAGACCCCGGAACCGAATACGGGCATGGTGCCCGGGCCCGTACGGATCGCCTCTGCGATCTGAGTCGGGGTCGAGCGATGGAGGTCCGGCGCGATGAAACCGCTATTCGGCGCGCCTTCCTCACCCGGGCGGCCCTTCGTGAGGGCGCCGCCGATCCCAGTGGTGGAATGGCAGGCGGCGCAATTTTCCTGGTAGAGGTGCTGGCCCAATGCGAGATCGGCGGTGCCGGATCTGAGCACCGGCACATCGAAGCCTTCGGCTTCGAGGGTACGGCTGTAGGCGACGAGCGCCGCGATCTGCTCTTCGCGGTAAGCGACCTCGCCGGGCACGACGCGCTCATCGGGGTCTTCGATCGGCATGCGCCCTGTCGTCAGAACGAAATCGACGAGCGCGGGGCCACCCGGGTCGCGGAGGATGTCCGGCGCCCTCGTGGTGCCCTCCCCCGCTCGACCATGGCACCAGGCGCAGTCTCTGAGCCACAGCTGCTGACCACTGTGAGCCAAAGGTGTGGAGACAACAGTCGCAGGACGGTAGGGGGCCGCGCTCTCCCCGGTGTAATTGCATGCGGCGAGAGCGAGGAGCAGAGCGCAAGGAAACCCGCGGCGTGTCACGGCTCATCCACCGCCGCGGCCTGGGGATACCCGCGCAGCATCTGCGCGAGCAACGCCAACAGCACGATGAGATAGACGGCCCCCGCAGGCACCCACATGATCACCCCGGCCAACTGCTGGTCTTCGAGCGGACTAAGACCCCTCGTCGTGGAGACATGAGAGCGATAAAGGACTCCGTTCGCGAAGGTGATCAATGCCCCGAGAGCGCCGCTCTGCAGCATGGTGACGAATACCAATCCGACGCGCGCGGGGTGCCCCGCCTCGGTGCGCCCCGCCACGACCCGCCAGAAGAGCAAACCGGCGACGAAAAACGAGACGTGCTCCAGCACGTGGAGCGGTGGAATATCGAGCGCCGCGTCGTAGAGCCGCGGCAGATGCCAGATCCACAGAACCACGAGATTCACGACCGCAACCAATAGCGGGGACAGACGCGAGGGCCGAGCGGTGCGGGTTGAGCCCCACACGAAGAGGGCGGGAGCCACGAGCATGATCAAAAGGTGCTGGACCATGTGTGCCGAGAAGCGCTCGTCGGCCGCCGAATGAAGCGGCGGCAGCACCGCACCCAGGAGCACGACCACCCCCGCAAGGGAAAGGAACCGGCTGCGCGTCATGGGGAGGACCTGCAGACATCGAGCAGAACCGGCGGCGCGAACGAAACCAGCAACGCGACCGTGTAGAGAACGCTGTTCATCACTCCGGCGATCGCCATCCAGCGCGCGCGATCACCCACGTGGCCGCCTTGTGCTCCGGATGTGCGGCGCAGACAGCCGAGCGACACGGCTGCTGCTGCCAGCGCGACCGCAGTCAGTAGAACGCTGACGCCGACCGCGACTGTGGTAACGCTGAATCCCGCGATCTCGCCGGATGCCGTGGCCGCCGGAGAGCATGCGAACCACTCCTCGAGGCTGTAGTTCAAGAGCAACTGCGTGACCCAGGCTAGGGGGGCACCGAGGAGTCCGAACCACAGCCGCAGAGAGCCGACGCCCTCCCGGCGGGTGATCTCCTCGGCCGTCGTCGCGTGAATGTTCATAGCTTCGGCGAGAAGTAGATGGTCGAGAACACGGCGATCCAGACGACGTCCACGAAGTGCCAATACATGGCGAAGTTTTGAACCGTCACGTGCCGCTGTTCGTCAAAGGCCCCCCGCCAAGCTCGCACCTGTGTCCAGGCACTGAATAAGAGGCCGACCAGAACGTGCGCCGCGTGAAACCCCGTAAGCGTGAAATAGAGCGAGCCATAGACATTCGTCCGCGGCGTGAACTCTTGGAGCTCATCCGGCCATTCGACGCCGAGCGTGATCGCAAGGAACGTGGCCCCCAACAGGAAACCGGCAGCCAGACCCCAGCGCAGCCGCGCCACCTGTCCGCGCCGGATTCCCGATTCGGCGATATGGACCGGAATGCTCGACGAGAGCAAGATTGCGCTCATCACCAGCGGCAGGCCCAATTCAGGTGCGGAGATGTCCCCCGGAGGCCACGCTCCCGTCGTACGAAAGCGCAGGAAGAAGTAGGTCGCGATCAGCGCGGCGAACAGAGTCGCCTCCGTCGCGATCAGCCAGACCATCCCCCACCAACCGAACGAGCGAGGGCCATGTGCATGCAGCGAGAGATCGGCCTCCGGCTTTGGGCGTGAGCGTCCGCGGGTCACAGTGGCGACGCTCACGTCTCTTGCGTCTCCCCGCGCGGCCAGAACCAACCCATCAGCGCGGCACCCGCGGCCACGATCGCTGCGACGGTCACGAGATGAGCGTCGAGGAGAACCGAATAGAAAAAGGCCAGCAGCGCCAGCGTCAGATAGAAGGGCCACGGCGATTCGCGAGGCATGTGCACGAGAGCCTGGGGCTCCGCATCTAGGAGGCTCGTCGACAGCGTCACGTGACCTTCGTCGAGCGCATATCCGCCCTTCGCCGGTGGCTGTCCGCCTTTCAATTCCGGCTGATCCCAGACGGGCTCCTTGCTTCGGACCGTCGGGACGGTAACGAAGTTGTAGTGCGGAGGCGGAGAGGTGGTCGCCCACTCGAGGGTCTCCCCCTCCCAGGGATCGTCGCCCGCGGCCGGACCCGACCTCAGGGCCTTCACCCAGGCGACCACGATCGCGAGCAACCCCGCGGCCAGCATGAAGGCACCGATCGTGGAGACGAGGTTGTAGCCATCCCAACCGAGGCCCGCCTGGTACGTGTACGTCCGTCGCGGTTGCCCAAGCAGCCCCGAGATGTGCAACGGAAACATGTTGAGGTTGAAACCCAGGAAGACGAGCCAGAAGGAAAGCTTCCCCAATCGTTCATCGAGGAGGCGTCCGATCATCTTGGGCCCCCAATGGAAAAGCGCCGCGAGCATCGGGAAGACCGCGCCACCGACGAGCACGTAGTGCAGGTGCGCCACGACGAAGTACGAATCGGTGGTTGCTTGGTCGAACGGAATCGCCGAGAACATGACTCCGGTCACGCCGCCGATCACGAAGGTCGCGATGAAGCCGATGATGTAAAGCATCGGTGTTTTGAGCACAGGCCTGCCCTTCACCATGGTCGCCAGCCAGGCAAAAACTTGAACTCCCGACGGGATCGCGACCATGAACGACGCGGCGGATACGAAAGCCATAGTCATTTGTGGAAGGCCCGTCGCAAACATGTGGTGCACCCATACGCCGAATCCGATCAGAGCGGTGGCGAGCTCGCCGAGGACGATGTACGTGTAGCCGATCATCGGACGGCGAACGTGAGTGGGAATGATGGCCGACGCGATACCGAAGGCCGGCAGCACGACGATGTAGACCTCAGGATGGCCGAAGATCCAGAAGAGATGCTGCCAGAGCAGCGGGTCTCCCCCGGCCGCCGCATCGAAGAAGTGGAATCCGAACTTTCGCTGCAGCTCCAGCAAGACCGCGGCGAGCGTCAGGAGCGGCAGCGCGAAGACGATCTGAAAGGCCATGGCGAGCTCGCCCCACACGAAGATGGGTATCCGGTTCAAGGTCATCCCCGGGGCGCGGAGCTTGAAGATCGTGACGATGAAGTTGATCGCGCCGCCGGTCGACGAAATACCCAAGAAAATCAAACCGAGTGCGTAGAAATCGATGTTGGTTCCCGGGCTGAAACGCTGATCTCCCAGTGGCAGGTAATTGAACCAACCGTCGTTGGGGGCCGAGCCGGTCAAGAACGCGGAATACATGAAGATGCCGCCGGCGAGAAAAACCCAATAGCCGAAGGCGTTCAACCGCGGAAACGCCATGTCGCGGGCGCCGATCATCAGCGGAACGAAGTAATTGCCGAAGCCCGAAAGCACCGGCATGGCGAAGAGAAACATCATCGTGATCCCGTGCATCGAGAACATCTGGTTGAACGGTTCGGGCTGCAGCACGTCGAGATTCGGCGCGGCCAGCTGGGTACGGATGAGAAGCGCCTGGATGCCGCCGAAGGCGAAGAAGGCGAAGCCCGTGTAGAAGTAGCGAAGGCCGATCCGTTTGTGATCGACCGTCGAGATGAAACCCGCAAGGCCGGGCCTCTCGGCCCAGATTCCTTCGAGTCGTTCCGCCAGCGCAACCACCTAGTTGAGCTGCTCCAGAAACGCGAGAACGGCTTGGAGCTCGGAGTCGGTGAGCTCCGAGGGTGGCATGGCGACGCCGGGCTTTACGCCTTGGGGGTCGGAAATGAAGCGTGCCAGCCCGGCCGCTGTGTTCGGAAGGACGCCCGCCAACGTCTCTCTAGAAGCCAGGTGCGTCAGGTCCGGACCCGCGACTCCTTGGGCCGTGGTTCCTCGGATCGCGTGGCAACCACTGCACGACGAGGTGAGAAAGATCGAGGCCCCCTCGAGCGCATCGGGAGCGGTGGGCTCGGCGACGGGCGCGGCCTGAGATTCCACCCAGGTATCGAAGTCCTGGCCAGATTCCGCGACCACCCAGAAGTTCATGTTGGCGTGCTGGAGACCACAGAACTCGGCGCAGAATCCACGGTAGCGACCGGGACGGTCGGCCTGGATCCACATGAAGTTGTGCCGTCCAGGGATGTTGTCGGTCTTCACCTGCAGACGCGGGACCCAGAAGCTGTGGATTACATCGCGGGTCGTGAGGTCGAGACGCACCGGGACGCCCGTGGGGATATGGATCTCGTTGGCCGTGATCGCGCCGTTGGGGTAGCGAGCCTCCCACCACCAGTCGCGCGCGCTGACCTCGATCGTCATCACCGGATCGGAGCCGGAGGCCTGCAGCGCGTGCATCTCAGCGAGCGAGAAGAGATAGACACCGATGAGAATCAGCGCGGGCACGCCGACACCGGCGATGGCGATGAAGGGTTCGCCCCAACGAGGCTCACTGCGATCGATGCCCGCCTCATGCTCACGCCGGCCACGGAGTATCGAAGCAATCAAAAGGCCCGCGACGATGACAAAGACCACGGCCGAGATCCACAACATCGGCCACCAGAGCCGGGCAGCGTGCTCGGCCCCCGGCCCCGCGGGCTCGAGCATCGATCCCGGTTCGCCGCCGCACGCGCCCAGAACGAGCGCGGCGCAGGCCGAACCGCTGAACGAAAGCAGCCGTTTCGCTCGGGCCGCCTTCGTCGATATACCTCCCCTAAGTCAAGCGGGAGCTACTTGCCTTTTTTCGCCTGCTTGGCTTTGCGCTTTTCCTTCAGACTTTTCTGAGGCTGCTTCTTGGAGTCCTTCGATCCGCCCTTGTCCTTGTTGGCCATTGATGTCTCCTCTCGTGGTTGAACGCGCCTAAGAGTACGAACTTACGCGAAGGTGGGCGACCGTTCTAAAAGTGAGCCGAATTCACAAACTCGCGTAGACGCTTCTTCCAGACGTCCGGAGCGCCGATCTCGTCGTAGACGGCGTCGGCTTCGCTCAATTTTTCCTCCGACTCGTCGCCTCGGCCGGCCTTCAACAGAGTCCATGCCCAGCAGCCGTGAGCCTCGGCGAGCTGCCATCGCATTCCGTATCGCCGCAGAATCTCGACCGCGCTGAGAAAATCCTCTTCCGCAACGCCCTCGCCGTCGAGCGAAGCGAAGGTAGCGCGCCAGAACGTGAGAACGCCTTCGTGGCCCCCCCACTCCGCATCCGAAAGAAGCTCCTCAAGACGTGCAAATCGTGTCGCCCATTCCTCCACGCGGCCCGTCTCTGTGAGGAGCAACCCAAGCTGTTCAAGGGCTAGAATTTCGCTGACGATCTGGGGAGCGGCACGGCCCGTCGCGACAGTCTCAGTCAGGATCTCTTCCGCCGTCTTGAAATCGCTCAGCATTCGGCGCGCCATTCCCTCCCAAAAGCCGAGCATGGTGGCGAACCAGCCGTTGTTGGCCCGCAGGTCTTGTTCCCTGCGGCGCTTGAGGTCCGCGGCCGCAGCCTCCCACTTCCCATCTCCCAGATCGAGAATCGGAGCCAAGAAGAAAGAGTCGGGGCCCTCGGGAAGAACGCGCCGCATGTCCTCGAGCTGGCCCAAGACCCAGAATGCGATCCCGCGACAGCCCTCCAGGATCCGCCGCTGGGTCGGAGCCTGGGTCACGCGCGGGCTCGCGAGCTCGCGCTCCGTCCAGGAAAGACAATCCGCCGGCTGCCCATTCCACGCCTTGAGCGATCCCCCCAACCATGTTGCGAGGAAGGCTCCTGCTCGGTGATTGTGCGTGTCGGCCCGCTCCCATGCGTCCTCGGCAAGCGCGATCGCCTCGCGTACCCGCCCCTGGGCGAAAAGGTGCCAGGCATGGATCGCAGCGGCACCCGCCCAGGCCCCCACGTTCCCGAACTTCTCACCGATCTCCATGCCGCGCTGGGCAAGGTCGCTGCTTTCGGGATCGCTCAGCGTCCACAGGCCGACCGCCCCCAGGCCGGTGTAGACGTACGCCAGTGCCACCGTTTCTTTCCCTTCCAGAACGGAGCGGGCCTTCTCGAAGTGCTGCCGCGCCTTGTTCACATCGAGCATGTCGGGATTCGTGACAAAGTTTGTCCCCAGACGGGAGTGAATCTGCGCGGCCCGGTATTCCTCGCCGAGTTCCTCGTACAGGGCAAGCGCCGACTCGAGATAAGAGATGCCCTTGCTCCAGTCGAAACCGGCGACGTACATGAGGTCGCCGAGATTCTGAAGGAGGCGCGCCCTCTCTTCCTTGGTGGAGCCGACCTCCTCGCCGATCTCCAGCACGGCTTGCAGATGCTCTACGGCTTCCTCCCAGGCGAAGATCTCGGCAGCCTGGGACGCGGCCAGCGTGAGGTAGAACAGAGTCTTCTTTTGATCCGCAACCGCCCCGGCGAGACGGTAGTGGGTTGCGAGCGCCGGCACCCAATCCTGGAGCGCCTCGGAATGGACGGTCTCGACGGCGATCGCTGCCCGGGCGTGCAGCTTCTGTTTGCGCGGCAAACTCAATTCGTCGTAAAGCGTCTGTCTGACCAGTGCGTGCCTGAACGAATAGGTGGGCACGTGGCCCGCAGCTTCGACGATCAGGTGCGCCTTCAAAGCCTCTTCGAGTGCGTCCATCAAGGGGTCCTCTTCGATCGTCACCATCTGCGCGACGACGGGGAACTCGAACACTCGCCCGAGAGTGGCGGCCTGGCTCAAGACCTCGTTCACCGATTCGGAGAGCCGGGACAACCGCCGGCCGATGGCCTCGCGCACGCCCTCGGGAATCCCGAGCTCGGCAACGTCGGATACGTCGGACACCCAACGGCCGTCTTTTAAGTACAGACGTCGGGTCTCGATGAGATGGCGAAGCACCTCCTCGATGAAAAATGGGTTCCCCTCTGTCTCCCGGTAGAGCGCCTCGGCCAGTGCCTCGCCACGCTCATCCATCGCGTGACCGGCGGCCTGCTCGAGTAGCTCGGTCACCTCGTCACGCGAGAGACCTCCGAGAGAGATTCGTTGGTAAAGATGGTCGCGTCGCATCGAGCCGAGAACGTCGGCCAGCGGATGCTTGCGATCGAGATCCACGTCCCTGTAGGTCCCGACGATCAGGACCGGTGCGTCTTCGAGGCGGCGGATGACGTGCTGAAGCAGCTGCAGGGTTGGCTTGTCGGCCCAGTGCAGATCGTCGAGCACGAGGAGGGTGGGGGCCGCGGCAGCCACGCCGTCGAGAAAAGTTGCGGTGGCCTCGAAGAGCCGGAAGCGCTCCGTCTCTGGATCCGCGGCATCGGGGTCGGGTAGCTGCGGCACCCGAGCGCCAAGCTCGGGGACGAGCCGCTTCAGGTGCGCCCCCGACGTCCGGGTCATCTGGCGCAGACGATGAATCGGCGCGTGCCCGACGAAGTGCGTCAAGGCTTCGACGAAGGGCTGGTAAGGAACGACGGTCTCCTCGTCGCACCTTCCGTAGAGAACCTGGGCTCGGTCGCCGTGGCACAGGCGTGCAAGTTCCGCCGCCAAACGTGTCTTACCGATCCCCGGCTCCCCCGCGAGAAGCACGACCTGACGCTCGTCGGTTAGTGACTTCTTCCAGGCCGCGACCAATTCGTCGACGTCCTCGGTGCGGCCCACGAAGCCGGCGGCTTCGGTGACGGCGAGCACACCCGGCAAGGGGATGGCCTCGTCCGCAACCGGTTCCCAGCTCACCTCGAAGGCGGGAAGTGGTTCGTTCAGGCCCTTCAGCTCGAGGGCACCGACGTCTCTAAAGGAATAGAGACCGCGCGCGCCGACTAGATCCTTGACCAGCCCGGAGGCGAGGATCTGCGACCCTTCGGCCTGTTCACACAGGCGCCGCGCGATGATCACGGAGCGGCCGAAGTAGTCGTCCTCGTCACGGATCGGCTCTCCGACGTGGAGCCCGACTCGGACCTGGACCGCCCGATCACCGTTGGTCGCGTGAGCGCCCATCGCCTGCTGCATCTCGATCGCGCAGCCGACAGCCTCGATCGCACTGGGGAACACGACCATCAGGCCGTCGCCCAGGTTTTTGACCTCCTGGCCCCCGCGCGCGGCGACGGACTCCCGCAGCACCCGGAAGTGGGCACGACGAAGCTCGTCGGCCCGCTCATCGCCGAGTTCCTCAAACAGCCGCGTCGAGCCGGAAAGGTCGGTGAAAAGCAGCGTGACGATCCCCGGGTCGCTCATTCGCTACCTAGTCTCGCAGCCGACTAGAGCAGCGACAATGCCCCGCCGGCAACCTCCACTCGCGACTTCGCCGACCGGTCCGCCCTCGCCGCGGGCAGCCGGATGAAGAACGAGGAACCGGACGGCTCGTTGGGCTCGTACCACGCCGCTCCCCCATGGGCCCTCGCGAGTTCGCCGACGATCGAAAGGCCGAGGCCGCTTCCCGACCCCTCCGGTGCCTCCCCTCCTCGGGTGAACCTCTCAAACAGATGGGACACGAATTCGTGTGCCACCCCGCGTCCGCTGTCCGAAACACACAACTCCACGAATTCGCCCTGCTGCCTCACGTCCACCTGGATGGGGGGCCGGCCGTACTTGTGGGCATTCGACAGGTAGTTGATCAAGATGTGCTCGAGGTGACGGCGGTCGATCAAGGCGGCCACTCCTTCGGGGCAGTCAACGCTTACGTCGGAGAAGCCGAGCTCGGTCAGGATCTCGTTCAACACAGGCGCGACCTCGGTGGGCGACTTTCGAATCGGAAGCTTTCCTTGCTGGATCTGGGACCTGAAGAGCACGCTGTCGAGTAGCCGTGAAAGGCGCATGCTGGCCCGCGTGATCGTTCCGAGATACGTGGATCTCTGCTCAGCGTCAATCTGTTCACCCCGATCTCGGATCGCGGTAGCCATCCCGATGATGGCCACGATCGGCCCCCGCAGATCGTGGACCACCATGTGCATGAAAGTGTCTTTGAGTTCGTCGGCTCGCTGACGTTCGGCCAACGTGGCCGCGAGGCTGAGCGTCCCGATGGCGTTTGCGGCCATGACGGCTTGCAGGATCCCCACGCTCTCTACGACGTTGTCGCCGCCGAAGGGTGTTTTGCCGGCAACGGTGGCCCACACGCCGATTCCGGCGAAGAGAAGCACTGCGCTGACGGCTCCGTGCTGGCGAAAACGGAGCGCGGCCCATATGAGCAGTGGAAGTGCCAGGTAGGAGGTGACGATATTGGCGTCGTAAAACGCGGTCCAGCCCAAGACGGAGATCGCCGCACCCACGGCGACCGCCTCGGCGATGCGTCTCGGTGCCACCGGACCCAAGGGCTTCTGGAGCCAAACGAGCAGCAGCGGCGCGACCAGAAGGGCGCCCATCACGTCTCCCACCCACCACACCGTCCACTGAGCATCGAGGTCCGTGAAGGGGGCCGCTCCCGAAAGCCAGAGGGTCCCGGCGCCGATCGTGGCACTGACCATCGTGCTGACCAGAGCGGCAACGATGAGCACGCCCACATCACGCAGGCGATCGAGACCCGTGCTGAACCCCATTCGCCGGAGCAGCGAAGCCCCGACAACGGCCTCGAGCGTGTTACCTACCGCGATTGCTCCCGCGGCAACAAGGGATACGTCGGTCGTGGCATTTGCTACGAAGGCCCCCAGCGCTACCCCGGGCCAGAGGCGGATCCCGAACAGCACCAGCGCGGCGAGAGAGATGCCGGTCGGGGCCCAGAGGATCGTGGCGTTGCCGGGGTCGATCGCCAATTCGAGCCCGAGCTTGGCCGTAACGAAATAAACAGCGGCGAGAATGAGGACGCGCACGCGGAGATCAGCCAGCACGGAGCCCACTCCCCAACCTCCTTATAGGTGAGGTCATTCTGGCACTCCGAGCGGCCCGCACGGCGTCATCTTTGACCGCCGCCCTCCGGCGACGGCTCGGTTGGAGGATCGGCGCTAGATCGAGACCAAACGACCCGTCATCGGGTCGACCACCTCGATCTAATTAGGCGACACTCCAGGCCCCCTCCTGAGGTCGTCCATCGAGCAGCTCAGCGCCAGCTCGCCGTCGATATAGACCAAAACGGCGTTGAGCGCGCGGTTCACCGCGACCGTCGCCTCTTGGCCCGCTTTCACATTCGCTTGGAGAAACTCGACAAGATGCTTCGTCATCGCATCGGCTTCCTCGGGACTTCCGGCCAGAGGTTCGATGTAGTCCATGTAAGGAAGTTCGCGCGGGGCAGGCCAGTTCGCTGTGGCGCGCGTCACACTCAGCCGAAAAACCTTCGCGAGCTGTGTCTGTAGATTGCTCTCGTGCTCGCGCTCTCCGTTCACAACCTCGCCAAGTCATACGGGGCCACCGTCGCACTGCGCGGGGTCGACGTGTCGGTACAACGAGGCGAGCTCGTGGGACTGATCGGGCCGAATGGGGCCGGAAAATCGACCTTCGTAAAGATCGCCTGTGGACTCGTCCGGCCGAGCCAAGGCGAGGTTCAGGTGTGGGGAGCGCCCGCGGGATCGAAGCTTGCGCGCGCGGCTCTCGGCTATCTCGCGGAGTTGTTCCGTTTTCCGCCCTGGCTAGCGGCACGCGAAGTTCTCGAGCTGCACGCGCAGCTTGCGAACTCACACGGAGCGGCCACCGAGATCGACGATCTCCTCGAGCTCGTCGGATTGGGGAGGGTCGGCGATCGGCGCGTAGCGGCGATGTCGAAGGGCATGCAGCAGCGGCTAGGGATCGCGCAGGCGCTAGTCGGGTCGCCAAAGCTGCTCTTGTTGGACGAGCCGACCAGCGCCCTCGATCCCGCGGGGCGCAGAGATGTACGCGCGCTGCTCGAGGAAGTCCGCACGCGCGGGATCGCGGTGCTTCTCAATTCTCATCTGCTCACAGAGGTCGAGCTCGTCTGCGATCGAGTGGTGATCCTGAAAGCCGGCGAGGTCATCGCGGAAGGCTCACCCGCGGAACTGGGCTCGCCCTCCGGCGTCGAGATCGAGACCGATACAGGACTCAGACGCTGGCGCGATGCGACCCGCGCCGACGTTCCGCGTCTGGTTGCCGAACTGGTGGCGCAAGGATCCCAGATCTATTCGGTTCGTCCGGTGAAACGTTCCCTCGAAGAGATCTATATGGAAACCGTGGGCGGCGAGATCTCGTGAGTCAAGTCTGGGCCATCGCAAGACAAACTTTCTGGGAATGCACGCGGCGTCGAGTCTTTGTGGTCGTTCCGGTCGTGACGCTGCTTTTCATAGGTCTCTTTGCTCTCGGCGCGCATTACGCGTTTCGCCAGGCCGGGGGCACGATCCAGACCGGCGCTCGCTTTCTGGACGCTCGCAGCCTGATCGGAGCGACCCTCATGGGCCTTGCCATGTTCACTTCTCTCTTTCTGGGATCGGCGCTCGCTATCTTCTTGACCTTCGGCGCGGTGAGAGGTGACGCCGAGCAGGGGATCCTGCAGCAACTCGTCGTGCGTCCTGTGGCACGCTCGGGCTTGTTGCTGGGCCGCTTTCTCGGCGCGTCCATCCTCTGCGTCGTCTACATCTTTGTGCTCTATCTAGGATCGGTGTTGGTAGTCGGCCTCACGGGTCAGTGGTGGCCCGACCCACTGCTGACTCCGGGCCTCAGCCTCGCGGCGGCCATCCCCATCGTCATCGGGCTCTCGCTGTTGGGGTCGATCTATCTCGGCGCCATCCCCAATGGGATTGCGATGTTCATGGTCTACGGCGCCGGATTGATGGCCGGGCTATTGGGCCAGCTGGGCGATTTGATCTCATCGCCCGCGCTCGAGAACACGGGCAAGATCGCGGCCTGGGCCTTGCCCTTCGAGGCTCTCTACCAGTCGGGGTTGAACACGCTTACTTCCGGCGCGACCGGAATAACGCGCATCATCGTGCAACTCGGCCCCCTCGGCGGCGCGCAACCCGGGGGGCCCTTGCTCCTGCTGTGGTGCGCCCTCTATCTGGTCTTGATCGGAAGCGTCGCGCTGTGGAGCTTTTCCCGGCGCGATCTCTGATCTTCGCTGCGGCTGTTCTAGGGCGCGCCGGCAAGCCGCTGCGCCAAGGCCTCCAGCATCGATAGGGCCATCTTCGGTTCGGCGTTGAGGAGACTTCCGAAATCCTCACGGTTGATCGCCAAGGCTTTCACCGGCGTCTTCGCCCGCACTCGACCGGTATGGGGATGATCCGTCAAAAGCGCAAGGTCGCCGACGAACTCGCCCGGGCCGAGCTCAGCCTGACGACCGGGCAGCTCGACGGTCACCTCGCCCTCTTCGATGACGAACAGTCCCGAGCCCGGCATACCAGGCTGAATAAGGACGTGGCCGGGGCTCAGGTCGACCTCGGAGGCCGAGTCGAGAATGCGTTGCAAGGATTCGTCGCTCATTCCGGAAAAGAGCGGAATCGCTCGCAGATTCTCTACCCGGCTGTCCTGTTGATCGCCCATCGCGGTCCGTCATTATGCGTCACCGAACCGCTCAAACCGACAGCTGATCGGCTCTTCTCGCCTTGGTCCAGGAGGCCACGGCGGCTGAGGTCACCATCAGTCCGGTGATGATGAGCGTTTGCGCCAGCCACCACATCACATCGCTCAAAGGCTCGTTCCACAGCGTCCAGGAAACCGCCAATAGGGCGCTTAATCCAAAACCGACCCCCGTGGTCGTCAGCAATGACCTTCGCAAGGGCATGACGTTCCAGCCGATCACTGCGGCGAGCAGGAACAGCCCAGGAAAAATAAGCATTTGGTTCGCCTTTCTCGTTGGGTGTAGATCAGGCGATCTCTCGCCGGCGGAAAATGAGGAACGCGAGGACGGCGATAGCCGCCGCGTAGCCCAGCAGCAGGAGACCCGAGATCGCCTGCGAGTGGGTGAGCTGCGGGCCCTCGGCCGATCCGAAGAGGATCAGCGCCAGGTTGTCCCCGACGAGCCAGTTTGCCCATCCCGGCTTCAAAGCTCGAATCGCTCCCTCGATCGCCGTCAGATACACGACGCCGGCGCCGAACGCGGCCGCGGTGTTACGGCCGATGGCTGCCAGCGCGACACCGATCACCGCCGCGCCGCTCGCCGCCACCGAGCTACGCAGGAGGAAGCGAGCCATGCCCGAGAGCCAGGCCCCGTCTACGCCGACCATCGAACCCTCGAACTCCGCGGCCGGGTACAGGGCTCCGGCTATCGAGAGCTGAACGAGCAGAGCCCAGGCAAACGCAACTCCCGAGACGGCCACGATCTTGGCGGTCATCACCCGCATCCGCCTGGGTTCCCACGTAAGCAGCGTCGTGATGCCGCGGCTTGCCCATTCGGCCCCCATGAAGCTTGCTCCGATCAGCCACGCGAGCATGATCACCGGAACCGCGAACGTCCCCAGCATCCAGCGAAGGTCGGTGTAGGCGAAGCGAGGGTCCGAGACCCATACGTTCTCCTCGCAAAAACCTTTCGGGTCGGCCGTGGCCTCGGGCGGATACTCGCCGATCCGCGCGGCCGAGGCGTGATCGATATCGGTCACGCAGCGGGTCATCTCCGCGGCGCGAGCAGCATCTGCCGCCGCAATGGCCTGTCGCGAGTCGTCCGACGCGATGAAGCCCGCGACACCCGCAAACAACAGCGCAGCTGTAACAAGCATCGTCAGGCCGTGCAGCAAGCGACGACCCAGGAGACGTCGGAACTCCACAGCGATCAGTGCCCTCATGCCGCCACCTCCTCGGTCGAGGTGAGCTCGAGAAAGACCGTTTCAAGGTCGACGGTCTCAGGTCGCAACTCCCTCGGGTACAGCCCTTCGTCGGCGAGCGTTCTGGCGATTCGCGATCCCTCCTCGGGGGCGGCGTCGATCCTGAGATGGTCGTCTCCGGAGGTCACTGCATAGCCGACGGCGATCAGCGCGGGGGCGGCGGCGGCGAGCTGCTCCGGATCGTCGAACGACACGCTGACGGCACGCGAGAAACCGTTCGAGAGCACGTCGGATACCGGCCCCGACGCGACGCAGCGCCCCTTGGCCAAGATCGCGACGAAGTCGCAGGTCTGTTGCACCTCGGCCAGGATGTGGCTCGAGACGAATACGGTGCGGCCTTCGTCTCCGAGCCGCCGCAGCAGTTGGCGAACCTCTCTGATGCCTGCGGGATCGAGTCCGTTCGCGGGCTCGTCGAGGATCAAGACCTCGGGATCTTTCAGCAGCGCGGCCGCAATCGCCAGGCGCTGGCGCATGCCAAGCGAGTAGTTCTTCACCAGGTCTCGCTCCCGCTCCTTGAGAGCCACCTGTTCCAGCACGCGGTCCACGTCGGCCGCGGTCAGGCCGTCGAGACGCGCCAAGAGGCTGAGATTGCGACGCGCGGAGAAACTCGGAAAGAGCGCCGGTCCCTCGATGATCGACCCGACCCGGGTGATCACCTCGCTCAGCTCGGTCCCCGAGTCCTTGCCCAGGATGCGGCACCGTCCCGCGGTCGGACGGGCAAGGCCGAGTAGGCACCGCATCGTCGTGGTCTTGCCCGAGCCGTTAGGTCCCAGAAAGCCGAAGACTCCACCCGACTCGATCACCAGATCGAGACCATCGACGGCGACGGTGCGGCCGCGCCGGGACCGGTACTCCTTGCGCAGTCCCTCTATCTCGATGACGTTCACTTAGCGAAGTCCTTCCTTAAGAGGGAGCGCGCCACACCTAGATGTGGCGCGCGCCGAACTTTGTTATTGCGTTCTTGTCACTACGCCGCAGGCAAAGCGCGCGCCGGCATCGCCGGTCGCCTTGGTCGCGGTGTCAGAACCGAGAACGTTGTCCATATGTGAGTGGTAACGCTCGCCACCTGTAGACGTCTGGCCGGGAACGTTCGCCAGATTGTCCGGGGCGGCGTGAATGATCACGGCGCTGCCGTCCGCGTCGAGAAGATCGCGGTTGCGGAAGCGGTCGGTGGCGAACTTCAGAAAGGCCGTCCCGTCCTCGGCAACGAGAAGCGGAGGCAGGTCTCCGGCGTGGGCCCCGTGGGTATTGGTCGTCACGGGATTGAAGTGCCCTGCCGCGCTGAAGAACGGGACGGTATTTCCGGCAGTATCTCTGGCGGCCGGGTCGCAGACTCCCGCGGAGTGCACGTGGTAGCCGTGGAAACCGGGCGTGAGCCCGCCCGCGGCGACGCGCATCAGGGTTTTGCCGTCCTCGCTAGGAAGGAATCGAACGGTTCCGACGGTGGCACCGGCGGTGTTCTTCAACTCCGCAACGAGACCTCGGGGCCGAGCCGTCTCTGCCACCGCGGCATTGAGTGCCAGCGCCGCGGCCCCCGCGACCAGCAATCCGCCGGCCGCCGTCGCGGTAATACCTCTGACGAGCGAGTTCCTCATGGAGCCTCCTTCTCGAGGGAAAGCCAACGCTCATAAGGCTCGTATCGAGAGGGCTCCGGGAGAACCCGGCAACCACCCCGAAACGCGGTGGTGCCAGCACCACTATTTAGTGGCGGGACCGTCGGTGGCTAGGCGGTCTCCGACAGGAAAAGTAAGACGGCCTTGACCCGGCGATGGACGTCTTTTTCTCCGCTCAGGCCGAGTTTCGAAAAGATCGAGTTGATGTGTTTCTCGACCCCGCGTTCGGTCAGAAACAGGCCGGCCGCGATCGAGGCGTTGGTCTTTCCCTGCGCCATCTCCGACAGAATCTCGGTCTCGCGGGGTGTCAGAACTTTGAGCGGCGATTCCTCGCCCCGTCCCCGAGCTCGGACCAGCGACTCGACGACCTTCGGATCGATGGCAGAGCCGCCCTGCGCGACCGCCTGGATCGCCCCCGCCAGTTGCTCGAGATTGGTCACGCGCTCCTTCAGCAGATAGGCACGTCGTTCCGAGCCCTCTTCCAGCAGCGCCAGTGCGTATTCGGGCTCGTCGTGTTGGCTCAACACAACCACGCCCACATCGGGCCAATTCTTCCGGATCAGGTCTGCGGCGCGGATTCCCTCGTCGGTTCCCGTGGGCGGCATGCGGATGTCGGTGACCACGACATCGGGAGGCTGTTTTTCAATTGCCGCCAGCAGATCATCGAAGTCTTCGCACACCGCGGTGACCTCGAGATCGGGATGCGTTGCGAGAAGTCGCTCTATTCCCTCTCTCACGATGAGATTGTCCTCGGCGAGCACGACGCGGATCGTCATCGCCGCGAGGATAGAGGGGCGTGCAGGACAATCAACTGATGCGACGGTCTGAGGGCAACCTTGCCTACATTCTGCTGATCGCGGCCCTGACCGGCAGTGCCGTCGTCTGGCTCGTCACCGGCCTGATTCCGGCGATCGCCGCAAGCGCGCCGGCTCTCCATGACTGGTTGCATAGGTCGGGAGAGGCCGAAGGCTGGGGCGCAGAGATCGCGCGTAATGCGGGGGCCGCCACCCACCAGGCTCAGTCTCTCGTTCATGTCGTTTTGGACTATCTGTTCAGCATCTTCAATATCGCGCTGGGTCTGCTGCTGGTCCGGCTGCGCGGCCGCGACCGAACGGCGCGATTGCTTGCTCTCGGAATGATCGGGACGGCAGTCGCCTTCAATCTCCAGGGCCACGATGCGCTGCAGGTACTCCCGACCGCCGCCCTGCCCACGGTTGATTTCTGGCACGCGCTGGTGCACATCCTGTCCGGGCTCGCCTATTTGTTTGCGCTCCTGTTGTTTCCCGATGGGCGTCTTCTCGCCGGCCGCGGACAATTCCGGCTCATCAAGGTGCCTCTCGTGGCAGTCCTTGCGTGGGTTTTTCTCGGTTTCACCTTGTTGACGGTCGACGATCACACGTTCGGTCTCGTTCTCATGTTCGGGATCGCGATCCCTATCGCGGGCGTCGCCTCACAGATCGGTCGCTACCGGCGCGCGGTGACAGATGAGGCGCGGCGCCAGTCGCGGGTGTTGCTGTGGACCCTTGGTTTGGCCTTCGCGATCGCAGTCCCGCTGGTTTTCATAACGAATGCCGTTGCCCCGGCCAGTCGGAGCCAGACGGTGAACTACGAAGTAAAGATCGACGAACCCGGCACGTACTTCTATCGCTGCGATCCTCACCCCGAGGACATGGTGGGCACCGTCACGGTCCTGCCACGGGGCCAGCCCGCGCCCGACCTGATCGACATTCGCGCGGACGACAGCCGCTTCGACAAGCGCCGCTTTGAGCTCCAGGCGGGACGCACGACGACTCTGCGCTTTACGAGCTTCGACGCCGACCTCCATAACGTCGCGATCTACCGCACCCCCGCCGCGGACGATCCTCTGTTCATCGGCAAGGAGTTCTCCGGACGGGCACAGGCGGTGTTGGCTTTTCGCGTCTTTCGGATCGTCTTCGCACTGATGGCGATGGCGCTATTGGTCGCGCTCGTTCGGTTCCGCCTGTGGGATGTGGAGCGCGTCATAAACAGGACACTTCTCTACGGGGCCTTGATCGCCCTCATTACCGCCGTCTACCTCGCGGTTGTGATCGGGATCGGCACTCTGCTGGGGGCCGGGGCGGGACTGGATGTGTTCCTCTCGATCAGCGTCACGGTCGTGGTCGCACTCGCGTTTCAGCCGGTGAGGAAGCGCGCCGCCGAGCTGGCGAACCGGCTCGTGTACGGGCGGCGCGCCAGCCCGTACGACGTGCTGGCCGAGTTGGCCGACCGCATGGCGGGCTCTTTCGATGTCGAAGAGGTGATCCCCCGGCTCGCTCGCACTCTCGCGGAGGGCACCGCAGCCCGCCGTGCAGAGGTATGGCTGCGAATGGACGACAATATCGTCCTCGCCGGAGCCCATCCCGGCTCCCCCCTTGACGAAACCGCGACACCGCGACCGTTATCCGAGGGACGTCTTCCCGAATGGCCCGAGATGGACCGCGCCGTGCCCGTGCTCCACGCGGGAGAGCTCCTCGGAGCTTTCACCATCGCGAAAGCACCGGGAGAGACCATCACTCCGGTTGAGGATCGCCTCCTTTCGGATGTGGCCTCCCAGGCGGGTCTCGCTTTCAAAAACGCGCAGCTCACCACCGAGTTGCAGGCTCGGCTACGCGAGTTGCGCGCTTCGCGCCAACGGATCGTGCGCGCCCAAGACGAAGAGCGAAGACGTCTGGAACGAGACATCCACGATGGCGCCCAACAACATCTGGTGGGCATGTCGCTGAAGCTGCGTCTGGCCCAGGAAATGGCTCTCGAGAATCCCGCCGAGGCCCGGGTCCTGCTGACCGAACTGCAAGCCGATGCTGAAATGACGCTGCAGACGCTGCGCGACCTGGCGCGCGGCGTCTATCCGCCGGTTCTGGCCGACCGCGGCTTGGTAGCGGCGCTCGAGGCACATGCGCGCCGTTGCCCCGTCGACGTGCGCGTCGAGGGAACGAACGTGGAGCGCCTGGGTAGGGAAATCGAGAACGCCGTCTACTTCTGCTGTCTGGAGGCGATCCAAAACGCCGTCAAACACACGGGGCGCGGCCCAATTACGGTCACGCTGCAGGTTCTCGGCGGGGCTCTCAACTTCTCGGTCCAAGATAGAGGACCGGGATTCGACCCCGGGATCGTCGAGCAGTCCGGCCTTCAGAACATGACGGATCGCGTCGCGGCTTTGGGCGGCACGCTAACGGTCACCTCCGAGCCGAAAGGAACCACGATCGTGTCGGGGTCGGTACCACTCGAGGACAACGAGCCCGATACCGAACCCGCGTAAGCAGACCCGCGGGTTACCGTCCTCGGATGGCTGAGGCCTTCTACCTGCCCAACGGCGACAACCGTTTTGTGTCTACGGACAACACGATCGGGCCGTGGGGACCGGACTCTCAGCACGGCGGGCCACCTTCGGCGTTGCTTGGACGAGCGATCGAGAACGTCGACGAGCGAACGGATCTGCAGGTTGCACGCATCAGTTTCGACATCCTTAGACCGGTTCCCATCGCGCCGCTGACGGTAACGGCCGAGGTCGGGCGCGCCGGAAGAAGCGTGCAACTCGTCCGGGCATCTCTTCATGCCGACGACACAGAGGTGATGCGCGCGACGGCGTGGCGCATTCGCACCGAGACCCTCGAGCTGGAGCCCCAGCCACAGGGCGATCCCCCGCCCGGGCCCGAGCACGGAGAGGCAAGCTGGATGTGGGACGGGTCCGTGAACTACGTGACTTCGATGGAGGGAAGCTTTATCGAGGGCAGCTTCCTCGAGCCCGGGCCGGCGGTCGCCTGGCTGCGAGCGCGGTTTCCACTGATTCCGGATGAGGAGCCGAGTCCTCTACAGCGAGTGCTTCTCGCCGCGGACTCGGCCAGCGGAATCTCGGCCGAGCTCGACTGGGCAAAGTGGCTGTTCGTCAATCCGGACCTCGCCGTTTACCTGCATCGCATGCCGGCCGGCGAGTGGATCTGCTTCGATGCCAAAACAACGATCGACCCAGACGGGATCGGACTGGCGGCCTCGACTATCTACGACGAGTCGGGGCCCGTGGGCCGAACCCTGCAGACGCTTTTCGTCTCTCCGCGGAAGCCTTAGGGCCGCAGGAGGTCGATCCTCTCCGGAGCACGTCCACATACGCGCCCAGTGGCGAGTCCTCCGCCGGCGACGGAGATGCGGCCGCTCGGCGTGGACCTCAGCGTCCCGGTCTCGTCTTTCTCTCTTACGTTGAGAAAGTCGGGGCGCGGGCTCGGCATCAGAAAGCGAAGCGCCCGGGCGCGCGGGCGAGGGCGCTACCCGCGCCGCAGACCCACGCGGCGAGCGCCAGCGCCACCACTAACCCGATGTCTCTTCGAAGGTTCGCCATCACTCTTGATACGTAGTCGACCTGTGCTTGTAAGGGCAGATTCGCCGCGCCCTATACGCTCGCCTTCATGGCGGGCCCAGATCGCTCCGAGCTGAACGAGGTCCTGGCCTTTGTCCAGCGGCAGGCCGAGGATTACCTCACCTCGCTCGACGAACGCGCTGTCCGGGCACCCGGTGCCGACGAGGCCGCGGATTCGTTCGACGAGCCTCTGCCCGAGACCGGCGACGGCGCGCTCAAGGCTCTCTCTCTGCTTCAGGATCAAGGACTCGAGGCCGCGGTGCATTCGAGCGGCCCGCGCTTCTTCCACTTCGTGATCGGAGGCACGACGCCGGCCGCTATGGGGGCCGACATGTTCGGCTCCGTTGTCGATCAGAACCCCGGCATGTGGCTTGGGTCTCCGCTGGGCGGAAAGTTAGAGACGCTTTCCATCCGCTGGCTCCTCGACCTATTCCGCCTGCCGGCGTCGTGGGGCGGCGTGCTGACGACGGGCGCCACGATGGCGAACTATGTAGGGCTCGCCGCGGCCCGGCGCTGGTGGGCCGACCGTCACGGCATAGATGTCGATGAACAAGGACTTGCCTCGCTGCCACAGATTCCCTTGTTGTCGAGCGGCTACATCCACGCGAGTTCCATAAAGACGTCAGCGATGCTCGGAATCGGGCGCGCCAACGTGCAAAGGTTCGAGCGCGACGATGTGGGCCGCCTCGACCTCGAGGCGTTGGAGAAGGCCCTCCTGCAACTGGATGGAGCTCCGGCGATCATCGTCGCCAACGCGGGAGAGGTAAACGCCGGCGACTTCGATCCCATCGACCAGATGGCCGAGCTGGCCGAGCGGTACGAATGCTGGCTGCACGTCGACGGCGCCTTCGGTCTCTTCGCCCGGCTGAGTGACAAGACCTCGCACCTCGCCCGCGGCATCGAGCGCGCCGACTCGGTGACCGCGGATGGCCACAAGTGGTTGAACATTCCCTACGACTGCGGATTTGCTTTTCTCAAGAACCCGACCCTGCTGCAGGGGGTTTTCGGCTTGAGCGCGGCGTATCTCACGTCGCGAGGTGAGCGACCCAACGTCGGCTTCGTGTCACCCGAGAGCTCGCAGCGAGCGCGCGGCCTCACCGTCTGGGCGACCCTGAAAGCGTATGGACGCGACGGCTATCGGGAGATCATCGAGCGCGGACTCGATCTCGCGCAGCACATCGGACATCTTGTCGATGAGGCCCCCGATCTCGAACGGCTGGCCGATGTGCAACTGAACATCGTCTGTTTCCGCTTCAACCCGGGTGGCCTCAGCGAAGAGCAACTCAACGAACTGAATACCAAGCTCGGGAACGCGATGCTGGACGACGGTCGGGTCTATGTCGGGACCACCACGTACGGGGGCCGGATCGCATTTCGTCCCGCGCTCGTCAACTGGAGGACCTCCGAGGCAGACGTCGAGCTGTTGATCGACGTGTTGCGCGAGCTGGGAGCGGGTCTGCGGGCAGAGCTCGACGGGTAGCCGTCGCGTGCTCGATCAAACGGCGCGCCTGACATACCTCTACGTCGGTTCGAGCGACGTCGAAGCCGACCTCAAGTTCTACAGGGATCGGCTCGGCGGAAAGATTGTCTGGCGCGCGGAGGCCTTCGAGACCGAGGTGGCCGCCGTCGAGCTGGGCGAGGGGCCTCTTCTCCTGCTCGCGGACCACGAGCCCGCGCCGGGCGTGATCCTTATCTGGGCCGTCGAGGATCTGGATCGTGCCGTTGCCTCTCTGAAGAATGCCGGTTGGCCGGGCCCCGAACGCCGGGTGGAGGTTCCTGACGGTCCCTGCCTCCTGCTCGCCGATGCGAGCGGCAACCGCGTCGGTCTGCTTCAACAGACGCGTCCCAACGTGATGTTGAAGGAGTAGGAAGCCGGCGCACCGAAACCTTGAGCACTACGTTCAGACGAGGGTTTCCACCGCTGGACCTGCGCCTCGGGGCCGCCGTGACCGGTCTCCTGATTCTTGGCGGCGCGCTCGCGACTCCAGGGTCCCCGGGCATGCTCCCTGCGGCGGTGGAGGTGGAGTTTGCCGAGCTCCACGAGATGAAAGTGACGGATGTTCCTCCCGGTGTGACCAGGACGCGCGACCGTGTCTCGCCCAAGAAGGATTCGGGCGGCACGATGATGGTCCACCTTCCGGGAGGACATCCGCTTAGCGGTCCGGGAGCCAGGCCGGTGACACGCATGTTCCGCACGGGCTTTGGCGCGGGAGAACCAACTCTGGGTGTGACGAAGGACGGAACCATTCTCTTCCAGGGCCTGGCCGGCGCTCCCCTTGTGCTACGGACGAAGGACGGAGGGATGACCTGGGAGGACGTCTCGCCGCGCATCCAGGGAAGCCGGCGCCATCCGACGACGCTCGATCCCTATCTCTACGTGGATCCGGATACCGACCGCGTATTCACGTACGACTTCTTCTTCGGCTGCTCGGAGCTCTCGTTCTCCGACGACCTCGGTGACTCGTGGACGACAACGCTGCTCAACTGCGGACTCATGGATCACCAGAACCTGTTCGCCGGTCCACCGGTGAACAGTCCGACAGTCGGTTATCCGAACATGGTCTATTCCTGCTCCACCCAGGGAGGAGCGACGATCTATTCGGTCACTACCGAGTGTCTGAAGTCACTCGACGGCGGGCTTTCCTGGGTCCTCACCGGCTCGCCGCCGTATGTCACCGGTCCCCAGCCGGAAAACGATCTGGGTATCGATGGCTATTGCCACGGCGCGATCGGACACGGCTACGTCGGGCGAGACGGCACAGTCTTTGTGCCAAAGGGATTTTGTGGGCAGCCTTGGCTCGCGATCAGTCGCGACGAGGGAGCCACCTGGCAGCGGGTGCAGGTCGCCGACAACGGCGTGCCGCAGACGACGACGGGTGTGTACGAACACGAGGCCGCGGTCGCTTCGGACGCAAAGGGAAACATCTACTACTTCTGGGTCTCTGGAGATCGGCTCCCCTATCTCGCGGTCTCGACCGACGAAGGCGAGACGTGGAGCAAGCCTCTGATGGTCGGCCCGCCCGGAATTGTCGAGTCCACTCTTCCCAAGATCGACGTCGGCGCGTCCGGGAAGATCGCGGTCGCGTACTACGGGAGCAGTAACTCGCCAGGCAAGCCCTTCCCGCAGAGCGACGACTGCAGACCTGATCCCGTCTACTGCTTCCGGCAGCTGTTCTTCTTGAATCCTCCCGATCCCGAGAGCTACGAAAAGACGACCTGGAACGCGTATCTCACCGTCACGGCGAACGCGTTGGCGAAGAAACCGACCTTCTACTCGGGCGCGATAAACGACCCCGCCGACCCATTCGTGCGAGGCACTTGTGGACCCATCCGATGCAAGGCCGTGTACGACTTCATCGACGTGGTGATCGACACCAAGGGCATTCCCTGGGCTTCCCTCGTCGACATCTGTATCTCCGCCTGCGCAACGCCCGAGGGAACTAACAACATGGGCAACGAGGGCGTGCTCGGCACGATCGTCGGAGGGCCGCGCCTGCGGTAACTGAGCACCGGCGCGACCGACGCTGCGCGTAGGAATTTTGGAATTCTGAAAAACCCGGTGCCCTAACATGACGCCATGGCGCACCCGCCGGCTCGCATCCCGTGGTCGCGCTTCGTCGCGCTCGGAGACAGTCTGACCGAAGGCGTGGGGGACCCGGCCGGACGCTCTTTGCGGGGCTGGGCTGATCGGTTGGCGGATTCGCTGCGCGCGCTGAATCCGGACCTCGCCTACTGGAACCTCGGGCGTCGCGGCCTCACGACGCGTCAGGTGCGCGAGACGCAGGTCGAGCGGGCCCTAGGGCTGGAGCCCGATCTCGTCAGCATCGTCGCCGGCATGAACGATCTCCTGGCCCCCGACTTCGATCCCCCCACGTACCGCAGTGAGCTACGGGCGATCGCGGCCAAGATGGCCGCGTCGGGGGCAACTCTTCTCATGGGCACCTTTCCGAAGGAGCTTCCGATACTGAGAGTTCTTCCGCGGGGACGCGGCCGAGAACGCAAGGAGCGACTGCAGGTCGCGAGCGATGTAGTGCTCGAGGTAGCGGCCGAGTACGGGGCGGAATGCATGGACGCGGCCCCCGGGTGGCGCTACACGATGGCGGAATGCAGCATCGACGGCTGCCATCCAAACGCGCGCGGGCACGCGCACATCGCGGAGCTGGGGTTCGTGGCCCTCTGTCGCAGGGCCGCGATCACGGCACCGGCCATGGATCACGGCAACCGCAGCTGGGTGTCGACGTCCTTCGGACACCTGCGCTGGCTGGCGTCGCAGGGTTATCTGCGCCGCGCGCCCGAACTCATCTTGCGGAGGGAAGAGGCGTGACGGAGAAAGTCGAGGCCATCGCCAAGCTGCTGCAGGAGGCCGCCGAGACGCATCATCAGGTCTATCGCATCGTCGACGGCGACGATCCGGACTGGGCCTCGTGGTATGCGGACTGGCTGCTCGACCTCTCCGAGCTACCGCAGATTCTCGGTACCAAGCCGGTGCGCAGCGAGCTCATCTATCAGCTGGTAAAACTCGACAAGGACTACAGCGCGCAGAAGCCCGGCGAGCCGTTCGAAACCTTCTATGCGCGCGCTTTGTTGTCCGAGCTGGGCCGCGGCGCCTGAGCTCGCCCTTCTAGCCGTCCTCTTTAAAGAGCGGCGCCATGCGTATCTCCATCGGGGCCTGCTCCGCGTCAAGCTCTGCAGGCGTCCACACGGTGGGGGCCTCGTCGTAGACGTCGACCGTCGCCTCGGTCTCCTCCATCCAGATGACGAGAGCGTCGGCCCAGCGCTCCTCGAGAAGGGCTTCGCGCATCGACTTCAGGCGCGCCGGAGAAGACACTTTGCCGGCAGGCAGCTGGGCGACGAGCTGTAGCGCGAGAGCGCGGGATAAGACTTCCGCGTTCTCGGCGAGCACGACCGTGGGCTCCTCGCCGCGCACGACCGCGTAAGCACCGATGCGCGCCATTACTCCGAGGTAGGGCCGAGTAATTCCCCCACGGGGCGGGTCCGGTTGCGTCCGGTTGCGTAGTGGCGCAACCGCTCCTGGCCCTCGCGCGACAGCATCTCGATCGCGTCGTGAAAAACGTTGCCCCGGGCGGCTCGTAACGCCAGGTCCCCGGCTGTGCCGCGCGAGGGCAGGTTCGTGGTGAGGAAGATGAGCGGCGATCCCTCTTGCTTGGACGACTTGATCACCGCCGCCTTGCCGAGGGCCTTCCACAAGGTGTCGGTGCGGCGCAGTCCCGGCCGCGCGCTCGTAAAGGCACCGGACACATCGAAGAACCACCGGTGCCCGGTGAGGTCGGAGGCAACGAAGTTGACCTCGACGCCGTTTCGAAAGCGATGCTCCTCGACTATGTCGGTGAACCCGCAGTCGACCAACACCGCCTTCGCTATCTCCTTGGCCGCCCGTCCCTCGCGCACGGCGCGCGACTGCGAGTCTTCCGATGGATCCGCCGGCGCGGGCCGGGCGGCCAATGCCACCCGTGGTGGCCCTCCGAGGTTCGCCCGGCGTTCGCGTTCGCCGGCAACTCTTTTCCGCGCCACCTCCACGTAGCCCGGGTCGGTGTCGTAGCCGACGAAGTGGCGCTCGGAGCGCACCACGGCCACCGCCGTCGATCCCGATCCCATAAAGGGATCGAGCACCAAATCCCCGCGGTACGTGTAGAGCTCGATCAGCCGAAGCGGCAGCTCCACGGGAAAGGGGGCCGGATGGTTCACTCGGGTCGCGCTCTCGGGAGGAAGCTCCCATACGTCCGTGGTCGCCTCCATGAAGTCCTCTTTGAAGATCGAGACCTCCGACGGCAGCCCTTCCTTCTCCCTCTGCCGCCGCGAGAGGGCGCGATCGAAGCGCCCCTTGCTGGCGACGATCACGCGCTCCGTGAGATCGCGCAGTACGGGATTGGCGGGGCTCTGGAAGGACCCCCACGCAGTCGAGCCGCTCGCTCCCTGGCCCTTCACCCAGACGATCTCGCCGCGCAGGAGCAGCTTCAGTTGGTCCTGCAAGATGGCGACGACGTCGGCCGCCAGGCTGCGGTAAGGACGCCGGCCGAGGTTGGCGACGTTGACCGCGATGCGACCGCCGGGCTCGAGCTTGCGCACGCACTCGGCGAAGACTTCCTCCAGCATCTCGAGGTACTGGACGTAGGAGGCCGGGACGTGGCCCTCCCCGAGCGCGGTCTCGTACTCCTTGCCGGCGAAGTAAGGAGGCGAGGTGACGACGAGAGCTACGGACGAATCGGCGAGCTCGTCCATGTGGCGCGCGTCGCCGCTGTAGATCTGGTCGAGGACGGCGTCGGGATTGGTGGCGACGTGATCGTCGGCGGAGACCTCGGGGGTCTGGAAGCGGGCGTAGAAGGCCGAGGCGTCGTGGCTCTCACGGCGACCGACCCCGAAGGCCGAGGTGGACGTGGGACGGCGCCTCGCAGACTCCTCTTCTTTCATTCAAACCATCCTAGGGATCGGGCTCGGCATCTCGAGACTCAATCTAGGGAAGGCCTACGACATCTATCTCTGGGGGCCCGGCGAGCCGATCTCGGGAAGGGTCTGTCCCAGGATCGCGACCGCTCCTACCTCGTCTCTTTGGGCCCGCGACCGCTCGACCACCTGAAGCAGCAAGTCGACGGAGAACTCCGCCGCGGCCGCGGCGGCGGTCGTCAGATCGAGCAGCACCTTGCCCTTGGGGAAGGCGCCGGACCCGCGCTCGCCCCACCGCGTGTAGCGCCGGCGGGGGCCGAGGGTCAGCTCCCAGGGCCCGAAGATAAGCCAGCGCTCTCCGGGATGATCGTGCACCGCGAGGTAGCCGCCTCCGCCCTGCCACACGATGCGGCGGTAGACGGTCTCGTCGATCACGAAGAGATCGCGGGGGGCCACCTCGGGCCACAGGGACGCCAGACCCCGAGACGTGGCTCGGATCTTCTCCTTGAGGTCGAGATGGACCCGGGCCCCTCGGTACGTAAACGAGTAATCGAGGCGGTCGAAGCTGCGCGTGTGGTCCTCGAACTCCGCCACTCGAGGATCGGTCGCCAGGATCCGGCCCAGCTCGATCTCTCGGGGTCTTGCCGACTCGAGATCGCGCCGCCAGTCCTCCGCTCGCCGTCCCCGTGCCATGGACACACTCTAGAGAGGAGGTCCGACAGTTCCTGTCTTGGAATCAGCCGGACAGAACGTCCCCATCGAACCTGAGCACGTCGAGCCCCCTGACCTGGTCGTTTGAATAGATCAGGCCCTTATAGAAATAGGAGGACCACGAGTCGGCATCGTCCGGGCGGAAATACCCGACTTCTCGGGGAGCCGTCGGATCCGAGAAATCGATCACGCTCGTTCCGCCCGTGTACCAGGAGACGGCCACCGCTCGGGTCTTCGGCAGAAAGTTGAAGTTGTGCGCCGTGCACCAGGGGGTCACCATCGTGCCGACGGGAGCGGCGCCGCGCGGCGAGGAGATCTGTCCCATGGGTATGGGGCGAGTTGGATCGCTGATGTCGTAGGCCCACAGCGCCCCCGTCACGCTGTGACCCGTCGCACACTCGTTGGCGGTGAAGATGCTCTCGTCCCCGATGACGAGCAGCTCTCCATCGGGGCTCGCCACTGCCGAATGCGGAAATTCCATATGGGGAGGGATCATGGCAAGAAGAACTGGACTGACTGGGTCCGACGCATCCCAGATCTCGGTCTCGGCCTGACCGGGACAAAACCCGAGCACCTGCCCTTCTGTCGCGTGGAACGACACGTCGTGACAGCCAAAGGGGTTGGGGGTGTATTCGGCCGCGATCTTGATGTTGCGCGGATTGCGCACGTCGAGAATGAACTCAACTCCGCCGTTCTCACCCAAGCCTCCGGGCGACGAATAGATGTAGTCCCCGCCGGGATAGGTCGTGAGCGTGTGCGTACCGTCGGTAAACGCAATGGAATCGAGGTAGCGGGGCCGCTTCGGATTGGAGACGTCGATCAAACGTACGCCCGACCCCTCTTCTCCCCCACAGGCTCCGCTGTAGAACCCCAGCGCGATCAGGCCTGGTCGGACGACCGCGACGTCGTTTTGTGTGCCCGGGCAGGACACAAAGGCGACCTCTCTCGGACGACTTTTCGAAACATCAAACATGTAGACGCCGCCTTCATCACCCTCCCGTGCGGCATAGACGTAGCGGCCTGCGAAGTCGATGTCGGTCCCGCGCACGTAGGAGAAGGTTGCAACGGCAGACATGTTCTCGGCCGCCTGCTGGGCACGTAGGTCGTCGCCTCCGGCAAAAAGACCGACGGCCAGCAGCATGAGGACCAGGTAGTACCGAAAGAGGCTCCGCATCCGTCTCCCTTTGTCGAGCCCTCTCAGTTCGCCTTACGGGAGCGCACCACCTTCAACCCGCGCCCCGCGTCGAAGGCCCCTAGGCTGCGCGAATGGATACCGATACTCCCGCTCTCAGGGCGCTGCTGGAAGCGGATCTGTTGTACGAGGTCGTACGCACCGAGCGCGCGACCAGCGCGGAGGAGAGCGCCCGCTTTCAGGGGATCGAGCTCCACCAGCTGCTGCGCACGATCGTGATCCGCCGCGGCGATAACGATTACGTGTTCGTGCTCGTGCCGGGGGGCCGCGCGATCGACTGGCCGAAGCTGAGAGGCCATCTCGGGGTGTCGCGCTTGTCGCTTCCGGAGAAAGAGGAGGCCGCCGCAGCCACCGGCTACGAACGCGGCGCGATCACCCCCTTTGGCTCGAGCAATCCCTGGCCCGTGATCGCGGACTCATCCATAAAGGGATCGGGGAACGTGGCGATCGGCGGAGGGGGCCACGGCATCAACCTCCACCTCGACGCCGACGATCTCATCTCTTACTTGGAAGCAGACCTCGCAGACGTGACCAAGCCCGGCTGATCTTCAGGCGCGGCCGTAATCCACCAACCAGATCGAAAACGAGATCGGCCACTCGTGCCGCGGCCTCCTTCTGCAGGGAGGGGATGGCATGGCTGTAGACGTCGAGGGTCATGGACACCGTCGCGTGACCGAGGCGCTCGGACACGATCTTCGGATGAATACCGGCCCGTAGTGCAAGCGTCGCGTGTGTATGCCGCAGATCGTGAAGGCGGATACGCGGCAGGCCCATCTCCTTGACCAGCTGTACGAACAGCTTCGAGATCGCCGGCGGACTCAGAGGCCCACCATCAGGTTCACAGAAGACCAGATCGGCGTCGTCATGGGGCCTCGACCGCCTCTCTCGTTCCTGGCGACGTCGATGGCCAGTGAGCGCCTCGACCGTTCGCTCATCGAGCGCAACGACGCGCCGTCCACGTGCCGTCTTCGGCTTGGACAGATAAACCTCGGATCCCGCCGCCACGAGAGACTGACGCACCGCGAGCTGAGCATTTGCTAGATCGACATCGCTCCAGCGCAGGCCGAGGGCCTCACCCCTGCGCATGCCCGTAGTGGCAAGGAGCACCCACAAGGCATACAAACGATCAGCTCTGACGCCGTCGAGAAATTTGCGCAGCTCGGTCGGGCTCCAGGTGACCATCTCGTGACCGAAACGGGATCGTTCGCGCGGCGGATCGCAGTCGTCGGCCGGATTCTTGGGGATGCGGCCCCACTTCACCGCGTCGCGGAGCGCCCGGTGGATGGTGGCATGCACCCGTTGAACTGTCGTCGGGCTCAACCCGGCTCCGCCTGCCTTGGTCGGCGCGAGCAACGCGGCATAGAAGCTGTTCAAGGTTGTGGCATCGACCTTAGCGAGGTGCACCGTGCCTATGCGCGGGCGTATGTGGCGCTCGACGTGACAGCGATAACCAAGATAGGTCGTCGCGCGTACGGTCGGGTTGATCGCGGGCAGCCACTCGTGGACAAGGAAATCTCCGAGCGTCTTCCACAGGGGCGTGGACGGTGCCGTCCGCGGTCTTCTGCTCATTGGATCAGCGTGGTGGAGCACGTCCGATAAAGCTGTGACCTAGATCACACCTAGGACCGGAACTTTCGGGCCGGCGACCGGCGCGTGTCGCGGAATTACACACCGATGCCCGAAAATAGTGCGCCCATCCCCGATCCGGAGGTAGTTCGCGCGTGGGTCAGACTTTTTCGCGCACGTTCGATTCTTTGCGCGTGCCCAACTACCGCATGTTCTTCGGCGGCCAGATCGTGTCCTGGACGGGAACCTGGGTGCAGTGGGTCGCGCAGGGCTGGCTCGTGCTGCGGATCACCGACAGCGGGCTGGGACTCGGGGTCGTCACCGCCATCCAGTGGCTGCCGATCCTGGTGCTGGGGGCGTGGGCCGGTGTGCTCGCCGATCGCGTGGACAAGCGGAGGCTGCTGATCTTCACGAATGGAAGCGCGGCGGTGTTGTCGCTGATCCTCGGCATCCTCACGCTTACCGGCGTCGTGACCCTGTGGATGGTGATCGCGATCGCGCTGCTGCTCGGCGTGGTCACGGCCCTCGACAACCCGGCCCGGCAGACCTTCACGATGGAGATGGTCGGGCGCGCCCGCCTTCCGAATGCCGTGAGTCTGAACACCGCGACCTTCACGACGGCCCGCGTGCTGGGCCCTGCGATCGCAGGCTTTCTGATCACATCGGTGGGCATCGGCGAGTGCTTCATCCTGAACGGGCTGTCGTTCGTTCCCGTCACGCTTGCGTTGGTCTTCATGAACAAGTCCGCGCTGACCGTCGGCGAGCGAGTCGAACGCCGGAGGGGCCAGATCGTCGAGGGGCTGCGCTATGTGCGGTCGGTTCCCGTGCTCGCGACGCTGCTCACGATGATGGCCGTGATCGGGACGCTCGAATACAACTTCGTCGTCCTTCTACCGGTGTTCGCGAAGGAGACCTTCGCCGGAGACGCCGGCACGCTGGGGCTGATCGGCTCCACACTCGGGGCCGGGATGTTTATCGGTTCGCTCGCCAACGCCGCCGTCGGCAAGTCCGATAGTCGCGTTCTGCTCATCGCCGGCTTCGCGCTGGGCTCGTTCACTCTTCTCCTCGCCGGCGCGCCCTCGCTCTGGCTCGCGGCGCTGTTGATGGTTCCGCTGGGGGCCGCCTCGATGGCCTTTCTGACCACGATGAATTCCACGCTGCAGCTCACCTCGTCCGACTCGATGCGCGGGCGGGTGATGGCGATCTACTTCGTCCTCTTCCTGGGATCCACGCCTATCGGCGCGCCGATCGTGGGCTGGGTGTCCGAGCAGTTCAACCCGCGCGTCGCGATCGCCCTCGGAGGTGTGGCGACTCTCGCCGCGTGTACCTGGGGACTTATGAAACTGCCGCACGTTTCGATGTCGCATCGGCCAGAAGAATTGGAGGTGCCCGAGCCGGCGACCGCCGCCGCCGACTGACGGTCTGGTGTCGCCGAAAGCGGCATGGAGCCCGGTGTCGGAATAGGTGACTCGCACTCATAATGTCCTGATGTTGGAGCGCGGTCCCGACGTGGGGGCCTTCAGGACAGGACTCTTACGCGCCTGCGCGGTCGCGTTGGGCGCCGCGATCTGTATCTCGAGCGCTACCGAGGTCGCCGGCGCTCCCGCCGATCGTCGTCCCGCGCCGGCCGTGCTCGCCGTGTTGGAAGCGGGACTCAACGTGTTGCACGACGATTTCCGTCTTGCTCCTGGTCAGGCCAAGCTGCCGCGGGGGCTTCCTCCCGTCACCCCAATCTCGCTTCCGGCCAGCGGCAGCTTTAGTGAGCAGATTGAGGACGCGCGCGCGGGTGCACTCGGCAACCTTCAGGCCGGCGTTCTTTACTACCTAAAGGGAACACGCCTTTTCCTCTATGTGCCCGAGACGAGCACGGTGACAAATGTATTTGCCGACGCGATCCACGGCACCGGTGTGGCGAGCGGCGCCGCGGGTCTGGAACATGGCACAAACCCGGATCTCTGGCTTGTGGTCGTGCTTCATTCCCAGCCCGATGCATCGGCCTGGGAATGGCTGACGGGAGCGACTTGGATCGATGTGATATCCACCAGCTACAACAACCTCTACGCACGACCCGTCCCCATCGTCAGCTGTCCGGAGGCGGAGTTCATCCCGAGGATTGTGGAACAGGGAAGGCTCGTATTCAGCGCCGTCGGAAACGGCGAGCAGCTGGGCGAAATCATGAGTCCCTCGGGCTTTCCTCAGGCCTATCAAGTCGGCGGGGTCGATGAGAAGGGCCGGACCTGGATGCCCGCCCACAGCACAACCCACCGCTCTACGCCGAACCGGCCCTATGAAACGGGGGATCGATATGAGTTCATGGCGGCAGATGCGTCCTCACTAGATGGCGAGATGGTGTTCGGGGGAACCTCGGGCGCAGCTCCGAGCACGGCCGGGCGAGCGACCGACCTAGTACAGCTGGCCCGCTCGGTGCTTAGCTCGACTTCCATTGGGACCAACGAGGGCGCGCTCGCGCGCGGCCCTTCTCGACCGCAGTTGAAAAGGGGGCCCCTGAGCGATGGTGACTTAACCAATGAGGAGCTCGTCGATGTACTGCACCACGTTGCCCAACCTGCAGAGGCGGCAAGTCCCGTGCGCTATTTGATAGAGGGATACGGGGCGCTCAACGAAGAGGCCATGGCTCTCGCCGAACGGGTCTTGCTCGGCCAGGTGGAACTGCCGGATCGACCCGAGGAGGACGCATGGCACGCCCGGGTTGAACAATTGCGCGCCGCGCTTTTCCCATCCGCCCGTTGCGGCAACCCTTAGCTGTAGTCGCGCCGTTTCCAGTCTTGTCGCACTGGATCTGCTCCGATTGCCGCGTGGCCCACATCACAGCCACCAAGAATTTTTGCGGTCTTTCTGTCGTAGGTCCCTCCTATCGTCGTCTCATCAGCGACGAAAGGAGGCAGCAGTGGACGATTCCGGCTTCAACCCATACGGCTTTCACGAATACGTCTTGTTGACGATCCTCGGTGGGCGCCTCTTGAGAAGTTCATCCTCGATCCATTGCACCTGGGCGACTGGATGTGGCTTGAGGCTTGGGTCAAAGAGGGCAAACGGATCGAGGTCTACAAGCACTACGACACGCGTATCTGCATCCACCTCGACGAGAGAGGCAAGCTGGTATCCAGCCGGCGCTTGAATGAGTGGCTAAAGAAGCTGGGTGATCTACCGGTACTCGAGGTGGGCCGCCGGCAACGATTCGAAAACAGCTAGGGGGCTCTTGATATCGCCAATTGGCTATAATGTGGCTATGAAGGCTCCCCTGCTAATTCACGAAGCGAGACGTCGTGCAGGTCTCACCCAGCAGCAACTGGCCGAACGGCTCGGTACGACTCAGTCGGTCGTCGCTCGCTGGGAGGCTGGAAAACGGTCCCCCTCCTTGGAAACGATCGAACAAATTGCCAACGCCTGCGATCTCGAGGTGTCAATCTCGCTCGTTCCTCATGACAACCACGATCTTCGGCTTGCTTTAGGCATGAAGCATCTTTCTCCAGGTCAGCGGATCGAGGCGCTCGTTGATGCCCAGCGCAAGCTCGACAAGTTGACACGACGTGCGAGGCGCGTCGACCATGGCTAAGAATTTCCAGCCCGAAAAGATTCTTGAGATCTTGGCCCGTCACGACGTTGCTTACGTGCTGATCGGAGGGCTCGCGGCGATTGCGCGGCTGTCGCCATATATGACGGTGGACGTCGACATATGTCCTTCGAACGATGAAGAAAACCTCAAAAGATTGGCGACTGCGCTTACCAGTCTCGGCGCTAAACGGATCACGGATCTGGATCCCAAAGGCGTCGCAGTCGAGATTACGCCCGAGTATCTGGCCGGGGAAAATGAGCTCGCGTTTATGACGCCCTATGGTCCTCTGGACATCGTTTTCATCCCGCGAGGGACAACCGGCTACCCCGATCTGCGACGCGCCGCGAGCCTGGAGGAAGCGTTCGAGAACCGCGTACTGATTCCGTCGGCGAAAGACGTCATCCGGATGAAGGATTCGCGCGGCCTGCCCAAAGATCGTCTGGTTGTCGAGGTGCTGCGTAAGGTCCTCGAACGTGAGGACAAGAAAGACCGTAGGTAGCAACGAGTCTGCATTTCATTGGTCATCCGATGTTCTACTTCCGCCCTTTGGCGTCCCGCTCCTCGGCAAGTCTTGCCTCCTCGTGCAGAGCATCACGGAAGGCGCTGAGTACCTCGATCATGATCTCGATCTTGCGCAAACTGTTGCGACGTGAACCCCTCGCGCTCAGGTCGAAGTCAAAGCTAACGACCCGGCCGCAGTCACCAAGCGTGAGGTCGATATCGACGTACGGCCAGCCGTGCTTTCCTTCGCGATAGCGTGACGAGTCTTCAACGGTGGCCAAGATGTACGCGCCCGCGTTATAGCCGAGTACGTTCAGAAACCTACGAACTCGAAGCCGGTAAGACATGGCTCTCCCTTCTCCAGTGGGCCCCTATAGGGGCGCGAAACTGGAGGGAGAACCTCCACAACCTCCTCGAACTCGTGGACTCATAGTGCACTGATCATAGTCGGAGCATGGCACCATCTGATTCGAGCCCAGCGTGCGCATTGGATTGCTCCGATGCCCTACAGAGCCGCAGGGAACTTCTGACTCTGGCATCTGATCTATCGAAACTGAGAATCCGATGCAATGTTTGCAAGCCTGGGGAAACAAGCCCTTACGCTAGAAGCATGGATAAGGGTAAGAAAGTGACGCTAGTCGTTGACTTCAATATGACCAACGAGGAAGGCCTGATCCCAGCCTTACTTCCCAGTCGATCGGAGCGGCCTGTTGCGCCTGGATATATACCGTCCTTGCAGTCGACAACGAAAGCACCGAATGCACGGCGAGGGTCGTGAAGATTATCGAGAACGAGCGCGGGGTCTATGCCTTGCTGTCACCCGAACGTTCCACGTGGTCTGCCGGGACATTTTTGTCATAGGGCACTGCCATACTTAGAAAATGAGCTCAGAAGCAAGAAATGAGAGAGCTGACGACCGGCAGGAGCTAAAAGAAGCCGCTGAACGGCTCCGCAGGGCACAAGAGCAGTACGACCACTTTGTGAACATCACACCCCTGGACCAGAAGGACGCCCCTCTACATGCCCTGGACAGGATGCGAGTTGCCCAGGAGGAGCTCGACGATGCCACCAAAGCCTTTCATCAGCTCTACTTAAGACGACTTAAAACAGATCCGGATTTCGCCAAGCGGTCCGCTGATGCAGAGGCCCGACTCAGCAAAGGCCCCCCATGGGACGACAAGTTCTCACCTACTGAATTGCTGAAAGAAAGTGGTCAGCCATAGCGGACCCTGTGAATCTTGGGATTTCCTAGGCCGCAGCGAATTCGACCGCTGGACGAGCGAGGAATGTGAAAGCGACCAAGATAGAGACATAGTCGTCAGATTCCTCGCCCGGCTGGAGCGCGACCCTCTAGCTGTTTCCGGGGTGCCAATGGGTCCAGGTTTCGAGGGACGCTTTCTCCTATTTCTCGACGAGGCGCATGTTGTAGTCACGTGGCTCGTTGCAGAAGAGATCTGCGTCGTGACACTTCTCAAGATTGAGAGCATCCCCAGCTAGCATCCGATTGATCATCCGATGCGGCCGAGCCTCGGTCCGAGGCGTAGCTTTCGTCGTGGCGTACGATTTCGAACTGCCCCGCAACGTGGAATGAGAACCGAGACGGAGTTATCGCGGTCGTTCGGCTCAGCAATGGCGTTGTCGGGGTCGGGAGGGTTTCAGCCAGGTAGCCATTCTCCAATCCCGAGGCCTCGATGTATTGGCTCGGCAGAAACCGGTTGTAGACGTTGGCCCAGCCGAGTGAGATTCCGTTCACCATGTACTGGTGAGTTGTCGCCATGAGCCGTTAACAACTGAACGATGTGACCCTGGAATGGATCCTGACCCCTCATATGAATGAATGCATCGCTCCAGATGATCGAAGATGGCCGCGTTTTCCTGGCGCACTACTTGCAGGTTTGGCGGATCGACCTTGCTAAAGTGCAACGAAAGGTGGGCATGCACCATTCCTCCAAGTGGTTGTCTGGCGATGAGCGTTCATGGTCACAACAGACCCGGCCGCGGAATTCGCGGAGGACAGCCTGATGGCTTGCCCCGAACATGCCACGGGAGAATCGGTCATGGCTGGTCTGGTGCGTGTGCCGGCCTTCAGTAACCCGGGCTCTTAGAGACGACGAGGTGAGCGGGTCACTTCGCCGCGCCCGGCTCGCCTGACCCGGCCCGGACGCCTGAAGAGGACGCTGCTCAGCGCAACCTAGGTGGATGGGCGACGCTTGACATTGGGTCGCGGTCGGCCCTTGTCATTGTCAAGTGA